>CAUQDZ010000001.1:0-104292 GCA_963517005.1 uncultured bacterium
ATCAAAACAAAGCGAATATCAAACTCAAGCAAACAGCAAGAACTATTTTCTTCATAACTTATCAAAATAATAAAAGAGGAGAAAAATGCTCCTCCTCTTTAGATAGTAAAATGATCAAGAAAATCAAGATCATTGTGCTGAGAAATCAAAAGGTACTGAGACTTTTTTACCGTTTGTGACATCTCTCAAATTACAGTGAGCATGAGAATACTTTGTTCCAGTATTTCCAAGCAAACCTATCACGGTCACTCCTGCCTGGACATACTGTCCTTTCTTAACCCCCTGTTCTTTGAGATGAGAAACATAAAATCGATAAACTTTCCCACTAGCTGTTTTTTGAACAATTGCAACATATTTACTTTCTACTAGTTGACCTTTTATTCTCTGAGATGAAACTTCCTCAACAATTCCATCTAAAGGAGATCGAATCACTGCACCATTATCTTGGTCTCCACTTCCTCGATTCCAATCATCAGAATAATATTCAGAAACACCTACATGTCCACCCTGACCATAGCCATTACCTGATCCTCCTTCTTGGCCTCCATGCCATCGTTGCCCATAAAGCCCAATACGATTATTCCAGCTAGATCCATCAGCTCCGAAAGGCCATACTAATTTCTTAGTAGTACCATCAAAGTTTACAAGTGTGTTGTCAATGAATCCAGATGCTGGAACAACAGTTTTCTCTGCCTTTGGAGTACGATAGCGAAGTAGATACTTCACTTCATATCGTCCTGACTGAGAAAGTGTTTGTTCGTGGAAGAAGTTTCCTGCAGAGTTCTTTTGCATCACTCTCGTAACTTTTCCGCCTGCTGGCGTAGAGAATACAATCACCACACCTTGCAAGTCACTAGGAGGATTTGCCACATAGAACTTGTATGCCGTTTCATTCGGGCGACCATGTAAAGGATCTGCATAAGGTAAAGGTCCTACGATATGCATACCATAAGAGAGTGCAGAAGCTGATCTCAAAGCACTAGCTCGAGTCTCTTTCGTCTCAGTTTGAGGAACTTGATTCAATTCCTCGTTCTTGTCACAGCTGGAGAATACTCCAACCATAACCATCAATACTCCAAAGAGCATTCCAATAAATCTTTTCATACTTTTAAGAATTTATTGTTGTTTAGTCTAGTTACAGTCAGACTAATTTACTGTTTACATCTTTTTTGGGATGAAAAATGCAAAAAACATTCATATAGTGTTCCTCTCAAGGAGGAATATTGTTTACAAAGTAAACACCCCGAAACGATATTGTTTTTTGTGAAATATTTGTTTTACAATAACTAATATACTCTTTCATACTCAAAAATCAAGGAAATCTCTCCTCTACTCCAGCATATCATCATCCAAAATCGCACAGGATTTGATCGTATCGAGCCAATAATAGCCTTCTGGACAGATCGGTGCAAGTTCTGGCTTTTCATTTACTATTTCTGTCTTTGAGGATTCTCCACAACCTACCAAAACCAAAAATCAAAGCATAATCACAAAAACTACCACAACTCTCTTCATCTCACAAACCAAAATAAAATTAAAAAAAAGAAGAAAGAAATCAGATTTTTTAGACTGTTTCTTCCACGAGTTCATTTTTATACTTTTCATATAATGCTACAACTTCCTCCTCTCCCTCATACTTAGGAAAAAGCATCTGCCCCATTGCGATTTCAGTGTGACATTGTTCTGCAATTTTGACAGTATTTTCACATCGAGTATCAATTTGCTCAGTACTATATCCATTTTTACTTACAATGCTGCGAATCTCCTCCTCAGACATAATATGATTGAGCGTATCATATTTCCTATGATTTGGATCATAAAGCCTAAGATTATCCTTGATCGCCATTGCCAGCTCTTGAGTAGGCTTATCTTCCTTCTTAGGATAAAAATAATGGTTACTCACGATACAAGGGATATCCAATTCTTTAGAAAACTGGATCAATACCTGATTGATCTTTGCAATCTGAGGATGGGTCTTTTCCTCTTGTGCTGTGATTTCTAGATAGCAATTTTCTTCACCAAGTGTCTCTCTAACCATAAGCAAGATTTCCTTGATCTTATCAAGTGATTCCCCTGCAGTAAGCATCGTTGAGATTCGTGAGCGAGTACCTCCAATCAAAGCAATAAGTTGCGTATTGTATTTTTTCAAAGTAGGAAGGTCAATTTTGGGAAACTTTTCAATACCCTCCTGCCCTGCAAAAGTCGTCAAATTGAGCAAATTTTGATATCCTTTAAAATCCTTAGACAACAAAGTCATAGTTCAGATTTCTTTATTTTTTATCCCATGAATATCAAGCACAAAACCTAGCTCTACTCCAACAATCGCATTGATCTCTTGCTCCTTTCCTGCCTTGAAATGCAAGATTGAGGCATACATCACACCAAGATCTGTCAAAGCAATCGCAGTTTGTCCAAGCTCCTTTGCCCTCTGAACGATAAGCTTTGGAGTACCAATTCCCTCCAAAAACGAATACGTACTATATCCATGCAAATGAACATATGCCATCTTTTTATAAAAATTAAGCTAAAAAATCTGACTTTTGATATTTTTTATTCGTCAATATAACTATTCTTTTTAATTGTGATCTAAAAATAAATCACTAACTAGTAGCTTAAGGAATCTGCCTTTTTTTTCAAGTGTTTTCTCTGAGGAATCAAAAAAGATAAAATTTGACTTTCTTTGACTTTCCTCTCAAATTTGTTATGATAATACAAAATTTTAGTTTACTTATTCCAATGAAAAAAATCACACGACCACTTTTTTGAATCCTCACAAGCCTCTGTATCATCTCATGAGCCTATTTTTCTCAGCACCACTTTACTCAAAAGAGCGAAAAACACCAATCCACCACTTGAGAAAAACAAGATCAAAAATCAGATTTCTTTTCTCTTTCTTGATCCATTCCTGAGTTTACTATCACTCCACAGAACGCATATGACATTGTCATCAAAACGGGAGAAAATCTTTTGTATAGAAACGAAATCTACGGCTTTCAAATCCTCCTTGACAAAAAACGAGCTCCTCCCGTACGAATCCAATCTGAAGAAAATCCCATACATGGGAAGATGGTTACGCTCTATATGCAGTACCAAGGAAAATACGACTTTCCGCTATCAATTTATGCAAAATCACATCAAGACTATCATCAGCGGCTTGATGAAGCAAAAGACGATCTTATCTACGATACGGAATATCTAAAACTCGGCAAACTCTGAGAAAACAAAAAACGAGTTTTTTGATACTTTGGGACAACTTTAAGTCACGGGGTTCTTTTGCAATATTTTCCAGAAATGGGAAAACAATGCGAACCTAGCAATGATGGATATGGATGACGAAATTGTGGGGAAGATCCCCTAAAACTCATAATGCTCACTGGATTTTCCACCTTTGATATTGAGTAAAAAATCACTTGATTTTTAATTCAAAACGACTCTCTTGATAAAGAGTCTTCAATTGAAGACTCTTCTCTTTATTAGCTATATATTCATTATGAAAATATTTTTCTGGACAATATTTCGAATCCTCGCAAGCCTCTGCATCATCTCTTGAGCCTACTTTTCTCAGCACCACTTTACTCAAAAGGTCGAAAAAAACCAATCCATCACTTGAGAAAAACAAAAGCAAAAATCAGACTTTCCTCCTCGTTTTCTTTCCTGATCAAAAGTAGTTATAACCAAAGATAACGCACACGATATCGCCATCAAATCTTGAGAAGATTTGCTTTATAGAAATGAAGTCTATGGTTTTGAGGTACTTTTTGGCAAAGAGCGAGGCTCTCCACTCTGGATCCAACAAGAATCCGACCCTATGGACGGCCAAAGAATCCGCATCTACCTCCAAAACCAAACCAACCACCACCTTGGAGAAGAAGATAAACCTATTGAAAACTGGGAAAAAAATCAATATCTCGAATCCCTTGATATTACAATCAGAACACCTCAAGAATTTAAAAAACGGATTCACGACCCGAATCTTTTTGTCTGATCGATTCCCTATGCAGATGCTGAGCTCTGAAGAAATCAAAAACGAGTCTTCTCCTCTCGACAATATTGATTTACCAGACAATACCGATTTGATCTTATCCCTTGACTCAAAAAACATTGCACTTACGACAAAGACCGAGAATGTGGCAATCGGTTAAGAGATGTGATGTTCACTGGATTTTCCACTTTTGACATTGAGTAAAAAATCACTTGCTTTTATTCTCCCCTTTTCTTATGATGAAAAAAGATTTAATTCTGATTTCAGTCTTTTATGGAACATAAAGTTTACGGTTGTAAAGTCAATAAATTCTACCTCAATAAACGAATTGCTCATCTAGAGGCTACTCAACAAGCTGAAGATGATATTTTTCTCGTTGCAACCTGCGTAGTAACCGATCGCGCAAAATCAAAACGAGTCAAAGAAATCCTTGATCAACTCCACCAAGACAAGAGAGTATATATTGCAGGTTGTGGCTCAATTACCAAGGGAGAAGCTACAGATAGAGCTCTTTTTTTCCAGAACTATCCAGAGCTTGCTCCTTATGAGGAAAAAATTCTTCTCCTTGCCGAAGATCCAGCACAAAGTGCTACATCTTTTACCAATGGACTTACTACCCCAGGACAAAAACTCCGAACTAAAAACTATGTTATCATCCAAAACTGATGTGATAACCACTGCTCTTTCTGTCTCACAATTTTCAAGAGAGGACCTCATAGAAATCGCCCTCTTGCTGAAATCATTGATGAAATCAAAGAAATAGAAAAACAAGGCTGACAAGAGATCGTAATCACCTGAATCAATCTCGCTGCTCGATGATCTCAAAATACGAGAAATGCAGACGAGAGCCGCTTTCCAGAGCTTCTCAGAGCAATATTAGAACAAACTAATATCCCGAGAATTAGGATTTCCAGTATCGATCCTCAATATCTCACCGATGAGTTTTTTGAAATTGTAAAAAATCCTAGATTTGTTCCTCATTTTCATTTTTCGATTCAATCTTTTTCTGACAAAGTCCTCAAACTGATGAACAGAGGATATCTCTCGGATAAACTTGATGAAGTACTGACGAAAATCAGAAATCTTGACCGTCCAGACCGTGATCAAATTTCAATTTGAGCAGACATCATCTGTGGTTTCCCAGGAGAATCAGAGGAAGATTTCGAAAAAACTTGCCAAGGAGTACAAAAATATCGCATAACCAAGCTCCATGCCTTCCCATTCTCAGATCATCATAAGGCAGATCCGATCCCAGCTTCTCGTCTTCCAGATCAAATTCCCAATGAAATCAGAAAAGAAAGAAATAGAAAACTGATCGAAATCGGAGATCTCATCCGTGATGAACGAGTTGCTCAAAACTATGGACACAAATTCCAAGTACTCATCGAAGAAGTAAAAAACTGAAAATCGAAGTGACGAACTGAAAACTATATTCACTGTATCATCCCAGGAGAATATCCCAAAGGCAGTCTTGTTGATATCATTCTTGATGAAAAAAATTGTGATTATTAAACACCAGAAAAATCTCAAGATAAAAGTAGAAATCTGACTTTTATCTTTTTTTATTTCTAGAAAAAACTGTGGAAGAAAAACAACCACAGTTTCTTTTTTTTTGGTGTAATCACCACAAGTTTCACTCTAGAGTAATCCTAGTCAAGATCCCCTTGAAGAGCACATAAACAGCTCCATCAGGAGCAGCTTGAACGTTATCAAAAGCTCCTTGATAAATAAGGTAAACTCCATTGATCCACACTTGAGAACGACCTTCGTTATTACGAGATACTCCGATAAACCCATCTGGATATGGAATAATTTCATCCCAGAGATTAACATCAGAAAGCTTCAAGGCACGAGAATGAGACGACCTTTTAAAGAAAATCCCCTTCTCTCCGATTACAAGCCCCTCAAATGAGGGCGTTTCTCGTGGCAAATCCTTATAAAGATAAACTCCACAAGTCTTGTCCGTTGCAAACGAAGAATAGACAAAAAAGCATTTGCCGTTCTTATCCAAGAGAAAATCCTGAATCCCAGAAATCTCCGTCCTTTTGACAATTTGCCTTGCCAGAGGTATCCAATGCTGAAATAGCACACGGCCATCCTGCTTGATGATCAACTGAGGAAGATCTCGAACATCATCAATCTTTACCGTAAACACGTCATCAAAGAACGTATTGTCAAGGACAATCTGAGAAGGAAAAATCAAACCTGGCATCCCATCAGGCACTTGCAAATCAATGCGAAGTCCTCGAAACAAAGGAAGCAAGAGTGAAGGAATATCTACCACACGCTGCACAGTAGGAAACGCTGGTACCTGAATGCACACGATAGGATTAGAGGTGAATTCTGTCTTTTCAACCTTAACAATGAGATTCGGCTTTTTATCTGCATTCTTGTGTGGAAGAATTACAGATTCGTGACTACCAGACAAGCTGGTCTGTACCTCCAAAGTCAACTTCTTAGGAAGTCGTACCTTAGGACTAACATCAATAATAATTGCCATAAATTAAGATTTTAGTGAATATATGTTTTGAAATTTTAGTATACTAATCTCCTTGACAAAATCAAGTTTTATTGTATCATCTCTTATTTTAAAATTTTCACCTTGAAAAAATCGCCCAAAACCGTAATCTAAAATCAAATTTAACCTTGCTCATAGACGATGAAAAAAATAGTTTTAAATCTGATTCTTCTCTCCATTTTTTCTCTATTCAACGGAACTTTTTCTGCTGATCTTACCTGGAAAAATTACAATTCCTGCATAGATTTTAGCTCCTCCCTCCAAACTTTCCTAAAAAATAACAAAGACCTCACTCAAGAGTCAGGCTTTTCAGCTCCTTTTTTTTCTGATGAAACCAGCCTCTCTAGCACATATACCTCTCTTTTACAAGACCACTCAATCTTGATCATCAAAAACACTGCTCCCAACCTTATCTCTACAAATCTCATCGCTCGTATTAAACTTCCCAAAAGCCGAAAATCCATCCAGCACCGTATTCTAGACTGAGACCTCCTTCTTCTCTCTGTACAAAACCAATCTTGATCACAAGTTTTACGATATCAGATTCAAAATGATAAAATAAAAAATATCAAAAATCTGACTTTTTCTGCACCGATTCAAACTATTTCTACGATGAATCAAAAACTCCTTATCTTATCTCAAACCTGATTTACCAGAAATGAACTATCAAAACTTGCAAAACATCAAGCTGTAGAAAACCTCCCAACCCTTAATATAACAGAAAATGCCCTTAGCACTGGCCTTACTCTTTCCCCATCGTGCAAAGACCTCCAATATCAGTTATTAACAGGTTTTTCTCCAAAATTTACCAGTATTTCCATTTTTGATCTGGATGCTCCTGAAAAAGCTCCAGAACTTAATTACTATCTAGGAAATATTGATCATATTTTCTTTGGACAAGATTACCTTTTCTTTGCAAAAAATCTCAAAAATCAGAATTTTAACTGTGAAAATTGTATTAGTTCAGCAAGTTGATCACAAACGACACTCTTGCAAAGATTTACCCTAGAACCAAGACTCCATCTCACAGAAAATGCACTTTTGAGCGGAAATCTACTTAGCTTTTCTCAAAAATCAATCAATACTCCAAATATTCTCCTCGTCCAAAACAGTGGGAACATCAAACAACTCAGCCTAGCTAATTTTGACACCAAGTTTAGCAAACTCGCGACCCACCAAATTCTCGCTAGAACACAAGGCAACTTTTCTCAGCTCATTACTGGACAAAATAGCCTCATTCTCGCAAACAATGATCAAAGTGAAATTCTCCCCCTCCCCGCATCACAGTCTACACCGAGTATTTCACTAGACCCAAAATCTGACTTCTTTGTCCATTCTTCAAAAGGGATTTCACTCCTTCACACCTCAAAAACCAGTGAAAGACTTACTTTAGAGCTTAATCCTCTCACATTCTCAGGAACCCAAACTACAATGAAAATTTCTCAAATTCCTAGTTCTCCACTTCTACGAAATAGCGATAAAAAGCTACTCTCTTTCTTCTCAGAAAAAGACAACAAACCAATCCTTCACACTTACCTCATCACAGAGCAAGGTCAAATCAAGCATCGTTTGAGTAGACATTATAGCAAGCTCTTACAGACACCCCATTTTCACTCATTTTCCATAGTCAATGACCTCGCCATCATTGCATTCAAAGAATACCTCGATCTGTTTGCCCTCTCCTCTCCTACAAAAACAAAACTCTTGAAACTAAAATAGCTCAATCAAAAAAAATAAAACTCAAAAAATCTGAATTCAAACCTTATTTATTATCCGATCCACAATGCCTAAAAAAATCATCATCCTTGAAAATATCCGCTCCGCTTACAATGTAGGAAACGTCATCAGAACCGCTGATGCTCTCGGTCGAGAAGTACGAATCACCGGATACACACCTTCACCTCTCGATCATCCCAAAGTAAAAAAAACCTCGCTCGGAGCTGAAGAATCTGTTGCATTAAAACAATTTGATTATACACGTGATGCAATTGCCTATGCTAAAGAACAAAAAATCTGACTTATCGCAGCCGAGATCACTCCTGATGCAACAAATTTACAATCCTTTTCTGAGAATCCAAGCTCTGATCTCGCAATTATCTTTGGAAATGAAGTCGAAGGAGTGTTACCCGAAACACTTAAAGCTGTCGATCAAGTAGTATTTATCCCTATGCAAGGGATCAAAGAAAGCCTCAATATCGGACAATCTACTGCAATATTTATGCGAGCTTTGAGATAATACAAAACAAGATCAAAAATCAGACTTTACTTTTTTGTTCATACTGTCAACGATGCATCACCTTATAAATCTTCTCAAATTTTGAATCGATTTTGTACTCCATATCGACAAACACCTAGTAGAACTTTTCAATCAATATGGAATACGAATATTGCTCATCTTATTTGCTATCATATTCGTAGAAACAGGTATGGTAATCATGCCATTTTTGCCTGGTGATTCACTACTTTTTGCCTCTGGTGCTCTTGCTCATAACCCAACCAATGAACTCAGTGTCCATCTAATTTGGCTAGTAGTCTTTATAGCAGCAGTACTCGGAGATAGTATGAATTACGAAATCGGAAAATTTCTTGGTCCAAAAGTTGCCCAAACCAAGCTCGGAAAAAAATTTATCAAACAAGAATACCTAGACAAAGCTCAGCATTTCTTCGACAAGCATGGGGGGAAAGCGATTATCTACGCAAGATTTATTCCTATCGTAAGAACCTTCGCCCCTTTTGTTGCTGGAATCGGGAAGATGAAATATCTCTATTTTATCTCCTACAACCTCATCTGAGCTTTCCTCCGAGCTACACTCTTCATCTATGCAGGATATTTCTTTGGAGGATTAGAAATTGTACAAAAGAACTTCTCTCTCCTCATTCTTGGTATTATCATTCTCTCACTCATTCCTGTCATCCGAGAACGATTTCAATCAAAAGGATTTCATTTCTCACGCAAAAAAAAGAAATAAAAAAAGTTAATTTCAAAAAAAAGAGGGAAATTTTCCCTCTTTTTATTGCTTTCTCTCCAGCCACCACTCACTCTGCCTTGTAAGATGCTTCTCATCCTCTTTATTTGCTAACACTTGCTTGACTGCTTCTTCAAGAAAAATCGTATTCTGACTTCACTTAAAGAGAATAATCCATTTCTCGTCCGACCTCTTGAGAAAGTCCACAATCCAGATTCAGAGTTTTTTACTATTTTTCTCAGTTTTGACAGTAGATTTTTCTACTCAAGTTTTTTCAAGTTCATCAAGAAGGTAGTTGTACATACTTTCCCCGACAAGACAAATTTGATCTGCACTTTGATGTACATATCCTGCCAAAAGCCTATGTTCCTTCTCCGTTAAATCCCCCAGTTCTCTCATATCTCCCAAAACCAACATCACTTTTCTTTTTTCCTTGAGTGATTTTTGGATTTGCAAAGTCGTGTCAATAAGCTTTCTCATACTCAAAGGAGAACTATTATAAGTCGAATCAACAATCAAACTTCACTCCTTCCCCGCAAAGATGCTACATCTTCCAGGCTGCAACTGATAGATCAACGGATCACTCAAAAACTTCTCCATATCTAGCTCCTCACCTCTCATTTTCCACACACTAATCTGTGCAATTGCAAGCCCCAGTACCAAATAAGCATAATTTGGCTTTCCAATAAGATTAGTCTGCACACGATATTGTTTTCCTTTGATCAAAGCATCAAATGAGATCAAAAAATCAGAATTTTCCCCTTGTTTTTCCTCTATTTTTTCGTTTACAAAACTCAAGTCTACTCCATCCATTCCACTCGTTGTATAGGAAAAGCAATCTACTCCTATCATCTCGCTCACCTGCCTCGCATAACTATCATCTCGATTGAGAAAAACCGTTTCTTTAATATTTTTAACCATTTTTACCTCCTCCTCTGCAATATCTGCTGGAGAGCCAAATTGCTCAGAATGCACCGCATCGATCGCTGTAAAAACTCAAATATCAGGTTTATTGATACTGAGCAAAAATTCCATTTCCTTTGGCCTATCGATCCCGTATTCCAAAATAATCACGTCATACCTCTTCTTTCCCCAAAAACTAGTCCAAAAAATCTGACCTGCAACTTTGATCATATTCAAAACACTAGGAACCCACTCCTCTATCTGAAAAATAGAAAGCGACATTCCCAATTCTCCATTAAAATTTTTTGGTGATGTATAGATATTGAGCTCAGGAAGTGCCTTTTTGATCGTCTGATAAATAATCATACGACAACTAGTCTTTCCTACACTTCCATTAATCCCAATAGTAAACACCTTATTTCTTTGCAAATAACGCCTTGCACACCATCACAAAAAACGATAATACTGAAACAGTAGATTTCATTTAATCTTTCCCAACATCGATGCTAACAAAAAAATAAATAAGTCTGATTCTAGATTACACAATTAATCTCTATTTTCAAGTCAGACTTTTGATCTTGTTTTTCCTTGATTTCTTTTCGTTCAAAAATCTAATTGTTTTTCTCTCCGATTTCCTTATAATCGAAACTAATTTAATCCCAACAAAAAAACCGAATGCTTCGCCACATACCAGTTCTCGCCCAAGAAATTTATGATCATATGCCAGACAATCGAACCCGCTCTTTTGATGGAACTTTTGGACATGGTGGACACGCTCAGTTTTTTCTCTCCTCTGAAAGTGAAAAAAGACCTATTGAAAGCCTAAAAATCATCGGAACTGATGTTGATACTGCCATGATTGTAAAAGCTCAATCTCTCACAGCAGACTTCAAGGACAATATTTCCATTATCCATTCTTCTTATGCAAATATCGACAAAATAGCACAAGAGCTCTGACTTTTTGATTTCGAGCTCCTCGATTTAGGAGTCAATCTCGAACATTTCAAAGATGGAAGTCGTGGATTTTCAATCAAGACTGATGCACCGCTAGATATGAGGTTCGACCAACAAAAAAATTCCATCACTGCAAAAAATTGGCTTCAAACAGTCAAACCAGAAGATCTTCAAACCTCATTACAAAACTACGGAGACTTCTCTCCTAAAACTGCAGAATATCTTACTAAACTCATCTGTGAACAAAGAAAAAAGTCAGCTTTTGACACTACTTTTCAACTCAAAGATTTTCTTCTCGCCCACCATTTCAATCAAAAAAAAATAGCAATCATATTCCAAGTTATCAGAATTATGGTCAATCAGGAACTTGAACAACTCGAAAACTTTTTGAAAGTCTTTCCCCAAACCCTCAATATCGGATGAAGATGTGCAATTATCACCTATCATAGCATCGAAGACAGAATCACAAAACTTGCATTCAAAAAATTAGATGAAAGCTGAATTTTCCGTCTCGTTAACAAGAAAGTCATTATTCCTCATTATACCGAAGTTCAAAAAAACAAAGCCGCCCGTTCTGCAAAACTCAGAATTATCGAAAAAATCGCATAACTCTTATCCTCTAAAACCGTTATCTATGCAAAATCTCATCAACCAACAAACACAAACAAAAATCAAAACCTTTGTTTTCAATTCCACCAAAAATTTTCATCTAAGATTCAAAGGATTCTTGATCAAATATAGACAAGAAGTTTTTTTATGGGAGGTGGTAAAGATTTCCATACTCGCAACTTTTACCCTGATTGGATTCTGATTTTATCTTTTTTTTATCAATATCGCCTCTACTAGAGGTTACTTTCTCAAACTTGCACAAGATCAGCTCAATTCCAACAGAGCAAAATCAGACATCATTAAACTTGAAGTCGTTAAAGAAAAAAAGAAGAATCGAGATAACCTCGCTCTTCTTGCACAAAAAGCCCCTCCTCAACAACCCTTTCTTCTCACAATCGTTTGAACCGGAGCTGAAACTTGAGCTTCTCAAAACTAAAAGATTACTTGACTTTGCGTAGAATCTAGAAGTGGATTATACATCGAAAAAAGCAAAGAAATCACTTCTCTCGTACTAAGTTGTTGTGTCTGAATCCCCAGACTTCATAATCCCTCTTGTACCAAAGCAACTCTCGTATTGAGCATTTTCTGTCCTTTGACAAAATTTCTATATCTCGAAACAACAGATTCTACATCATCTTTAGCATTTAATGCATCCATAAACTTGCTTCGCCGTGGCTTTTTCACCTGACTCGCATCCATCTCACCCACATAATACGGCACAACAATATAGAACTGCTTTACAAAGATCAATCCTTGTTTCATATTGATATCTTCCAAAAAAGAAAGATAATGCTGACCTTGATCCTTGAGCGCCCCAGCACTAAGATGTTCTACATTACTACTCACATAATGCAAGTATTCTCTCAGATCCAAATAGGTATTTCTTACCAAAAATTGCAATGGAAACTCAAGTGAATTGAGAAATCTCTTGTATTGTTCAAGGATCGACTGAATTTCATCAAAATTTTTTAAATCCAGATTGATTCCATCAGCTTTAAGAATTGCCCTAATTCCTCCATCCTTGAGAATACAGTATCCATCATTAATTTCAGAAATTGGAAGCATTGTCTCAGTATTAAATTGCTGTTCCTGTCTCCCTTTTTGGATCTGCTTATTTTGCAAATTATCAAAGAGCATTGTTCTCATCTAAATAAATAAATCACATTCACTCAAAAAAGAATTGAAAACTGACTTTTTAAGAGGATCAAACTCCAGAGTCAGATTTTTTATTTTTTTACTAAATCATCAAATAGAATTCACTTCTTAACTTGGGAATACTGTACTCGAAGTCGAAGTTGCCGATTCTGGTGCCCTCTGCTGATCATACGCCCAAAAAATCATCGAAACAATCAGCCAACTCACACTCATTGCTACCAAAGCAATCGCAATTCCTCTCAAAGTAGACTTGACCTGCGTTCGTCATTTCTCTCCATCACCAATCAACATCATATAGAACGCATACAGCAAAAGCCCAAAGGCAATCACACTTACAAAGCTCAATGAATAATTGATAAGTTTTCTAAGATAATAAAAAGCTTTTTGTGGACCTTTGTATTCATCGGTATCCAGCTTAAAAACAACCATTAATTTTGTCAGCAAACCATCATCATTTCTAACCGCATCATTGGTAATCAATTTTCCAATATCAGTATCTGGTGCTTTCCCATTCAAGGTATCAGTAGTACTTGATTCCATATTTGGCAAATTGTAATAGAATTTTCCTTCATCGATCCTACTCGCTTCAGCTTGCTGGCCACTCAAACTCATTCCAACAGCAAACATCCCAAGCATCATTATCATAATTTTCTTGATCATCACGACTATTTCAAGATAAAAAGCATATAAGAAATCAAAAATCAGATTTTTACCCTTATTTTCTCATTCTTTTATTTATCAGTTATATATTGTTATTTTCTGATTGTTACTTGCCTACTATTTGCTCAATCAACCAAAAAATAAACGAAATAATCAACCAACTCACAGCAATTCCTCCAATTGCTCTTGCAATCTTCAGCAATGTCTTTTTCCCTTCTTCTTGAGCTTTGTCATCTCCTGCATTGGTCACCATCGTAAATCCAGCAACCAGCAAAAGCACAAACGAAATCAAACTCACTAATCCCAACGCGTAATTGACTAACCTCCAAATCACTTGCAGGAGACGATTTTGTGCATCATCTTGTGTAGTAATTTCTGCATCAGAATTGATCAAATTATCGATTCTATGCTTATCATTTCCATCACTTGATCTTATTGCATCTTGTGCTCCTTTTCTCCAAGTGTCTTTTTGATCTTTCATAGGATCTAGGATATTTTGTTCTTGTTGATTAAGGATACCATACTTTACAGTATCTGTTTGACCAGGCACCATTATATTGCCATTCGCCCAGCTACTTCCTAACATTCCCCCTAACAAAGAAAAGAAAGACAGAAATCAGATTTTGATTATATTTTTCATCAGATTTGGATAAATAAAACTTACCCTAAGTATAGTCAGAATTCCTTTTTTTGCAAATTTATTCCCAAAAACCTTGATTTTTACTCAAAAAATTTTATCATAGAAGTATCTTTAATTTCTCTTTTGATCAAAAAATGGCTATCAGTATTGAACAAATCGAGCACCTTGCTAAACTCTCAAAATTAGCACTCACTCCAGAGGAAAAGCAAAAATATAGTCAGCAACTTGGATCTATCCTTACTTTTCTTGACACTTTGACACTAGAAGAAAAAAAAGAAAAAAATTCTGATCTTGACCATTCAATTGACCTTTTCCTTGAAGAGCAAGATTATTCAGATCCTCAATCACTTTTGCAAAACACAAAACACCCTCTTTTGCAAAATACTATTGCAATCAAAACTTCACTCACTCACTAAATTCAGCCTTTTATCTTCTTATTATAGCAAATCATGGAAGCATTTATCGGATTAGTCATTTTTATCGGGATTGTTCTCGCACTTACTGTTAGAGTCGTGAACCAATACGAAAGAAAAGTTGTCTTAACTTTTGGAAAATTTACGAGAAATCTGACTCCAGGACTCAATATCATCATTCCTTTAATGGAACAAACAATCAATATTGACATCAGAGAAAAAGCAGTTGATGTCCCTTCACAAGAAGCCATGACCAAAGACAATATCTCTTGTACCATTAATGCAGTAATCTACTATAGAATCAAAGAAGATCAAGTAGAAAGATCTGTCCTAAATGTTAAAAATCTTGATTATGCTATGGCTCAATTTGCACTTACTACCATGAGAAATATCGTAGGTCAATTTGAACTTGATGAGCTCCTTGCAAAAAGAGAAGAAGCAGCAGAAAAGATCAAATCTATTGTTGATGAAAAATCTGATGCCTGGGGTGTAGATGTCCTTTCTGTTGAACTCAAAGACATCAATCTCCCTGATGATCTCAAAAGAACTATCGGAAAACAAGCAGAAGCAGAAAGAGAAAAGAGAGCAAAGATAATCACCTCAGAAGGAGAACTAGCAAGTGCAGAGAATCTCAAAAAAGCAGCTACAATGCTCGCAGAAGCTCCAGGAGCCCTTCACCTCAGAACCCTTCAATCTATCAATGATATCAGCTCTGATCAATCCAATACAACCATTTGGATGGTGCCAGTTGAAGTACTCGAAGCAATGAAAGGAATTGCAAATATTGGAAAATAACAAAAATAAAGCTGACCTTAGACTTGGTTCAGCTTTTTTCTTTTACTTAAATACTGTCTTAACTGCAACAAATCGAGAATTATTCGCATTTCTCCGATTTTCTTGCTCCTCTCCTCTTCTATCCACATAGGTAAGCTTACGAATGCTAAATCCCCCATTTGTTAGCAAAAGTCTAAGCTCATCTAATGAAAACAAATGATAATATCTCAATTCAAAACTATCTTTTCAAACCCAAGGTACAAATACATCTCTCCAAGTACTTTTTCAAAAATTCACAAGAGCGTTTAATCCAGAAGTAATAAAAATTCTCCAATGTTTTTTCAAAAATCGCTTTGAAAAAGCCCAATTTGTCATCATTAAAAGCCCTTCATACCTCAATACACGATAACACTTATCAATTAAGCTTTGTCTTTCTTTCCTATTTGGTAAATGCTGAAAACTTGCACAGGCAATCACAACATCAAACCCCTCTCCATCAAAAGAATTCAAAATCTGGCTCATATCCCCAGTAATAAATTGAGATTCTGGATGCTCTTGTTTTGCAAGCTCCAACATGCCTTCTGAAATATCCACACCGACATATTCAAAATCCTTTTGATACTTAAGCTTGAAATAACTCAAAAATCTCCCACTTCCACAACCAAGTTCCAAAATTCTCACCTTCTCAAGCCTAAGAGCCTTAATTTGTTCAAGAATCTTCTCTCCATCTACCCAAAATTTTTGTCTTGTCTGATGATAATGTTTTGCATTTTTACTATAAAATTTCGCCAAATCAGATTTTACCCCCATCATATTTTTCAAAAAAATAAAGATACACGCTACAGTTACAAATTTCTAAAAAAATTAAAATCTGACCTTAATGTATATTCACTCTTTCTTCAATAATGCTTAGAATCTGATCTCTTCCCGTTTTTTTTACCGATGATGAAATAATCATCGTAGGCAAAAGTCAGATTTGTTTTTGTACTGATTGTTTAAGTAGTTTAATATTTTGGTGAAGCATCTTTTGGTTTGCCTTATCTGCCTTAGTTACAACAATCACAAAATCTAACTCCTCTTCAGACAAAGCCTGTAAAAATTCCAAATCAATCTTTTGAGGAGGAATGTTTCCATCAATCAATACAAAAATCAGAGGCCTCCTCTGCACAAAATATTCATAAGTCTCATCTATCCATTTTCTTCTAGATTCCAAACTTGCTTTTGCATAACCATATCCTGGCAAATCGACAAAATACCAATTTTCATTTACCAAAAAATAGTTGATAAGCTGAGTCTTCCCAGGTTTATCACTAGATTTTGCGATAGGCTTCTGCATAAGCATATTGATCAAAGTCGATTTCCCAACATTAGACCTTCCAATCACAGCAATTTCAGGAAAATTAGCATCAGGACATTCAGCCAATTTAGAAGCAGACTTTACAAATGCAAGGGATTTGATAATCATCTTTTATAAGGCTATAAAGAGAATATAAAAAGAATGAAGAGCATTAGATCAAAGAAAATTCCTCACCCTTGTATTATTTTTAATTAGTCTTATCTTCCTCATTATTATCTCACCATCTTTCAAGAGAGAACACAGAAGCAAAGCAAACAAAATTAATGATAAGAATTGTAATAATAAGTTTCCAATAGAAAACAGCATCAGCTTCTATTAAATTCCAAATCGCCAAATAAGACAGTAAGGTTACAAGCAAAATGCTAATAGTTCAAAGCCAAATCGCAGTATTTAAGATAGTAGCATTAACTTTAGAAAACTTTTCATATTTAGCAGGCAAATGTGTAATCCCTGAAAATGCTAAGAGAGTCACTAAATAGGTAGTGAATCCTTAAAAAATAATATCTCCTCCAAAGTCTCATCGAATAGAAACTAAAGACAAAATACCAAGACAAAAAGCACCTCCAATTGCAATATAAAGAAAAAATTTTTTTGTTTCAGTGTACCTCATAATATACTATATTTAAAATATATAAATAACTAACTACTTATAGTCAATAAAATAAACAAGTCAAGAGAAAAGTAGATACCTATTTTCTTCTACACAATTTTATCTACTATTCAACCAAAACTATCCTACAAAATGCAAGATTACACCAGCAACTTTCTGCACATTAACAATATGTACAATCTCTCAACTATCAAGTTGAATAGTCCCCGAATCTCAAACTTGACCTCACATCTCAGGATAAAACGGCGTCTTGTCAAATACAAGAAATCTAATTCCATCATCAGTCGTAACATCTTTAAGCAAAACAGGATTTTCAAGTTCTAAACGATCATACCCAACAAATTCCGTCGCATTCACTCCCTCCAAATACTTTGACCAATCCGTATTTTTGCTAAACATTTCCTTACTCCCCTGACGAGATTTTTCCTTTGCCTGAGCCAAAGCCTTTTCGTATCCTAGCAAATCTAGCTCAATTCCTTTTTCCTGAGCAATCTCTTTGGTGATCTCAAGTGGAAATCCATAAGTATCATAAAGCATAAAAATCTGACTTCCTTCCAAGGTTTTCTTCCCATCTTTATAGAGTTTATCAATTGATTCCGTCAGAATTTTAGCTCCATTTACAATAGTCTTTTCAAACTGACTAATTTCTGCTAGCAAAACTTTACCAATCCTCTCCTGATCAAATTTTCTCAGTCCTTCAAAAGCCGTAAATGCCTGCTCAATAAACGTTTCAATCTGTGCTTTATCAAGCTTTTTGAGCAAATAAAGGTTATAATAAGCCCTTCTGATGATCATTCTCAAAACATAGCCAGCACCTACATTTGATGGTGTCAATCCATCATTGATCAACATAAACGCTGTTCTAATATGATCTGCAATAATTCTAAATCTCCTTTGATGATCTGAATAGTTCAGACCTGTAGTCTTAGCAAGCAAATCAAGTATTGGAACAAAAAGATCTGTTTCATAGACACTTACTTTATTTTGCATTACCTTGCACATTCTCTCAAGTCCCATTCCTGTATCGACATTATGTTGTGCAAGTTTTGTGAGATTTCCCTTTTCATCTCTATAAAATTCCATAAAAACATTATTCCAGATCTCAAGCCAATTATCTTCATCAGTCTTGACATTTGATCAAACAGGTGGAAATTCTGACTCCCCTACTCGATAAAAAATCTCAGTGTCTGATCCACAAGGACCCACAGGACCGGGGCTTCGCCAGTTATTATCAGCATCGAGAAAAGAAATTCTCTCATCAGGAATACCAGCATCTCTCCATGCCTGTGCTGTAAATTCATCTCTTGGTGCATCTTCATTTCCCTCAAAAACCGTCACTGCTAGTTTCCTAGGATCAAATCCCAAATGCTCTACCAAAAATTCATAGCTCCGCTGAACTGCTTCCTTCTTAAAGTAAGCTCCAAGACTCCAGTTTCCCATCATTTCAAAAAATGTCAGATGAGAATTATCACCCACTTCATCAATATCTACCGTTCTTACACATTTCTGAATATTGAAGAGCTGCTTTCCAAGTGGATGGGACTTTCCAGCCAAGTACGGAATCAAAGGCTGCATCCCTGCAACATTAAAAAGCGCAGTAGACTCCTTATCTGCAATAAGTGAAGCCTCAGGCAAATGTGCATGAGCCTTAGAAGTCCAAAAATGTTCTCGCTTTTGTCTAATTTCCTGAGAAGTTAACGGTTTCATCAAATAGTATAAAATAAGGTAAATATAATTAATTTTTTAAGTTAGCTATCAAGTTCACAAGTCTCCAAAATATAGTTTGCTTCGAGAGTTTTATCCATCTCTTCTTGAGAAGTAGGATTTCAAGTCAGATTTTTATTCTTTTTTTCAAAGTTAAGAACTCTTTTTACCAACGGAATTTTTCCACGAAAGCCACCAAAGAACCATTCAGAATTAACTTTCTGACCTTTATCAAACTTCTCCAAATCAAATCCCTGACTTCCAAGAATAGCAGGATCATAAAGCTTATCATTGATTACATAAAGGATTTTATCTGAGAAAGACCTCGTTCCAGCGGCAAAATAGTTACCATTTACATCACTCCAAGCCCTACCAGCATACATAATCTCAGTATCTTGATCATTTGGAAAGCTGATCAATTGACCATTATCATAATCATATGCCACAGATGCTAAAAAACCTGAAGACAAAGCCTTTTCCGCTGCAAATAAGCCTCAAGAATATAATAAATCTGAATCCGAAGAAGATGCTATTATCCCTCATTCCATCCAACCATTTTCTATCGTTTTACAAAGATAAGGTTGCTTTATACCCGCTATCGCTCAGGAGACAATATCCTTTGAGTCAAATCCACAAAAATCTATTTTAAGAAGTTGTTTAAGATTTTTATCATACATAAATGACGGGAAACAAGCACCCCCTAATCAGACAAACATTCTTCCTTGCTTTTTCTTTTGTGTACAATTCTTGACATGATCTGAAATAAGAATTTCATCATACCATTGTGAAGGATTCTCACAAGTAGGAAAGAATCCATAAACCAACGCATCAGCAGCTTCCTGAGTAAGATGCTCAACATCAACGGTTTTCAAAGCTTCATCCCATCCAGTCATTGTTGATCGATTTCCAGTAGTCAGCGATACTTGTTGCGAATCATTCACTAATAAATCACGATATTTATGATAAAGGGAGTTTAGTTCCGGATTTGTCTTTATCATAACACCAATCCCAACTCCAAACATACAAAACAGAATACCAAGCCCAACAAAAATCTTCTTCATTAAGGTACTATCAAAGAAATAAAATATCGCTTATCCAAATTCAAAAATAGAATTAAAGTCTGATTTCTTTCTTTTTTACACCTATTGTGCGGATACTGACTGATGTGATTTTACTGCCTCAATATGTTCATAGAGATTGATCTTGTAAAGCCCCTTTTTCGTCAAGATATGAAGTTCTGGTTTGTCTGCTGTCGTAGTCGGAATAGTCATATCTACCACACGATCTGACTCCTTACTCAAATCAAACTTAAATCTAAACAAGTAATAGAGTTTAAAAGTATATTTATGATTAGCATTAGTCTTGATAGGAGAAGATTCATAAACCGTCATCGTCTGATTATCCTTGTCAAAAAGCACAATATATGGAGAGCTATCTGATGCCAAAACTGTCACATTATCAGAATACTTCGCAACCACCTTGTCCCCTCAAATCATCGGAATCTCACGATGATCAAGCTTAGTCACCTGTCCCTCAGGCCTTCGGAATTGATACAATTTCCCTCCTCCAAAAGCCATAAAACTCTGATCTATCGCAAATCCATTAAGTGTTGGTAAATTTGCTCCACTTCCCGCTAAAAGAGAATAATTCTGACCGCCCTTGTACTGTGCTTCAGAACCTGCAAGATTAGTATATCTGGTCAAAACTACAGAAGCAAAGTTATTTGGATTTTTTTGAAAAATATAGAGATTTTTATTGAAAGTAAGCACACTACCAAGATTTGAAGTAGCTCGAGAACCATCTGAGCTTTCCATTGTTTCTACCCCCGTTTTAGAAACATAAAAGAGATTTCCTCAACTACCATAACATACCAGTCCCTTTTTACTGATACTAAGTGTACATGCATTAACATCACTAGATCCATCATACGCCACCAAAGTTCATCTAGTAGAGTCACTTACAATCCCCATCAAAGCACCTTTAGTTCCAGCAACATTTGACTGAGTACCTACAGCAATACTCAATGGAGTCCCCATCTTTGAAAGTTCATCTGCTGAAAAAGTCAGAATTTCAGACTTTTTTCATAAGCTTGGATTATCAAACTGGGTAAAGTTAGAAATACTAACAATATTATATCCCTGTTCATAACTATTTTCAAGAAGCTTTTTCAAATTTTTAATATCTTCCTGCCAAATTCCTTGGGATTGAATCTGCTGAAACTTTGCCAAAATCTCCTGATATTGTAAAGATTTCTCATCGCTAGAAGCATTCAGTTGTTTAAATGCCTCAATATCTTGTTTCAATTGAGTCAAAGTAATAGTCTGTTTAGTTCCACTTCCTGTAGTAAAGGTCGCTACTTGACTAGAAGTCGAAAATTGACTCAATACCGTATACCCCAGCATAAGAACAAATAATCCTAGAACTCCTGCAATCAAATAATAGTTGCTCGTAAGCTTGAGATACCCCTGAGTTCTTCACCTCAATGCCCCCAAATTCACAGCACCTGTAAGTTTCTCAAAATACTTAGATCCGATTTGAGAAGCTATTTTTGTCAATTTACCTTTTTGTTTCACTCTTAAAGCTTCTATATTGATCCCTCCGAGTGAATAAGCGGTCAAAAATCAGACTTCAGACTTGTCCACCCTCGAAGCCAAAACCTCATCCAAAGCCTCAAGCAATGTTTGCACATTTTCATCATGCAACAAGGACTCCATCTCGCTAACATCATTTTGATCAAGGACATCTGCGAGTCTCATCCCCGCATAAAGATAGACATCTCCTTGCAAAACTTCACCACCAATAAAGTCAGTAAAAGTATCGATCTTTGCGTTCTCCTCAAACGGATTTTCCAAGCTCGTATAGAGTTTATCTTCACGAAAAATCACCAAACTTGAGTTCCCGATTAGCCAAATTTTAATTTTCTCATCTACGATCAATTGGAAATATCCTCTGATATCAAAAACTGGCATATCGTGTAATTTTTCCGCAAAAGAAAGCAAACTCTCATTCAGTTTTTTTAACTCTTTTTCTGCCAAAAGTTCAATTTCATTTTCTGACAAAGTCTCTTCTCCTGCCTGATTAAGGAAATCAGCCAAAAATTCCTCAAAAAGCTCTTTTTGATAATCCACAAATTTCTCTGATCAAATCTGAATAAAAAATTCTACCTGTACTCCATTTGAGAGCACTTGCGACCTACGATAATTTTTATCTTGATCATTATATTCTCTGATATTAGCCTCAGCCTTCATTACCCACAATACAAAAAAATAAAACCACTTTTTTACTATATTCTGTGATAAGGAAAAACAAGAGAAAATCAAGAGAAACACGAACTTTTTTTACAAAAAAACAAAAGTCTGACCATTCAGACTTCGTTCGTATCTTTGATTTCAATTTTTTCGCCCTCCTCTCTTCAAAAAATCGCTCAAATTAGTATTTAGTTAAAAAAATTTGGATTAATCAGCTTCAAAATTACCCCTGAAGCTCCAAGCATCGCGAGAGCTTGTGCAACTGTTGTAATCATTGCCTTCCCCTCCGAAAAATTTGTTGCTCTATAACCTCATGAAGCCATCATAACCCCACCAGCTACAATCAATAAAAACGAAGTAACCAATACAATTGAGATAATAATTTTCATCAAACCTTTAATCATAATCGGAAAAGCATTAAGCTGATTAACAGATCCAGAGTTACTCACTCCAATACACTTTCAGAGAAAAGGAAGGTTTGTATTGAGTTTCACCCCCTTACATTCTTCGGTTTGTGGAGATGTAATTTGCCCCTGATTTGAGACAGCCTCATTTGCAAAAGCAAAATGTCCCATCCCCAACATTATAACTGCAAAAAATCCAAAAATCAGACTTTTTATTCCTTTCATCATTTTTATTTAACAAAATAAAATCCTATTTCATCTCTAATAAAACTTCGTTAATAACACTAGGATCAAGTTCTCCTCTATACTTTCCCATAAGTTCCTTCATAAGGAGACCTCTTTGCTTTTGAATATCCTGCAATCCTAAATCAGAAATAACCTTTTGAATCAGATTTTTAGTGGATTCTTTATCCAAAAGCTGAGGCAAATAGCTTTCAAGAACCCTCTTTTTTTCCTCTTCAACTCTCAGATCTTCAAGTTTACCTGCCTTTTGAAGGAAAAGCATTGCCTCCCCTAGCGACTTTACTTCCTTTCTAATCAAGCTCAATACTTCATCATCAGTAAGCTCTCTTTGCACTTCAATTTTTTTATTCTTGATTTGTGCGATCAAATAATTCAGAATTATTTTTCTATTTTCCTGCCTTTCTTTCATAGCAATCTTATAATCTTGCATAATTTTTTCGATCATTTTCATTCAAAAAAGAATTAAAAAGCTGACTTTTCTCTACTATTCATCTTTTGATCAAAGAAAGTTATTTTTTCCCTTGCATTCATAGAGAAAATCACTATAGTCTCAGTATTGAAATGCTGAGGTGATGGAATTGGTATACATGTACGCTTGAGGTGCGTATGCCATCTGGCTTGAGGGTTCGAGTCCCTTCCTCAGCATTTTTTTGTTATTATTTTTTTCATTACTTATCACAAACAATAATTAAATCAAACCAGAGTTTTCCAATTGATCTACCTTTTCTAGCGATATTCCTGTTTTATACTCAATTTTTACTTTCCCCTCCTGAGCTTTATTTTTCGCAAAAGAAATTTCGAGGGGGCTTGGCTTATTGTAATTGGTCTGATATTTCTCAGCAGTATCAATGAAATGCGATTTGATAAATTTCACGATAAACTCAAGCAAATTCATCTCTGAAATCTTAAAAAACGCAATCACAACAAAAATCAAAACAACAAAAAGCGCCACTATAGCTCCCATTGCTCTACTCACTTTTTGAAACTGATTAAACGCAAGAAAACCTCCAGCAACCCCAACTGCCAATATAAAAATCTGAATAATAGAAACACTAATCGGACCCACAGTTAAAGTCAGACCAGCAAGCAAACCTTTCTGAATATTTTTTGGAAAGACCGCTTTCATACTTCCTCATATCCAAATAAAACACCTCAAGTATATCCAAAAAGCATAAAAAAGCAAATTTTCCCAAAATCTTCTCAAAAAATTACAACAATTAAAATCTTGTCCCAAGATAAGCAAGTCCCAACGCATCAGCTGCATCATTATACTCAGGCAACTCCTTTAACCTAAAAAGCTTCATTACTGTTTTTTGAACAAGAATTTTCTCTGCTTTTCCATTTCCCGTAATAAATTTTTTGAGTTCAATCGGTGTAAATTCTTTAATCTCAATTCATTTTTTTACGGCAAGCATCAGCAAAATCCCCCTAATACCAAAAACAAATTCAGCATTATTTTGATTAAACTTTGTAAAAAAGAGTTTTTCCATCGCTATTTTTTTTATTGGATATTGGTCAAGCATCGCCAAAAAAAAGTCATAAATCTGACTCATCCTCTCGAATTGATCTTGTCTCGTTGGACTTTTTTGATGCTGAAGTAAAATCCCAGAATCTACAATCTTTAATTCATCATCTATAAGAGCATAACCAAGTTTTCTCACTCACGGATCAATTCCCAATATCATCACATAAAAACCAAACTAAAAAATAGCCTCATCCCTCAAAAGACAAGGCTATTGTTCAAAACTCTATTCTTCAACCTCAGCAATTTCCTCTTCAATAATAGCCTCCATACTCTTGAGTGCTTCATCATCCAAAACTTTCTTTCCCATTCTCATATCTTTGATTTTTTCTTGAATTTGCTTTTCTAGATTTGAACGGATCTTCTCTTCAGCCTCTAAATGTTTTGAGAGTTTTTCTTTTCCTTGGAATTTCTCATTACCTACAGTATAAAAAGCACCAGCTTTACTAATTAACTTCAAAACCAAAGCAGCTTCAATGATATCTGCAGTTTTATCATATCCCATCTGCCATCTGATAGGCAATTCTGCAGTCTTAAACGGTGCAAATATCTTGTTTTTTGCAATTTTGATTTTTGCAAAATATCCGATTTGTTCTTTATCTTCCATAATTTTGTCTCCTTTTCTAATTTCAATTCTCTGAGAAGCAAAGAACTTAAGTGCATTTCCTCCTGTTGTCGTTTCTGGATTCCCAAACATAATTCAGATTTTCATTCTAATTTGATTGATGAAAATACACATTGTCCCTGTTTTTGCCAGTACAGAAGTAAGCTTTCTAAGCCCCTGAGACATCATTCTTGCTTGGAGGCCCATATATGAATCCCCCATATCTCCCTCAACTTCAGCTCTAGGAACCAATGCAGCTACTGAGTCGATTACAATCAACTTCACAGCTCCCGTTTTTGCTAATTCTTCGGCAATTTGCAAAGCCTGCTCTCAATAATCTGGCTGAGAAAGGATAAGTTCATCGGTATTTACTCCTAAAACCTTTGCATAATGAGGATCCAAAGCGTGCTCAGCATCAATAAATGCAGCAACTTCTCCCCTTTTTTGAATTTCAGCAATCGCATGAAGTGCAATAGTAGTCTTACCTGATGATTCTGGACCATAAATTTCAATCACTCTTCCCTCTGGATATCCTCCACCAAGAATAAGATCCAATACATATGAACCACTATGAGCAGTATTTACTAGACCAACATTGGCATTATCTCCCATTTTCATCACAGCTCCCTTTCCAAATTGCTTTTCAATATTCATAAAAGCTTCTTTAAGTGCTTGAGCGTTTGTGTTTGACATAATATTTGATATAAGATTATAAAACTTTTTTAAAGCGACCATCCTTTTACGAAAAAAAAATAAAAAATCAAGAGAATTTTTATCAGTTTTTATCTAATAATTATTTTTTGTCAAAAAAAACATTGATTTTGTCAAAAATCATTTGACATTGTCAAAGAAATTTATAATCTCTAGTCAGATTTTTTTATTTTTTTTGAAAAAACTGCAATGGCTAGCTTCAAACTCGACGAATTACAGAAAAGACTGATTGCTTTTTTCAAGCAGAATCTTGACCAAGAGGGATTAACCTTAAGAGAAATTGCAAATGAAGTCTGAGCTTCTCACCCACAAACTGTTTTGAATAAACTCAATCAGCTCGTACTCAAGGGATATTTTATCAAAGATGACCATGGATATCGTCTTATTAGAGAAGAAATCTGAAAAAAAGTCGACGATATTATCCAGCTTCCAATCTATTGATTCGCTCAAT
Source organism: uncultured bacterium (assembly GCA_963517005.1). Taxonomy (GTDB): domain Bacteria; phylum Patescibacteriota; class Gracilibacteria; order Absconditabacterales; family Absconditicoccaceae; genus HOT-345. The sequence continues at coordinate 26,429 of CAUQDZ010000001.1, forward strand.
GTGGGAATAAAGGGAAACAAATCATCGATGAATATTCACAAGAAAAAATCCCAATCACCATCGCATTTATCGGAACTAGCGACATCGAGAATTGTTTTTTTGTAAGAGCAAAAGGAAACAGTATGGAGCCTAAGATTCAAGATGGAGACCTTGTTTTGATTCGCCAACAACCCAATTATGATGAGTCAGATTTTGTTTTTGTAGTTCATAATCAACTCCCAAAACTCAAAAAAATCATAAAACAAGACAACAAACTCATGCTCGAATCAATAAACCGTTTTTTTGACAAGGTAGAAATTTCTCCTTATGATGAAACAAAAGTCATCGGAGTAGTCAAAAAAATCATAAAAAACATGTAAACAAAAAAGTTAGAGAGCTCTTGAAAATCAGCCTTTTCTAACTTTTTTTTCATTAAAAACCTAAGATATATTTCCAGGTTCAAAAGCTAAACAAACAGAAAAGGAAAGTTTTCTACTTTTTCCCTTGATTTGCTACTGCATCCATCATTTTCTTAACTTCTTCAGGATCTCCAAGGAAATAATCTTTTACTACCTGCATATTCTCGTCAAATTCAAAAACATATGGCATTGCATTTGGTAAATTAAGCTTAACAATTTCCTCATTACTCATCCCCTTCAAAACCTTAATAATTCCTCTGAGACTATTTCCATGAGCAGAAACGAGCACAACTCCATCTTTCTCCACAGCAGGCAAAATCGCCTCTTGTAAATACGGCAATGCACGATTTACACAATCCTCAAGCGACTCTGTAAGTGGCAAAACCCCAGTATCTACCCCAGCATAACGAGGATCATTGTGTGGAGCACGTTCATCAGATACATCTAATGCAGGAGATTTTACATCATAACTCCTTCTCCAGATAAGCACCTGCTCTTCTCCATATTTTTGCACGGTTTCAGATTTATTAAGCCCTTGCAGAGCCCCATAATGCTTTTCATTGAGTCTTCGTGATTTTTCCACAGGAATCCAATCCAAATCCATCCCATCAAGCACAGTATTCAAGGTTTTAACTGCTCTTTTAAGATAAGAAGTAAAAGCTTTTTTTACTTGAATATTTTCTTCTTTCAAAAGTTTTGCAGCTTTTTGAGCCTCTGCAATCCCCTTTTCTGTCAAATCCACATCTGTTCGTCCAGTAAATCTATTTTCTTGATTCCAAGTACTCTCTCCATGACGAATTAACACCAATTTTCTCATTTTTATCCTAAAAAACAATATAAAAGTTTCAAAAAAAATCCAAAAATCTGAATACTTACTTTATTCATCCTTTATTGTAGAATATTCTATCCTAGAAATAAAGACCATCAAAACGAAGATGTCAGATTTTTTCCTTTTTTGTTATACAAAAATCCCTCCCTTCTCGCAAGGAAAAATCTTAAATTAAAACTTGACATTTTGTAAATTTTATGTAGAATTTTAATATTTATTTTTTACCAACTACGATCATGAACTTGAAAAACACCATCAACTCTACCAAAGCGACTCTCAAAAAACAAACTAAAAACCTCGCCCTCTCGACTGCCCTCATCGCTTCACTTACAGCTTGTGGACCATCAGACAAGAAAGCCGAAACAACTACACTTACAGACAGCACAAAAACTGAGGTAGTAGCTAAAGATACCATCAAAAAAGTAAACAATTCTATAGAAAAAGATACTAAAGAGAAAGGAATCAACTCAATGGAAGATCTCGATGACGAAACTCTAGCGATGTTCGATGAATGGGATTCTATACATAAAGAAGAACAGAAAAAGTTAGAAGAACAAACAAGCAAACAAACCCCACGAGAAGTACTTGGCATTACAAAAAAAACTTACGAAAGAGGTTTATCAGAGATAAAGGAAAGTGAAAAACTATTAGAAACATTGTATAACGACAAAACAATGCGAGAAACAAAAGAAGGTCTTGAGCTCATAAAAAAAGCAATTAACAACTACAATGGAACAAGAAAACTCATAAACAGACCTGCATCTCCTAAAGCTCAAAAAATCATCAATCACTACAACCAAAAAAAGCATCAATTTGGTAACTAATATTTTCTAACAAAAAACAAACATGCCATCAATAGAAAATAAGAATGAATCTGCAAAAGAACAACTTAATTCAAAAGCAGAATCAAAAGAACAAAAAAATACTCGCTTTGCACAAACTATAACAGAAAAAGCATTTAAAGAATTTTCTATTGATGAAAAAACAAGTATTGCTGCACTCATCAATAAATATCTAAAACTCCCTAAAGCAATGGAACCAAGGGAACTTTTTCAGAAACTCGTAGAAATCAAAAAAAATAACCCTAATAATCCTAGACTTGCTCAAATTATTATAAATAATCTAAGAAAAATCATTACAAAAAAAGAAAATGACTTAAAAGTATTACAAATTAGAAACGAGAAGGGAATATTAAACTGAAAGAAACTCTGAAAAAATAAAGTCACAGAAAATCAAGATCCAACATCACTGACAAACGATGATAAAATAAATAAAAAACTTGATAGTCAAAGCACAGATAGAATAAAACTACAAAAACAAGTTGAACACATTAAACAACTCCAATCCTCCCTCAAACCTGAGTACCAACCTACTCAAGCACAAATCACAGCAAAAGTGCAGTCACTCTCTCCAGAGACCAAAGCAAAACTCAAATCTAGCGGCCTCTCAGAAACCGACTACGCAAAACTCCTCGCATCCAAAGACTCCCTCTTCTCTGCTAATGATACTTCTCAAGAGTCTCGTGACTTCCTTGACTCACTTAAAGAGCTCAACCAGTCTCTGGGGATCCGCGACCTCGATCAGATGCCCAATAGCTTCTCCGTAGACAAACAATTCTTCAAAGACAATCCAGATCTAGTAAAACACATTTGAGAGAGTCCAGACTTCAAAACGCTTGACAATTCCTTTGATCTCTCTCGGCTCAAAAATTTCAAAGAAGTTTCCACCTTTGTAGAAAAATTTGGTGATGAAAACCTAAAAAGACTAAAAAATCAGATTTCACCTTTTTTTGACGAGGAGTGAAGACTCAAACAACTTACTTCTGAAGAGAAAAAAATCTTTGAAACTTTTTTCTCGAGTTTTCAAGCGATCAAACAGCAAATGACCTGAGTCAGCACCAATATGCTCAAAGCCTGAGCTATGCAAGCTCCTATCGTTGCACTCTATCAGTATCTCGATGAACCAAGTCTTTGACTAGAAAACCTCAATCAACAAAATAGACAATTCTGAGATCGTACTGAATTTTCCTCTGAATGAGAAGATCAAATAATGACTTTTCAAGGAACCATCGATGGCAAGCCAATCAATTTTTATTTCAACCTAACCAATGGGAAGCTCCAATGTGATGACCACCTCAATTTCAACAACGATCAAAACCATATCAGCATAGGAGAAAACACCAGAACTGACCTTAACATCCAACTTCCCAATCAGCAAGAGCTCATAGCAATACTAAAAGATCGCTTTACTCCTGAACTACAACAAGATCTCATTAAAAATTCTGCAAATATGCAAGAATATCATCAAAATCTCAATCAACTCATCGCTTCCACACTCCAAGAAACCTTCAACATTGATCCTCTCATCCGTTCTCGCATCAGTATGCAGACCGAAAAAAACCTGACTTCTCAGGAATTTTCTAATGACTTTCTTCCGCCTCACCTCGCCCCACAACTCCAAAACGAAAAAATCATCAACAACAACCTACAAATCAAAAAACTCTTTCAAATTCTAGACTTCATCTCAGAAAATTCCACTTCCGATCAGCTTATGTCAATGAGAAAAAGCTTCAAAAAGCTGACTTCCCTCATCTCCTCTCACCAAGAGCTCGAGAAAATAGCCGATCCTATCATCAAAGAACAATTTATCAAACTTCATGAAAGTCTTCAGAACACCTCAACCATCGCAAATCGAACTGAGACTATGTTCAGTTTTTTACAAATTTTTATCAAAAAAGACTTTAGCAAAGAGGATTTCAACCCTCACACACTCCCGGATACCGATATTTTCAATTTCATTGATTTAGAAAACTTTCTCAAAACCCCGCTTCTTGATAAAGATCTCGCTACATCACTGTATTACAAAAATTTCTCCGAACCATTCAATAAACGGTACTTTGCCAAGTCACAAAACCTTACAGAAAATGATGCACAAACTGCGGACAAACAGCTTGAAGCTGAACTTCTAGCATTCGCTTAGCGTTTTTTCTTGATTTTCCATCTCAAAACTCTACACTCAAAGTGTTTATGTCATTTCTCAATGTAAATTTTACAAAAAATGAAAAAAATCTGACTTCAAAAAACCTCATTCACCTCTAGACAAGCAAGTGCTAAACTTGCCTTGCAGTTTTTAACGATTGGATTTTTAATAATTGGATTTGGATTTTTTGGATTTTATTATAGACTAACAAACTGGCTTTTTTCTCCTAACAAAATCGATATTTTCAATGACTTAAACCAGATTTCTTTCTATTTTTCTCTTATCGACCAAGAATTAAGCAATCAAATTCAGACTTTGGATTCCGTTCTCCAATCCTACCTCAAATGAGAAAATGTTCTCAAAACCAAAGAAACCGAGATTCTCCAACTCCGAACTTATGCCAAAGATCATAAATCTTACCTTAAAAGAGTTTGATTTTCCAATTATGAAAAAGCTTTTGAGATGCTGAATGAAGCCTGGCCTCTCAGAGACGAGATTTTCAAACTGCTCGGAAAAGACCAATCCTTCAATTATCTTATCCCTCTTCAAAATAGCAATGAATCTCGCCCCAATGGCTGATTTTTTGGTTCCTTTGCCTTTGTGAGCCTTTCTGGTGGACATATCACACAGATGCAGGTTATTGACTCTTATCTACCAGATTATATTGCTCCAAATGCTCGTTTAGATTTGCCTGAGCGATTTGTCGATGCTTATTGAACAAAACAAGTCTGATTTATTGCTGGAAATAAATTTTGATTTACCGATAAAGATGGTAAAAACCTCAAACTCCTCTACGAAAAAATATTCAATCACGGATTCGATCCACAAAGAAAGGAAAAACTCTTCAATCCTACTGCTCGAAATCAACTTTTTGCCAAAAATATCAAGGGTGTAATTTTCCTAGATTCTGAGCTAATTAGTGAACTTTTACCATCATTTCGTAATAAAGCTCGAGAATGGCAGTTTATCAATGCTAATATCGACATCATCAGAGGAGAAAACCGCAGCAACAAAAAAGAACTTTACATCGCCGACCTACAAAAATACCTCAAATCCAATGCCCTCAAGCTCGCTACTGCCACTCTTAACAACTTCCAATCAATGCTTCACAAGGGCTATATCAATATTTATCTCTCCAATACCACACCTCATATGTGGCATTTCCTCGACAAGCGGGATCTTACCACGGTTTACAATCAGGATTTTCTCTATTTTTGGTGAACAAATATTGCTGGGAACAAATCTGACGCATTTCTCAAAAAACAGATCGAGATTCTGAATTCCGATAGTCAAGTCATCCTTTCCACCGAGGATAGAAAACTCAACATCTCCCAACTCTCCAGTGGACATTATCAACTAGCTATCAATTACACTTTCGACGTTCCCAAAACCTACATTACCGAAATGCTTGCTCTCCAATCAAAATACAATCTCAAAATGACTGATAGAGAAAAATATATTCTTGCACTTCAGGACTTTAGCTGAGATCCAACTGCTCCAAAATTCCGCCAACTCAGCCAAGAAACCATTCATTTCCCATCTTCACGAATCATCGGAGAGGCCAATTGACCACTCTCTTATCCAAAAAAATTTAAATCTGACTTTTCTCAGGCGATCACCTTTCAAACAGCGATGCACTCCTCTCCTGAAAACAAAAGAATTCTCATCAACTTTACTATTCCTTAATCCTTATGCTTAAACTTATTCAAGGATACTATCACTTCCTCGCTCTCGGAAAATTTATGGAGGGAGTAATTCTTTCAAACAACCTTAGTTCTCTTGCTACTGATTATCCAGTAAAGACCTGAGAAAATTCATCTTTTCTCCTTAAAGAATCGCTCCTCAAAAACCTTCTATCCTCCCTCAATGCCCATCCTGATCAAAGAAATATCTACGGATATCTAACCGAAATCAGTGCTTTCAAAGGGATTTTTTCAACAATTAGAGAACTTATTGAAACGTCTCTACCTTTCCGCAACTTTCTTCAACTCCAACTCCAAGATCAATACTTTCCGTTTGAACAAACCATCAGATTCCTCAGAAATGTACTCAATCATGCCACCACATGAAACCTTCTAATCAAGATTGAGGACTATGATATCCAGAAAGACTATATCCTCTCTCCCAAAATCCAAAGAGTCCATGAACTGAAAGGCTCAGCTCTCATAAACTTTAACTTCACTTATAGCAAATACATCAAAGAGCGAAAAGGAAGCCCCGAATACTGATGTTCTTTTTCGATCGACTTTTCACAACTTAAACCTTGAACTCCACTTGAAAAACTCATCTCTCGACATAATCTTTACCTACTTGCAGAACTTTGTTTCAACCTAGCACAAATCGCACAGCACCAGTCCAAAACGCAAAAACCTCCTACAAAAAAACTACAATCAAAACACAAAAAAAACAACAAAAAATAAATCTAAAAAACCATCTTTTACAAAAAAAGCAAAAACCTGACTCCAAAGGACAAAGTTCCTCCAAAGTCAGATTTTTTTATTTCAATTTCTTGTTCCATCTCATTACTTGCCAGTACGACACTCCCATCAAAACAAGCATCATCACAACAATTTCCACAACTCCAAGTGCAAGAATTTCAATGACTACATCAGCAATTGCATTCACTAAACTAAAGTTAAACACTGCTGCCAGATAAGTTTCAATTCCCAAACTCGCACTAATTAAGAGTAATGTTGCTATCACAAATCCTAATCCTAAAGCAATGAATATCACTCTTAAAAATGGCTGAGCAATCTGCCTTGCACTCGCTCACAAAAGCTTCTTTGCCTGAACATCTCTCTTGAAATGCTCAAACATCGCCTGCAAAAAGAATACGGCAAATACCAACACACTTACTCCCATCAAACCGACTATCAAATACCCAAATGATTGTAAAACATTTGAGAGATTGATAATATTAAGCACTCTTTTTTCTTGAGTTTTGACAACGTTATCTGAAAGATCATTCATATTGATGATAGCATCCTTATTTTTCTCCAAAATCTGCTTCATTTGAGCAAACTGCTCCGCTCCTGCATAATTGATATATAAAGTCGAAGGCATCGGATTGTCCAAATTATACTTTCTCAAAGTCTTGGTCAAATCCTCCACTCTCCTCTCCACGAACTTCAATGCATCTTCCTTAGAAGTATAATTGACCTTAAGCCCTTTGTTTTCGAGTTCTTCCTTAAGAGAAACCGCCTGCTGTTGTTGATTTTTAGTATCTTTGAGATAAATATAAACTCCAAGCTTGCTCTTCATCTGATCATTGAAATTTTGTCCCTGCACAGAAATCCCCAAAAAGATATTCATAATAAAGAGCAAAAAACCCATTAACAAACTTACCAAAATCATAGGGATTCTATAAGTTCTCACAAGAGTTTCTGTATCTTTCTTTATCACATCAAGTTTAAAAAAATTTGCTTTCATTGAATCTTTGGTACAAAAAAGGTAAAAAATCTGAATCTCAATCAGGATCCTACACAAAAGTCAGTTTTTTGACTTTTATCAGATACTAATAACAGATAAGAATAACTATTTTCTAAGCTGAAAAGTCTCCGTCGCCTTGATAAATTTTTCAAAAAGAGTAATTTTATTCTCGTAAAAAGGCAATTGTTTTTCAATAAATTTAAGCTTTTTTTGATGTTTATTGAAGTAAGAAATCATCTGCTGAGCGTATTTGTAATCTTGCTCGAGAATCGAAAGTTGAATGAGATTATACACCACTTCCGCATCAAGTCCATCAATACTAAAGGCATCTTTGAGATATCTCAAACCTTTTTCTCTATTTCCATACCAGTATTCACACAATCCATAACATCTGAGGATTTCATGATTGGTCGCATTGGTCATTTCCATTGCTTTTGAGAGATAAGACCTAGCAGACTTCCAATTATTCTTTTCCATCTCCAAAAGCCCTTTGATATAAAGCCCTAAAGGATCGTTGTTCTTTTTTTGAGCATTTAGAAAATCCACAGCCTTATCTGCCTTGTCTATTGCTCCTTTACGAAACTGAATATCCGCAATTTGTAAGATCGCATCTTCATTATGAGGATCACGAGTCAGGATTTTATTTACTTTTTGAATTGCCTCATCAAACTTTCCAAGTTCTTTGAGTTCTTCGATTTCATCGATTAAGGAATCAGGGATATACACCATGGTTATAGTATTAAATATAAATCATCACTTCAAGTGTACTCATAATTCTGATTTTTCTCAATTTTTTGAATCATTTTTCTTACTTTCCCCCTTTACATTTTTCCAAAAAGATATAAAAAAAGGAAGAAAAATCTGACTTCAAATTTTTCTTCCCTATTTTTCAGATCTTGATTCAAGATTTCTGATTTCATTTAGCCTTATATCTCACAGAAGATTTAGGCCAGACATGCTGTTCTCTAAGATAACTCCTCCAAAGAATAAACGCCCATTTACTACGAATATTCACAGATATCTCTCTATTAGCAAACCATCGTCTAAAATAGAGCATAAAAGTGGAACAATCTCCTCGATCTAACAGCTGAATAAATTGATCTTGAGTCCAAGAATGTTCTGGATCCAAGACAACTTCTTCACTCTCTAAAAAACGGATTGTGTCTTTAGTTGGAGGAAGTTCAACCTGATTGAGCACACAAAGTGCAAGAATCCCACGAAGCTCCCTATCAAATGGGGCATTGAGAAGTAGTCCAAGACCTCGCATTCCAGCTTCGATCTCTCCATTCTTGAAACCATCAGTCTGGATCTTCACCTCATCTGCATCAAGCTGATCCAGCACAGGCATCATCTGTGCAAGCAAACAGTTTTTGAGACCAGATTCCTCGTTATCACGAAAATCATGACGATAGTTACGATATTGCTTCTCCCATGCGGGATTTCCCACATGTAGCGACAACTCCCCCCATTTAGCAAGAAGAGCAAACAAATTAATTGTTTCCATAAAAATAGTGTTTTAGGTGAATTTATATTTACGATAAATACTATATCATTACCAAAACAAATGTCAAGTAAAAATTCTCAAAAAAAAAGAAAACTCTGACCTAAGTCAGCATTATTCTTTTAGTCAACAACGATTCTTCTCATAGACTTTTCAAGCCTAATAAGTACCTCATATACAATCGTTTCTCCCGCCTGAGCAATCTTTGTTATACTCTGATTGCTTTCAGGATCACTACTGATCAAGCAAATAAGATCTCACTTTTTCATTGCCGGTTTTCCTAGACAAGAACTCATATTCATACAAATTTTTCCAATCTGCTGACAGGATATTCAGTTCCAAGTATAATTGAGCTTTCCAGCCATATTTCTCGTCCAACCCTCATAATATCCAAACGGAATTGTTGCAATCACACATTCCTGCTCTGCTTTCCAAATCTGTCCATAACTCACCCCCTCTCACTTTTCCAGCTTTTGTACTTTAATAATCGTAGAAAAAAGGCTTAACGCTGGTTTCAGAGTCAGCTTTTTCCCCTGATTTTGATGTGTCCTTTCCAGATCAATTGCCTCATATCCATAACACAAAAGTCCAGGTCTACAAGCTGTCAATCGATCATCATCTATTTGTTGAATCCCAGCAGATGCCGCAATATGCTTTCGCTTGATTTCAAATCCCGCATCTTCAAATATACATCCCATCTCCTTAAATTTTGCTATTTGAATATCAATACTTCCAAAATTCTCATCAGCACTATGCAAATGCGACATCAGTCATTCAAGTTTGATCTGAGGATTTTTTTTCAAAAGTTCAATAAAATCCAAAATTTCAAAATCCTGAATTCCTTCCCTATTCATTCCAGTATTTAGAAAAATATGAATTTTAACCTTACGTTTAAGCTGAGTAAGTGCCTGTAAAGTTTCCAGAGTATAGACTGAAAAAGCAGTCCTCTCAAAATCAAAAAAACGATAATTCTCAGCAAACGTCTCTCCCATAAGTAAAATATCAAAATCAGAGTTACGAGCTACGATCTGTCGCTCTGGCAAGCTATCCACCGCTACATAAGGAAAAGCTTGTCCACGATAAATTTCGAGCATCTGCAGGATTCCATGTCCATAGGCATTAGACTTGAGTACAGGGAAAATCGCCCATTTTGGCTGAATTCTACGGATCTGATTGATATTATGCAAAATATTTGTCTTCGAAATCTCAATGATATTCATCGCTTGTACATCAGGTTTTCTATATTTTTTTATTCGTCCAAACATATTCATTTCCTAGATAAAATCGTGATTTTCTCATTTTTAATCTATTTTTCTTCGCTCACCCTCAGACAAATCTCACAAAAAATAGTTTCAAATCCTGATTCTCTGTAGATCAATCACCTCATATCCCAAGACCTTAAAAATTCTTCTAATATGCCTTTTTTTCCCTTCATTCAGTACAATTCAAATCTGACCTCAATTTTTAGGATACAGAGAAATCGCTCTCAAAACCTCACCATCATGTTTTACTCCTGCCAAAATACGCTTTTCCAATTTTCGATCAAAAGTGCGATTAAGTTGTACGAGATATTCTTTCGTAATTTGCTTACTCGGATGCTCAAATTCATGCACCATCTGAGGATCCATCGTCAATAAAATCAGCCCACGACTCTCCTTATCTAACCTCCCAATATAATAATATTTTTTTCTAAACTCCTCTGGCAAAAGCTCATAAAAAACTGGATTATAAGGATCTGCTTTAGAACAAGTATATCCTCTCGGCTTATTGAATATGACCAAAGAAGAAAAATCAGAATTTTGATCTTGTTTTTCCTGATATTGTATATCCACCTTTAATCAAAGAATCTTTATTTGATCTCAGTTTTTCAATTCAGCTTTATAATTTTCTACTTTTTGATGATTGATAAAAACCTTTCCCTCATCGATCAACGAAGTAATTTGCCTCCTAGCAAGACCACATTCCTTCTGCAAAAAACTCCTCAAAAGCATCTCAGAAAAAATCACAAATAAAAATAAAATTTCAGATAAAAAAAGAAGAACTACTCAGAGTTCCTCCTTTTTCCCTTGCAAAGAAACTGCAAGTAATCGTATATACTTAATACGGTAATTATTGAGCAGTAGCTTCTACTACGAAATCACCAGTAGTAGCACCAGCTACTTCATTACCAGTAGTAGCAACAGTCATTTCATCACCACTAGTAGCTTCAACAGCCATTTCATCACCAGTCATCATTTCAACAACTTCAGCACCAGTAGTAACATCACCAGTAACTACAGCTTCTTCTGTGTGTGATCCACATCCAGCCAAAACAGCAACACCTGCCAAAGCAGCAACAGCCAACATTTTCTTTGTCATCTTTTCTAATCCTTAATAAAAATAAAATAGGAACAACACAGTATATACGAAAATTGATCACAAATGCAAATGATTTTACATCTTTTTATAAAAAATGAAAAAAAATTATTTTTTGATGCAAAGAGATTGCAAAACGAAACAATATTTTTATACTCAAATCCGCTTTTTATTTATTCTTTTGCAAAAATTATGCATACGCTTCCTCTTTCTGCTATTTGGCAGCAGCATCCTGAACTAATTCTAGGATTTATTGGGACAATCATCATTATGTTAATTTTGGATCTGTTTGTCTTTCATAAAAAAGCACACACTGTATCCAATAAAGAAGCTCTAGGATTTAGTATCTTTTGGATTTCTCTAGCAATGCTCTTTTCTGGAATAATTTATTTTGAATACGGATTTGAGGCTTTTAGTCAGTTTCAAGCAGCTTACTGGATCGAAAAAGCGCTCTCCGTAGATAACTTATTTGTATTTGTTTTGGTTTTTAGCTTTTTCAAAATTCCTTCAAGATATCAACATGAAGTACTCTTTTATGGTGTATTAGGGGCAATACTCTTTCGTGCGATGTTCATCTTTGCAGGAGTAGAAATCATCAATCATACCTATTTTCAAACCGATTTACGAGGATTCCTCACACATTCGCTCGAAGTCAATCCAATCATGCTAGCTTTTGGAATTTTCCTCTTGATTGCAGGAATCAAATCTGGATTTCCTCAAAGAGAAGAAGTCAAAAAAATCTCTGATGGTGTTGGCTATAAACTTATCAACAAACTCTTTAAAGTAAGTCCAGAACTCCATGGGGACCACTTCTTTACCGTGCAAAATGGTGTAAAAATGATCACCCCTCTTCTCGTTGCCTTGATTATCATCGAGATCACAGACCTCGTCTTTGCACTTGATAGTATTCCTGCTATCTTTGCCATTGCACCAGAAAGTCCATTTATCCTCTACTCTTCAAATATTTTTGCAATTCTCGGACTCAGATCATTATATTTTCTTCTTGCAAATTCACTCAATATATTCTCAAAACTCAATTATGGACTTGCCGTCATCCTCAGTTTTATTGGGATCAAAATGATCATTTCACCACGGATACACATTCCAATCGGACTTTCTCTCGGAGTCATCGTTGGTGTACTTGCTTTGACAATCATCTGGTCAGTTATGAGCAACAAACTCGAACACGATACAAAACCTCAAGACTAAAGACAAACACAAAAAATCAACCTAAAACTGCACTTAGATAATTCTTTAAAAAAAGGACAATCTGACTCTCTTCTTTGGGAGTCTTTTTTTCTTTGATCAAAAAAAATCAAGATAAAAAAGAGGAAATTACTCCTCTTTTATCCAGTCAATTCCATCAACAAAATACCCTCCATTATAAGTATCTGGCTTGATTTTTCCTACAATTGAGATCACCGATGGAATAAGTCAGCTTTCTTCTCCTTTTCCTCGCATCATAATGACGATTCCTTTGTTACCAAATTCTCCATAAATCTTGAGATGATTGGATTTTTTACCCATTACCTCAACTCTAACAACCTTGATATGTTCGAGCATAAAAAGTGGTTCTTGATTTCCCTCCCCAAAAGGAGCTAGTAAAGCAATATCTCTCAATTCTTCATCATTCCACTCATGATCAAGCAAAACAGTATCCACTTTTGTAACCTTTTCGAGCTGATCAGGCGTAATATTTTCTTGACAATAATTTTGAAAAATCTGAATTACTTGCTCAAGATGATCCAACTCTACAGTAAGCCCACCAGCTCCTTTATGACCACCAAATCTAAGTAAGTACGGAGCTGCTTTTGAGATCATATCTATCACACTAAAATACCCTGGACCTCTGAGTGAAGCCACTGCGTGCCCTTTTTCATTATCAATCTTAAAAACCGCTGAAGGCTTGTTATATTTTTCTGTAATCCTCCCTGAAACAATCCCAACAATCCCTTCATGAAACTCTTCATCACTCACCCATAGAAATCAATCATCAGGATTTACTTTTTTTTCTGCTATTTTGAAAGCCTTGTCTTGAAGCCTCCTTCTCTCAGTATTAATATTTTCAATCTTTTCTATATATTGGAGCTGATCATCTGTCTCACACAATAATATCCTCAAACTATCATAAGGGCTTTCAATTCTTCCTCATGCATTAATCCTTGGCCCAATAACAAAACCAATATGATAAGTATCCACCTTATCCTTAATATTCAATGCTGCCAAAAAACCAGCCAACGACTTAGGCATTAGCTCTGGATTTTTATTGATGATTTCTAACCCTCTTTTGACAATCACTCTGTTTTCTCCTACCAAAGGAACAATATCCGCCACCGTTCCTATCGCTACTATTGGCAAAAAATAATTAAAAATCTGTTTTCTTTTCTCATTTGTAAATTTAGACTTCGACAAAAGTGCATTAATAAGCTTGAAAGCCACTCCTACTCCAGCCAATCCCTTAAAAGCATAATTTGGAGAGACTTGCGGATTGATCACTGCAATTGCCTGTGGAACTTTCTCCAAAGCATGATGATGATCAGTAATCACTAAATCTATTCCAATCTCTTTCGCATATTCTGCCTCATTAACTGAGGTAATTCAGTTATCAACAGTAATAATCAGATTTATATCCTTTTTCTTCATTTCATCCAGATGTTTATTTTTGAGTCCATACCCATCTTGCAAACGATTAGGATACATCACACTGATATTCTTGTATCACAAAAACTTAGTAATAAAAGTATATATACAGTAGCTCGAAGTTACGCCATCTACATCATAATCCGCAAAAATCATAATTTTCTCCTGCTTTTTGAGGGCATTTATAATTCTCTCAACTCCTTTATTCATATCATTGAGCAAAAAAGGATCTTTTCGATAGTCAGCAAAACGAGGATTCAAAAATAAAGCAGGATCATCACTGACCTGCCTCACTGCCAAAAGTCTTTGCAAAAGCGAAAGATTATTATCCTGATTCAAAATCTCGTATCTCATTGCCATCTCGTGAGTTAAATTGATTGTGTGTAGCTCAGAGTTTAGCAAGTCGGATCTAAAATGCAAGTCAATTAAAAAAAACAAAATAAAAAAAGACCAAAGTCAGACTTTAGCCTTGTTTTCTCTTTTCTCTCTAAACTTAAATATTCTTAAAATTATAAATTTCTGATCCATTGATCATATCAGTCTTTTCACCATTGATACTTTCATTTGCCTGGACAATCAAAATCTTATCATCAAGAGAAATATTTCACTTAAAGATTATTCTAATCATCTCTTTTCCAATTCTCTTGAGATTTTCATAATTGAAAGATTGAGAGATTTTGTACCCCTTTGTCCCCCAAACCAAACTAAAAAATCTGTAAGTCTCTGTCGACTGCGTAAAAGCAATAATCGGAATATTTGGAGTAAGCGATGCTAGTCTTGCTGCGGTATATCCACTCTCACTAAAACAAATAATTGCTGTAATATCCAACTCCTTTGTAGCTCTGAAAGCATTATAAATAATATAATCTCTAACCTCAAAATCATCTTTACTATCAAATCTTACAAGCTCTTTTGGTTGCATACTATCTTCAAGTACATTGAGACGATCTCCTACATTTTCGATTGTTTCATAGACATTATCTTCCAAAACAAAAGTATCCATTAGCACACCATCAATTCCTTCATTATAAAGAGGCTCAATCCTTTGATTAAAATATTCCATATATCCCTCTCCATAAGGAACCTTTGAAAAAGACATCAAAACTGGCTTCCCCATTTGTTTAATCGTTCTGACCGTAGACAAGATAACTTCTGGATCTTGACAGACATCACACAAATCTGGTGCAAAAATAATTCCATCTGAAGCTTCTACCACTTCGATCAAATTATCTAGTCAGGCTTTTGTTTCTATTTTTGAAAAGACCTTCATATTCTTTGCATTATTCCAGTCAAGAAAAGTCCTT
Organism: uncultured bacterium; assembly: GCA_963517005.1. GTDB lineage: Bacteria > Patescibacteriota > Gracilibacteria > Absconditabacterales > Absconditicoccaceae > HOT-345. The sequence continues at coordinate 41,864 of CAUQDZ010000001.1, forward strand.
ACGCTTTCGATCTGCTCAGCATTGCTCGCACAGGCTAGTCCTATAATATGTGCTCCATATTCCAGTCCCCAAAGGACATCTTTCTTGTCTCTTTCACTCAAGCTATAAAACTCGGCCTCAAGTCCCTTAAACCAAATTCTATCAAAATGTAACAGTTCGTTGCGATCAGCTTTTACCACTTCAGTTTCTGCAATATCTCCATAAGCTCTCGTTACTTTAAATACGATTCCACTCTGCTGTGCGTAGATTTCGTCCCCCTCATTGAGATTTCACAGATCTAGATAGTCTACATAAATTCTGGCATCCGTATCCTGAGTATATTCAGAATACTCAAAAGTCCACTTATCTCATACTTTAACTGGAATATTCGCCGTATTTTTAACTCTAATATCAATTCCTCTTGTCTCCAAAATAATAGTCTTGCTATTATCTAGCTTCATCAAAGTATCAATATACTTTTTGTTATTATCGTCATACCCTTTTGACAAGGTAATTCTGAACACATCTACCATATTAATAATCTTTGACAATACTGTTTCTTTTGCCAAAGTTGGACTTACCCCAGCAACAATCTTTGTAAACCTAAAGTTATTCATTCCACACATACAATAAATAAATATCCGCACCCAAAGCGACCTTTGTTATTATTTTATTTTTAGAGCAACTAAAAGATTCAAAACCTGAATCCAAAGACGATTTTCCACTAGACTCAGATTTTTTTATCTTTTTAATTGTTTAGTACGATTAGCCCTTGTTAGCTGGCTACAATCACAAATCCCTTCCTCCTGATCAATGTAATCACTTGCTTATCATTGATCACTATATTGGCTTGATTATTCGTTTTTGCATACAAGAGTCCATCATCTACAAGTAATGTTATAGTTTGATTTGCATATTCTTGCGGCAAGGCAATTACAAGCGGTTCGTTTTTCTTATTGCCTCCTGCGATATCCACCTTCACATCAAGCAATGGCAATTCTGCAAAAGTCTTAACATGAATCCTAAGTCAGATTTCTTTTTCTAGTCTATTGATCCCTGCACCGCCCTTTCCGATAACCTTTCCCTTATAATATTCAGGAACATAAAGCTCTAACTCACTTCCCTTAATCTGAATATGGAAATCACAAGGCAAAGCTTGACTCAATTTTCTCTGAATTCCTTCCTTCGCATATTCAGAAACTACCTGGTTTTTGCTAGGATTCTTTGGATTTCCCTTTTCATCGGTTTGAATTGGCATCACTACCACTTGCTCACCAAAAGTATAAATCTCATAGAGAGGCTTTTTTTGCAAGAAGCTACTTACAACGATCACTGGCCTCGCAAGCTCCTCTGAGAGCATTCCATCTGGAACTTTTGCTGTCAATTCTAATTGTAATACCTCAGCAACATTTCCCTTGTCTATAAAAAGTACCGTATCGATCACTTGAGGAATAATCCCCATCTCCACACTTCCGATAAATCTCTGAATCGAATCAATTGGCTTGGTCGCATGAATTACTCCGACAAGTCAAATCCCCGTCAATCTCAAGTCCTTGTAAAGTTCAAAGTCAGGCTTATTTCTTACTTCATCATAAATAGTATAATCAGGCCTAGAAAGCAAAAGAATATCTCTCACCTCATCATGACTACCATAAGTAAATGAATACTGAACAATATCATCATTAAGCATCAGATCACGAGGTGATTCGATAGTCTTGATAATATGATTGTCCTGATGATAGACATCAATCAAAGCTCCTGCAAAAGTCGATTTTCAGCTTCCTGGTGCTCCAGAGATCAAGATTCCTTGAGCCTTATTTCTCAGCAAATCAAAAAGTTCTGGATCCAGATTATATTCTTCGATAGTCATTTTTTTGACAGGTCTTACCACCGTCATTTCAATACCATCAGAGAGCGGTGCATATACAATCACAATTCTATACGGTCCTACCTGCAATACCTTGGACAATTCTCTATTAATCTCCAAAAATGCATCTTCTCTCGTTTCAACCTCTCTAAAAAGCTCATCAATCAATGCCAGCAACGCTTCTTTACTCATAATTTCATTAGGATCAATAACAGGCTTTCGCTCTCCTGGTTTTCCTTTTTTACGAAGGATAGGACGATTTGCCTTGAGATGAAGCGACATAGTCTGCTCATCAAAATAATGATCCAATACAAAATCACTGGTATTTGTAACTGTTTCACTCATTTTTGTTTTATTTTAAGGATAAAAATTCTGCTCTGCAGTAGCTCAAAAATCAAAAACATTTCCACTATTTTGAGACTCTCCTTAAGTATATCTTTTTAAGCAAAAAAAAACAAAAAAATCTGATTTTTTTCACTTTTTTTCATTTTTGGTTGAAAAAAGAAAGATTCTATGCTGTTATATATTGATTTTTTTCACTTTTTCAATATAAAATAACTATCTAGAAAAAAGTTCCTAGTTTTTACCGCTATTTTTTACCAATGTTTTTTCACTTTACCGGAATCAAAGACATCTCTGATAAAAACTACACCCTGGATCTTCTTATTGAATCTGAAGATATTTCTCAAATCAAAGAATTTCTCAATTTTCACAAAGCCATCACACTTTTACTTGAAGAATATCCTGGACAACCTCAGGATTTTTGATCTGTTTTTCTTACTATCCAACACAAAGACTCTCAACTCAAAATTATCACCAAATTTGCTAATATCCAAGAATGCCTTGAAAGTGTTGTTCCTCTTGAGTTAACCATTATCGAGATCAATGATACCACACACCCTCTCTCCCCAATCGAATACCAAGATATGATCGTCAAGGCAAATCAAGCCTACCAAAATCAACTTCAAGCCATCAAAGAGCAACAAGAAAAAGAAAAAAAATCTGAATCTAGTCTGAGTGATCCTCGTCTTCAAAAGGCATATCAAGCCATTGAAGATATCCTCAATCAGATCGAACAAGTTCAAGCGATCTGAGGAAACAAAATAGAACCAATTACTAGAAAAAAACTCGAAGATATGAGATGAACCATCTCAAAACTCCGCCTTGCTACCAACTATGACAAAATCATCGAAGATCTCCACAAGGCAATGAATCTCATCGTTGCTACTCAGGACTTTCTCCTTGAAAGACTCGAATCCGATAAAGTTTTCTCAATTTTTGAATGAACTCAAGTAAAAAACACAGAAATCATTAGAGAACAAACTAGACTTGCAAAAGCACAGCTCCTTAAAGCACTTTGAGCTCAACTCTCCAGAGAAGAATCTATGTATGTATCTCTCGGTTATCTCAAACTCTTCTCCCAATACCTCCAAAAAGACCTTACCTTCGCTTTTCAAAACAAACTCCCTATCCTCAAAAATCTTTGTAAAGCCCTAGAAATTACTTCGCTTTTAATGATCGTCGAATGTGCACTCCTCTTAGTAGTTACTCCTTTTGTATGACTCGATTTTTGAGTCAAAAATTTTGCCGTTGCGATGCTTTATATTGCTCCTTTTGTGCTACTCATCTGATTTTTCAACCATAAAATCCGTCCTCAATCCACCTCTGCTTACGGACTTTGGCTTTTTTGAGGAGTATTGCTCTATATGACTATCATTACCTTACTCAAAATTCTTTTAATTTTTTAATCAAAAGACCGTGTCCTATGTCATCGTCTTGCTCGTTTGTGGAGTATTTATCAGCTTTTTCTCGCTTATAAATCTGCGATACTTTGCACTCTTACCGCTTTTTTTTAGCATTTTCTTTTTTTCGCAAGGATTCTATGATTTCAAAGTTAACCTCCCCCACAATGAAATAAGAGAAAAATACTGACTCTATTTTCTCGCACTCCTTGTGATGCTAGGGCTTTTCTGAATTTTTAGTTTCCTAGGTATGAGTAATGGAGCTGCCTTTTGGATACTTCTTTTCCTCTCCAGCATTAGCCGAGGTATTTCCTATATTTTGAACTACGCTGATGGAAAATTTCTTTTCAAATATGGACAGATCCTACTCGCATTTCTTATTCTCGCAAATCACACCATTACTTGGGGAACCTTTTGACTCCTCAATCAGTTTTGACGAGTTTTGTTTGAACTCTTACTAAGTTTTACAGTTATTTACCATGGTATTTGACCTTACTTCCCCGTAGAAAAAGATCAATATTACGGCCAACTTTTACTCATTTTAATGCTCAGTGTACGGGGAATCTTCGCCATCCAAAACAACACAATGTATGGTTTCACCTTTGGTCTCATCAATATTTCACTCGCACTCATACTCCTTGCCTACGCACTCACCTACACTTTCAAGGCCCCACCTGCAAAAAGAGAGATTTCCCTCAGAAGAATCCTCGCTGGAGAAAAAATCTTACAAAAAGAAAAACCTGATCCTTTTCAGCGATGGAAAGACTTTATCCGCGATCTCAAAGAAAGCCCACGCTTTCTCCATTCCTGCATTGAATATCTCAATCTTTTCCTTTTGCTTGGAGTAATTGTTAGTTATCTTTTGCCACTTTTTTGAGGGAATCCATTTCCACAACTACGATATCGAACCGGAATCGTGCTTTTTGCATTCAATGCCTTTTTTCTCAAAAAGACGCAAGCATTTAGTACTGCAACGAGATTTGCTTTTTCACTCGTAATTAACTTCTCACTCTATATCTCTATTCTCCTCCTAGGCCAACAAACACAAGGCTGAGGATCAGGTATTCAAACTGCCGTCCCTTGGCTCATCTGCCGAAACATGCTCTGTGGTATCACAATCCTCTATGCAAACCATCCTCCACTACCCACCTATCTTAAAAAATCAGATTTAATTTTTTGGCTTTTCTCCTCTCTAATGGCAATGCTGCTCAACATCTACCTCCTTACACAACTCCCTCACAACGGACAGTTCCTATTCTCGATCATCATCCTCTACCTAGGAATTCAAGGGACTATCTCTTACTACGCATACCAAGTAATCAAATCTTACGGAATACCAGAGCCTCAACCTGATAAAAACATTATTAACTTCTAAAAAACATTTCTCAAAAAATCGCAATCGTAAGAAAAAAGAAGTCAAAAATCTGACTTCTTTCTTTTTTACTCATTTTCTCAATGTAAGTCTATTTTCTCATGCCAAAGATATCTGATTGCCTCACCATTCGTCCATAACATTTATTGAGATCTTTATTGAGGACTTTATTCTCAGGCTGGAGCTTGAGTACCAAATCTCGGAAACTCTTCTGATGATGAGGGTGCTGGAGATGTACAACTTCATGAACAACAACTTGCTCCAAATACTTCTCAGGCAAAAATACCAAAGCTCTATTGAGCATAATTTCATATCTTTCATACCCATAATGCTTACAATGTCCCCACTTACTTTTTGCTCGCTTAAAAACCAAAGGAACACTCTCTTGCCCAATTTTTTTGGTATAGTGAGCAATCAAAGGTGATGCCTTGTTCCAGAGCAAGACATCCAAGAAATGTAAATACTCATCTTCATAAGTAAATCTAGGGAGTTTTTGCCTAGGAATTTCTTTACCAAACAACACAAATCAATACGGAAGAACTCAGTTATTAGAGAGCTTCTTCCTTCTTTTGGAGATAACATGAACCGGTTTTTCTCCAAGTTGAGATAGAGCATTTGATCAGCGTTTATTTCTTTGTTTTCTTTTTTTTTGTTCTTCAAGAGATAACGAAGACTTAAATAAAGTCCAGAGCCCATCTTTTTGTCCCCAAAATATACCCCATATACGATACAAGAGCAATAAAACAAACCACAAAATCAGAAGACTAACTATAAGTGCAGAAAATCGCTCTCAAGAAAAACTTCTCAAAAACACCATAGCAACCACGTTATATACTAAAATCTAGCTTCCAAACAACTTATTCATTAGTAAATTCTTGACAATCCTAAAGCTATTTGAGAGCTTTTGCCCTCTCGCCATACTGTATTCTGTATACAAAATTGTATTCGGAACTTCTACATACTTGATATTTTGCTGTCCGATCAGCTCAAGAATCTCAGAAGCATGCTCCATTCCATTGAAAGTTAATCTAAGTTTTTCCAGTGATGATCTCTTGATTACTCTATAACCATTATGGGTATCACTCAGCCACATTCCACTAAAAATAAAAGTAAACAAAATTCAGATCTTGAGAGTTAGTACCTTCATAACTGGGATATTCACTGCCCTTCCCAAAAACCTCGAACCTAATACTACTTCTAAACTCTCGTCTTCCTCAAATTTCTCCAAAAAATTTGGCAAATCACTGAGTAAATGCTGACCATCAGAATCAAAAGTCACCACAAACTTAGCACTTGGAGCATAATCCTGAATATAGGAGAATCAAGTTTGCAAGGCAGCTCACTGCCCCATATTAACAATATGTTTGATCAAAACTATCTCATCTATACCTCCAAAAGCGACTTGTAATCTAGCAAAAAGTCCATTTGAACTTCCATCATCAACAAAAACAACTCCATATCCCTGATCCAAAACCTCGTTCACCACTTCAATACAATGATCACTTTCATTAAATGCGGGGATAACAAAGACAATATCAGACTTTTCTATTTTTCAAACTGCCTTTTGAATTGATAAAGCACGGATCAAGTCAGTTTGCTTGAGTTGATAACTAGCATTACGATTGTACTGACTCAAAAGCAAGTAGAAAAGTACCATTATTGATACATACACAATCAAATCTGCCCCCCTATTAAGTCCAAAAGTAATTCCAATCGCATTAAGCCATTGCACGCGTAGCGAAAAAATCCCAATCGCCATCGCCCCAAAAAAGAAAAACAAAAAAGGGAAAAAAGTGATTTTCCTTCTCTTATACACCAAAAACGCAAACAACATAAATGCCCCACTCACCACAAGCAAAAGCAATTGCAAATTGGTAAAAACTCACATCCTATTGAGAAAAAAGAAATAAATCTGACTTTAGACTACTTTTTTGCCCCCAAAATACAAGACTTTTACTTGTATTTTATTGTCAAAAAGATATAGTGAATGCTGTTATCTTTTATCATTTATCGTGAAAAAAGTATGAAAAACTTTTTTAGCAAAAAGGGAATTGCCCTTGGAATCGTATTCCTCGTGAGTCTATTTTTTGTCCTTTTTGTAGGGAGAACCTTCAATACAAAAACCCTTCAAAGAGACCGAAATCTGACTTTAAATGGAATTACAAATTTTAGAAAAGGTCTTGATATTTCTGGAGGAACCAAGCTCGTTTACAAAATCGATTACAGCAAGTATGACGAACAATATGGAGCAAACGAGACTGCTGAACTCACTCAAGTAAAGAAAAACATCGAATCTATTATCATCAAAAATATTGATGCGAGAATCTCAGCTCTCGGAGTAAGTGATTATAAAGCCTACACTCAAAACCTCAACAACCAAACTCAAATCGTAGTTGAAATTGGTGGAGTTGCTGACTTGGATCAAGCAAAAAAAATGATCGGTAAAACAGTAGAACTTGAGTTTAGACTCCTCAATGACAAGCCAAAAGATGCCGAATCTGCTACTCAGAGAAGAGCTCTTGCTGAATCTCTTAGAATAGAAGCCGTTCAGCATCCTGATAAAATGATTACTGAAAATCAAAACAAAGGTGGAGATGGTATCCAAGCAAACCTCCTTCAAGGGAAACTTGATCAACTCCCAACTATCTACCAAAACAATGCTAAATTGCTTGCATCTCTAGCAACTGGAGAAGTTTCACAAGTACTTAGTGGAACTTACATCGCGGCAAATTTTAGTGGTCTTAACCTCGCAAACGATATCGAAGGATTTACTTTCTTTAGAGTATTGCAAAAAGATCAAACTACTGGAACCTACACCATTGAAGAAGTATTTGTAAGAAATTGGCAAGAATGGATCGTTGCAAAAGGAAACGATGGAGCTATCCTTAACGGGGCCTACTTCACACTTGCTCAAGCCTCTGTAAATCAAGTTGGAGGAGAACCAACTGTAAGTATCAGCTTCAATGAAAAAGGAAAAGACCTCTTCTGTCAAATCACAAAGAACAATATCCATAGACAAATGGCAATCTTTATCGGAGGAGAAATCGCAACTGCCGCAACTATCCAAGATGCCATCTGTGATGGTAGAGCTCAAATCTCAGGAGGATTTGATGCAGCTCAAGCACGTCTTGTAGCAGAAAACCTCAACTCTGGAAATATGCCAGCACCTCTTACCCTTATGCAAGAAGAAAAAGTATCTCCATCCCTCTGAGATTCAGCATTTAGAGGAGCATTGATCGCAACACTTGTTGGATCTTTAGCTATCATCCTCTATATCTTCTTTATCTATGGATGGAGGAAAGCCGTAGTAACTACACTTACTATCATCTTCTACTTCACCATTCTCCTTGCTATTATCAAGCTCATTGATTACGCACTTTCACTCAGTGGAATCGCTGCGATTATCCTTTCAATCGGTATGGCTGTCGACGCCAACATCCTCATCTTTGAAAGAATGAATGAAGAAGTACAAGAAGGAAAATCCTTCACATCTGCCATCAACGCTGCAGAACACAGAAGCCGATCTGCAATTAGAGATGGACAGATTTCAACACTTCTTATCTGAGTTTTGCTCTTTGCTTTTGGTATCAATATGTTTAAGGGATTTGGATATATGATTGTCTTAACCGCAATCCTTACTCTTGGTCTCAATGTTCCATTTATCAAAGAGTCACTTCATCTCATCTATGGAAGCAAAAAGAATTCATAAAAAAATCTGACTTAATAAAGCGATCTCACTTTAGAGGTCGTTTTTTATATATTTTTTTTCAAATAGCAACTGAGCTCATTTTCATCAAAATGTCAATCTCAAAAAAAAATCTAACCTTGAAAATCAGATTTCTTTCTTTAATATCTTTCATACTATTATTTTACCTCTTGACCTTCTACGCAATGAATACTTCACGCCAAGACTTTTTCACAAAAAAAGCTTCAAAAAACTGATTTTCATCAGGGACAATCAGAACAATCAACAATAATCAGTCTCCATCTAATCTGTGGGTTATTATCGTTATTTTGCTCATTGTCGTAGGAATTGGAGGCTACTTTGTATGGAAAAATAGCCGAGATATTAGCTTCACACAAACACCTGAAACCTCAGAAACTACAGGATATACCATAGATTCTCAGATTCAAGAAGAAGGAATCCTCAAACAAGATAATTCTGACCTCATTAACTACACACACACTCTTACTAATCTTAGTGGTCAAGTATTTTTACTCAAAAGCAGTAAAATTCCACTTGCCAACTATACTAATACACTCACTTGAACCGTACAAATCATCGGAACCATTGAATCTTTCTATCAAGGAAAACCCCTCGTAGAGGTCGAAAATATCGGAACACAAACTGCACAAGACCTTGAACAAACTGCATTACCTTCACAAAACACCACAACTATGGGACTCTATATTTCCAAAGCTGGACTCTATTTTGGAGCAGAGTTTTTTGAACATTATACTTTTCTAGGAACTCCTGGAGAGAATAATCAAATTCAAATCCAAAATCTAGAAAACAACAAAACCACAACGATAGCATTCTTCAACTGTAGCAACAACTGAGATACCAATTGCCAACAGCTCACTCAAACATTCAAAACAAATGCAATTAGAACCACAACTTCCATCAATGGAGATACTTTTTATACTCTCGAAAACTGATCACACTTTTTCCAAAACAACAACTGGCGAGGATATTTTATCCATGATGCCGACGCACAAGAGGTCGAAAAGATCAAAAATCTCTTCACATTAGCATCTCCAAACCTCATCTCAAAAGCTGTTTCTCAGCATGGAGTCAAAACATGCCTCGGAACTGACAATGGTCTCAATCGTATCCTTTCTCATACCACAACAAAAACTGCAGATAATCTTTTAATCACAATGCAAGGAAGTTGAGAAAAACTCTTTACCTGTCAAGCAAACTTCGATCTTTCAAAACCAGATCAACTAACTTTTATCGATATTAAGACTTCAACATCTGCTCCACAACAAGAACCTACAAACCTCAAAGAACCTCAAAAAGAAACACAAAAAAAAGAAGAAAAATCTGACACTAGCCCTCAATCAACTCAAACTTCTACAACTCCACTCAATCCAAATGTCCCTCAATTTGCCACTAGTACAGACAAAACCTTTACTTATACCTCTAACAAGGGAGGATATAGCATCACACTCCCATCTATGAAGATTTCATATGAAGCCTTTACTCCAAGTCAATCTTTCGAGTCTCAAGGAGTAAAATGTAGATATGGACTAAGAGTTATCTCACACACCAACAAAGACAATCTCCAAACCTCCCCTAGCATTATCATCTATGAATGTCCATCTACTGAAAAACTCAATAATCTCAACTCAAACTATGTGATCAAAACTGCCGCTAACAAAACTTTTGTAATCCAAGTTCTCGATAGTGCCTGGTTCAACTTTGCTAATGCTATAAGCATCCAGTAAATCATGATAAATTTCAATAAATGAATAAAAAAGAAAAATCTGACTCCAGAGTGTATTCGCACACTAAAGTCAGATTTTTTTAATTTTATTTTCAAAAATAAAAAACTTAAATTAATATTTTTCCTATCAAGAAAAGGGAGCTATCAAATTCATAGACTTAATAACTCCCTAATACTGAGAGGTATCACTAGAAAACTAGTGACGATAAACACGATAACGATAGTATATCCTAAAATCATTGATCGCAGTTCGACGGGCACGAGTTGCTCGCCCTAGAGATTCGTCCCCTGTTTTTTCAACAAGGGGCTCAAGCATCTCAAGCAACACATGAAAATGTTGCGTAAAAGATCTTCTCTTGAGATCTGGATGAGCTCCATCTTGGTGATGGAAATAGAGTGGCTGATATGGATTGAGATTGGCAAAACTCTGCCTAAACGCATACCCTCCTAGAAATGCCTTGAAGTCTTCAAATGTTGTCTCATCTAAATCCTCAATCTGAACTTCTCCAGCTCGTAAGCTCTTTTCTAATCCAGAAAGCTCAGACTTGATATAATCCAAAATCTCTCGATTATGAGCTCCAAATCCCAGTTCTGCTCCATGATACTCAAACAGGAGCATCATCCGTGTTAGCTTAACATATCCCATAACGATAACTTTTAGTTAATATATGTTTACAAATCATACTATAAACATATCAACAATTTTGTCAAGAAGAAATCAAAAAAAAGAGGGACATTTAGTGCTATACACCAAACATCCCTCCAATTTCAATCTAACTCAACGACTTGATTCAAGAGTTGAGTAAATACCTCACAAACCTGTGAAGTAATTTGTACCTTGCTAAAAGCATGCTCTTTAGAGAGAAGTAAGTCCAAATTTCCTACTTGACGAAAAACCAATGGATACTTTCTCCTATTCACCTCCAAGAACTGAGAGAACTTCTTTCCTGATGCTAGATAATGCAAAGCCTGTAACAAAAAGTTCAAAATTCTGACTCGCATCGCATGGATCTTGACTTTGATACCAGCTTCCTGTAAAGCATTAAGCAAAGGAATAGCAGATACCAACTTTGCTTCTATATCAAGCAAAGTGCTCTGAATTTCCTCTTCTGATCGCGCTTCCCATGTCTGTCCCCAATTAGCAAACAAACCGGGGAATGTCAAATCATAAATGAGAAACTCAAGATGGGCAATCTTACGATTTTGACTCATCTGAGGCAAAAGATCATCCCGTTTGATTTGTGCAAACAAGGCCGCCAAAGTACCAAGCAACTTACTGTACTTAGGCTCTAGAACACTTTGCTGAAATTCTTTTGAAGAACCTGGTCTCCAATAGAAAAAAAGCTTTCGATAATTGGGTACCAAATCACGAGGGTGATAGTACAGAGCTGTACGATAGTCGATGCTTGTTCTTACAGGATAGTTCTTGAGAAAAGCTTTGAAGTCTTCAAAAGTAATCTCATCCAGATCGAGAATCTCAATAGTCTTTGCCTCTAACCCCTTAATGAGATGAGACAAACTTTGAGTAAGTGCATCTCTCAATTCAGTATGACGGAAATCCGCTCCTCCTGAATTTACGATCCAACGCTCCCAAAGAAGCATTTCGTAGGTCAGTTTTATCTGTTCCATAACTGTTGTTTTTAGATGATTTGTATTTTACATGAAGAATATAATATCATTTTTTTGAATAAAGTCAAGCAAAAATAATTATAAAAAACAAGAGAGATCTCTCTTGTTTTATTTTTCATCATCCAATTGATCTAGTTGCTTTTCTAATTCTGCTATTTTATCTAAAAGATCTTGCTTTTCTGTCTGCATATTAAGTTTTACACCAGAAAGCGTATCCAACTTTTCATATTTTTTTAATCTTTCTTTATTCATCAAGCCTTTTTGTTCAAGTTCTTGAAGTTGAACACTATCGATAATCAGATTTCATTTTTTATCTAAGTCTGCCTTTACTTTGAGAAAAAGATTAAAAAACTGATCTGAAAGCTTGATCATAAAATATTTATCATCAAGTCGTCTCATACTATGAAATCTCCAATACTGGTTATCTTCCTCATCCATAAAACTATACTCTCGATCCTTACCAATAAACGGTGCAATCTTATCAAGCTGCTCTTTTATTTTGTCCTCTATGATATTCTTTTTATATTTTGATGAAATTTTTTCATCACAATAAAAAGAATTGGTAGTAGCTTGATAAGTAATCAAAGCAGTACAAGGAAGATAACTATAATTATCCATCCAATCTGGCTTTTTCAAATTAGAATGATAATATCCTGGTTCAGAATAAAAGGTAAATTTTACATTCCTTGGGATATAAAAGTCTACACTTACTGTTATCGGTAATATTGGAGTAATCTGACTAAACATTTGCTCTCCCAAAAAACGAACATCTAATATATCTCCGGATATATTCACTGATGGAGTATTGAGATTATTTTTTACTTGAATTAGCTTCTGATCTCTTTTATCTTTCGCAAAAATCTTATACTTAAACACAACTCTAATTTGATTCTCATCTGTTGGGAAAAAATTATAAACATTTGAAACATGATTCAATTCCATAGCTGCCCCCAGAACTCTTAGATAATTATTCAAACTTTTAAAAGTAATTTTCAATGACTGATTCTTATCTTCAAAAGGAATTTTTACTTCTTTTTGCACAGTTTCGCTATAAGGATTTTTTATATAACTAAAAATATCCATAATACTCACTCCAGCTATACTGATCGCACCTGCCCCCAAAACAAAAGCTGAAATCAGAAATCGAACCTTGATTTTTTCTCTAAACAAAGCCAACACTCCAATAGCAAAAAATCCGCCTGCAGACAAAATCCCCATCATCACTCCCCATTTCATTACAGCTGGGAAAATTGAAGTCACATCAATATTATTTTGAATAATCCCAAACAAGAGATAATAAAGCAAAACTCATAAACCGATAATTAAAGCAAGCATTCACGTACACCGAACAACCAAACACATAAATCTTATAATGCCTCCTATTATCCAAATCATTTTACCAAAAAATCAAACTCCTTTTGGCATTCCTCGAGTAAACAAATTCCAAATCTGACGAACACTATTTACAAACAACAATCTAAAATCCCAGATCTGAGTCAAAAAATAGTTTAATACTGACCTTTTTCAGTAATCCTTCTCCCCCCTCGGAAAAACAAATGCCAACAAAAAATATCCAGGAAACGAGATTCCAAGCAGCTCCCAAAGCCCCATCATTCCTGCCAATACAAAGAGTCCTCTTAGAATCCGTACATTCACTCAGATTTTGTCTGCAAACATCGCAAAAACTCCGAGGAAAAAAGCCTTGTTCTGTGGTCTAGCCCATCAGTTATGCTGAAGCTTTTCGTAGAAGTGCGTCAAAACAGGCTCTGAGTCAGACTTTTCTTCCTTTTTTTCATATTCCAAACTCTCAGCAAAAATTTCCTCAGGTTCTCCCAAGGCGTTGACAATTTTAATCGCGTCTTTTTGACTCATCGATGAGGTATCCGCATAAGCACTAAGCTTTTCTTCAAAAATTTGCAAAATATCCTGATGCAGCTCCGCATCGATCTCATGCTTGCTTACAAAAGCCTCGATCCTCCTCAAATAATCTTGCAAAAACTTGCAAACCTCGCTCTTGAGCTGAAAAGTTTTATCATTTACATTTAGCGTTTTCATAGGTATAAACTACAAAAAATAAAATTAAAAATCTGATTTTTTGATTGCGATATCCTCTCGATTTGGATTATTCAAAAGCTCAGCATCTTGTCCCATAAAGACTTTTCCAACTTCTGAACTACCTTTAAGCGTCATAAGAAACCAAGCAGTCATATACGCATCTCCATATTCGAGGACATCTCTATGATCTGCCTCCTTTCTTCTTGCCATAATAGTCAGAGGAGAAGCCAAAATACGATCATAATTAGTTTGGAGACTTGAGAGCGGAGAAATCAGTACACGATCCTGAATTCCCTCTCCAGCCATCATAAAATACGGAATCTTGATTTTTGAGGTATCATAAGGTTTTTGAAGCTTTTTCGCCAAACTCGCAGGAATCGCACTCGCAGTATAAAGCGAAGTATAATAGTGTGAATTTTCATAATTGGTCACTGCATTAATAGCACCAGCCCCACCTTGTGAATGTCCCATCACTCCGATATGCTCTAGATCGAGCTTGTTATAAAAGATGCTCTTTTTGTCCTTTACCAAATCGAGGACAAAATCCAAGGTCTGTGAGGTACTTTCTCCTGATCAACTTTCAGGATCTTGGTTACCAACGACCAGAAAACCTCGCGAAGCCAAATGCTCCAAAATCGGCATATAATCCGAAGCAGGTGTATCAGTACCATTGACAACAAGGACAACAGGGATTTTGTCAGACTTCTCTTCTATTTTTTGTGGATAGACAAGGGTATAGTGTTCAATCTTTGGATTATCAGAATCAAAAGTCTGAATTTTCACCTCGCTTGGTCCCATTTGAGTGTATTTGGTTTCCAGTACTCATTTCGGATCGGTTTTTGCCAGATACCCAGTTGCAACTCCATCATCTCCTGTCTTCTCATCTGCAAAAAGGATCGAAATATACGCACAATATACCAGCACCAGAAGCCCGATCCCTCAAACGATACTATACAACATTATTTTAATTACTTTTTTCATCTTACTCGACATTAGAAGATAAATTTTGCATTCCGGCTATCGCACTACTCAACTGGTTCCGCACTTGCTCCATTCTCTGCATCACTTGCTGGCCATGAGATGTCAGCTGATAATACTTTCTCGGAGGACCGCTGGGCGACTCGACTCGAGAATAAGTCAAGAGCTGATCTTTTTTGAGACGAGAGAGTAAAGGATAGAGCGTCCCCTCGACGATCAGCAGATCATAAGCCTTGAGATGAGCAATAATATCCGAAGCATACACCTCTCCCCTACTAATAATCAGCAAGATCAGATATTCTAACACGCCTTTCCTCATCTGAATGGCGATATTGTCGTTTTCATACATCTCTTATCATCTAAAAATAAAAAGCTCTAAAAATCTAATTTCAGATTTTTATACTACCTTGCATTACAAAGTAGTATATATTTATATCAAAGAAAAAATCAAGAGAAAATAACAGAAAAAAGACAATGCAGTGCATTGCCTCTCTTGTGATTTTAAGAAATACAAGGTATTACCAACTATCTCCACCACCTCATCATCCACCTCATCCAGAGATTCCGCTACCAAAGCTTCCAGAACTTCCACCTCAACTTCCTCGATCTGAGTCAAAGTCAGAGTCACTACTTGAAGAAACAGGTTTATGGTCATTAGAATCTACACAAGAAGCTAAACCTGTCATTATCTTCATAACCGACAAATCTCAATCTCCTGCTCCCCACTGTTGTATTGTTTGTTGCATCAGATCTTCGATCTGTTTTGCAAGCTTATTTTGAAGTCCAAAGAGCACTACCCAAGGCAATATTTTATTGATATATTCCGGATCAGCCTTCAAAAGGAGCTCTATCTGTGGTCTTTCAACAGTTTCCAAATAATATTTTAAACCTCTAAGTTGATCATAGAGAGCTCTTCCCTCTGAATTTAATGTCGTATAATAAAACAATCCTCAAACTTCCCTCGTTTCAACATAAAGATCGTTATTGTAAAGTTCATCAACCTGATCTTCTAATAAAGTAATTTTTTTATAAATATTGCTAATAAATTCATGACTCAACTTAATCTGAGAACGATTTCAGAAAAATGAACTAAATATCTCATCTGGCATTAATTCTGAAGAGTTATTATCTTTTTTTTGCAATATCGTTTTTCTTGAAAAAACATAGGAAGATCAAAAGAGTCCAAAATTCACTCTTCTTTCTTTATAAGAAATAGTAATTTTTCCTTGAGAGGCCCAATATAAAAATATAGAAGCAACAAAATCTTTTGATAAACCATGTTTAAGAGAAAATGCAAACAAAGTATAAATATCTAAATCTTTTGGAGGTAAGTAATATGGAATAAGAGGCTTTTTTCCATTATAATCAAAATCCCAAAATTTATCGAAACTAGCCACCAACAAACAAAACACAATAGAAACAAAAATAATTAAAGAAAATTGTTCAAATAAAGAAAATTGTTCAAAGGCATATCAGCAAAAATAAAAGATCCAAAAAAAGAGAGAGAAAGGATACAAAAACACAAGGAATCTAAAGATATTCAAAAAAAAGTTATGTAAATTTATATGATACCATCTAGTTTTATCAAGTTTTTTTCCTAATTCTAAGTTACGATACCACTTCATAAACAACAAAGGAAGCAAAAGTGGCGAAAAATATACAACAAAGAACACTAATATCGACAAAAACAAAGAATCTTTTAAAAATACAGCTATAAAACGAATAAATCTTAAAAATCTACTTCCTTGCTCAAAATACTTACCATAATCCTGAGGAAACTCAAAATATCCACTCACAAAAGGCACATATACAGTCAACCCCTCTCCTGCCCTCATATACTGCTCGAGACTTCATCTAAACTCCTCAGATCAAACAAGATCAAAAATCAGATTTTCTTTTTTTCTTTCCCCATTATATCCTCGGATGGCATAATATTTATCGCCATTACTCACATAATCCTTCGGCAATTTGAGAGAAAAATATACCTTATCAATCGAAGTAGTCCACTCCGTTCCGATCACATTCCAATATAGTTCCTGCCAAGCTCCACTTCCAAAGCTCACAATCGCATTATCTACTACATATGAAATACGATACTTATGATCTCCATAAACAGTTGAATTCGGATCTCAGATTTTAAGCTTAACCATATCTTTTTCTCTGCTTATCTGAAAATTATCTCACTCAACCATTGGCGATGAAATACTTGTAACTCTTCCATTATTTGGATTATTGGTAGCAATTTTTCTAACAATTCCATGCTTTTGTGCAGAAAAATTTACATCAATCGTCTCATTGACCAGCATAGAACCATCAGTTCTGAGTTCCATATCGACATTGTAATTTTTGATCGTATAATCCGCAGCAATACTGACATTAGCTAGTACAGCAATTGCTCCCAAAATTCACATCAATCCCCTCTTTCGCATCACTATCAAAAAATAAGCTAAAAACCAAGTCAGAATCTGAAAAGATAAACAAAATCAAAATTCTGACTTTTTTCTTTGTTCTCCTTATATACTTAATAATCTATTAAACGCTTATTATTAGTAATCAAAAGGATTTTTTTCATTCAAAAGTTCAATTCCCAACGCAAGCTTAGTCTCATCAAGTGCATAAAGCGTAGCAATCGTTTCTCCCTTCTTGATTTTATCTCCTGTCTTTTTATGCAAATACATACCTGCTTCATTGATAATTGGACAACCAAGTCTCCTACATACTGCATTAACTTTATGCAAATCCATTGATTTGAGTGTTCCATCATGAGTTGCTAAAACATCATAGGTATGTTCTCAGAGTTTCAAAGTTTCACTTGTGATCTCTGGATTTCCCTTTTGAGCTGAAATAATTGCTTGCATCTTTTCCCAAGCTTTTCCAGAAATAAGCTGATGTTTCGCCAATTCAAGAGCATCTTTCCCTTTTGCCATACCAACAGATTCAATAATTTTTGCTGCCAAATGAAGCACTTTATCTTCCAAATCTTTTGGTCTCTGTGGATGTTGTTGGAGAATTCTAAGTACTTCACGTACCTGCATAACCGCTCCAACACCATTTCCAATTACTTCATCTGCCTTAGTAATTTCAACCGACATCTTCATTCAGAGTTTTTTCCCTACATATTCAAACTTTTGTTTCCAATCTTTTGCTTCTTCCATTGTGGTAACTTTGGCAGTAGGACCAACCGGAATATCAATGAGCGAATGCGTCACACCCATTGCATATTTTTTAGCCATAATCGAGCTTACAACTTTTGCTCTAGATTGCATAGAAAGTGGATATTGCACCTTGATAAGCTTATCATCTGCAGGTGCCAAATCCAATGCTCCTCACCAAACTAGACAACAATTCTGATCTTCGACCAATTTCTCAATTCCTTTTTTGTCAAAATTGATATCCATAAGCACATTTACACACTCCCCTGTCGCTGCTGGAGAAGTAATTGATTTAGAAAAGTTCTTTGGAATTTTAATTCCCAAACTTGCTATCAAAGGAATCAATACCATTGTCGTTTCGTTTCCTGGGACCCCTCAAATACAATGTTTGTCTGCAATGATTTCACCCTTTGGATACTTAAACATTACGCCACATTCAGCCATCGCCTTTGCAGTCTGATACATTTCTTCATCTGTCGTTGGATAGAAAAAACTTGATGCCACATAGTAAGTCATCATCGTATCATCAAGTTTATTTTCTGAAATATCTTTGATAATCGCAAACATCTCATCATAACTAATCTCTTCTCCTCTCATCTTCTTTCTAATCGCTTCATAAGAAGTAGCAGAAGCCTGAACCAATTTTACCGATACGAGTTCATCTTCAATCAATGTGATTTTATCCAAAACATCAGCATAAACAGCAATATTCCCAGTTTTTACCTGCGAAGAAATCATTACATCTACAACAAACACCTCCCCACTAGCCTTTCTCAACTCTACTTTATCATTAAGATTAATTCCAAATTCCGCAGCTTGTACAGGATTAAGGATAGCAAGAGCTCTTTCTCCATCTCTCACATCAAGCAGTTGCACCTTAGCATTAAAAAACGCTTCTCTTTCTTTGCTTTTAAGCGGTTTAAGATCTTTCGCGAGTTTTCTTTTTCTTGAGTTCCATAAGTTCAACATTTTTGTTTTGTATTCAAAAGATAAAAATTCTGATCTTCGATTCAAAAATCAAAAAAACCAGGATCAATCCTGATTATAGTCAGATTTTTTCTTTTGTCAAAAAGCTAAGATTTTTTATAGCAAAATTCATACTTATTCCTCCTGATAAAAAATCTCCTCAATCTGAAGCCCAAAAACCTTTGCAATCTGAAATGCTAGATTCAATGATGGATTATACTTCCCCATTTCAAGAAATACAATCGTCTCTCTCCTTACTCAAACTTTTTGTGCCAATTCTTGCTGTGTCAAACCAAATTCTGACCTTAGTTCTTTGATCCTATTTTTCATCCCTTTAAAAAATCTAAAAATCCACCTTTAAAGTCAGGTTTTATCTGGATGACGAGAATACCATCCTGAAAACATTGTTACCAAAAACAAAGATCCAAACCAAAAAATCTCTATAATATCCTTAGCACTCATCTTATCCAAAAATGAGAAAAATCTATCCAAACAAAGTACTATCGGAACAAGCATCAAAAACACCTGAAACGAAGCCGCCAATGCAGTATATCCAGCCTTTTTGAACATTTCATCAGTCTCAATAGCAGAATTCTGTTTTTTCATCTTTCTTGTAAGATAAAGTACAAGTCCTCCACCTATCAAGAAAATAAGCATCAGAAGTACAAGTGAAAGATACTTGACATCTAGCACATCAAAGGGGATTTTGCTTACAAGACTAAACACTATTCACAATCCAGCAGCAAACAAAAAAATCCCTAGAAATTTCAAAAGCTTTTCCTTCCTCATCTTTTTTTTCTTAACAAACTAAAAAGTTATAAATACATAACAATATATTATATATTTATAACCTACTAAAAATCAAGAGAAAGTTAGATATTTTTAACTTCTATCTGTTTTTACACGATACTTTCCGCATCTCGATTAACTTTAAAGCCTTTTTTGTGTAATTGTAATTTTGAAAAAACAATATCCATAAAATTTCTGACTTCTTTTCCCTTAATTACCACTTGATACCTGTACTTTCCAAAAATCTTATAAATCAAAGGCGGCGTAGTATAGATCTCTAGCTCCTTAAGTTGATATTTTTCCTGTAAATACATCAGTTCTTTATGTAGCTGATCCACTTTTGCAAAGAGCTTTTCCTCAATTTCATCTTTATACATAAGCACACACAACTCTCAAAACGGAGGATACTGATGCGCCTGACGAAACTCATTTTCAACAGAATAAAAAGCTGATTTGTGCATTTTGCAAGCACTCCTGATACTATAATGCTCAGGATTCATCGTTTGCACCAAAAAAGTAGGACATTGATGCTTGACAAATGCCTCATATAAAAAATAAAAATTCTTCTCATTCGCATTAAAATCTGGGATATTCAGCCCAATATCTGCATTAAGAAAAATCAACAAATCAAAGCTCCAATCTTTAATCGGCGTTGTTAAAAGCGAGGTTCCGATGATTATTGGATTTTTGCCTTGTGATTTAAGATTTTCTAGCTCTAAAGTCAGTTTTTCTATTTTTTTCTGTGATCTTACTGTCTCTGACTCAATAATCAGCGACTCAGCTCAAAACTGATCTTTAAGGACTTGTGCTAATTTCTGAGTTCCCATACCATATTCTTTGATATTTTGACTCCCACACTCAGAACAAGTCTGAGGATAAAGATACTGCCTCTTACAAATATGACAAAGTCCCATTTTTTCTCCACTCGGCATCAAATAATAATTGATTGCTACTGAACAATTCTCACACTGCGGAATATACCCACACTTATGACAAATCGTCCCCCCTGTATGACCTTTTTTATTAATTAAAATACCAATCTTTTTACCTGCTTTGAGATACTTCTCCACCCCTTTTTCAAATAAAGCAGAAAAAATCTGATTTTCTTCCCTAATCATATTTATCAGATAAATCTTTTTCTTTCCATGATCAAAAAGTTCATAATTCATGAGATTCCTGTATTCAAAAATAAGTCAAAAAAGAACAAAAACCTGACTCTAAAGACCAATCAAGCTCCTGAGTCAGATTTTTTCCTACTTAAGATTTAGATTCTGTGGCCAAAAGAACGGAGAACGAGAACATCCTTTTGTTGCACACATAATCTCAGAAATCAATACTTTACCCGTCCCCTGAGTAATCAAAGTAATTTTTCGATCTTCTTTATACTGATGATCTGGTTGAATCGTATAGCTGAGTGTATAAGAATATTGTCTAGATTTCTTCGTTTCATTGATACTATTTGCCACAAAAAAGAGATTATCCAAGCTCAAATTACCAACAAGATTTCTACTAAAGATTCCAAGATTTTTAGCATTCCAATGATCTCTCCAAGCCTTACTTTTCAAAAGCGACCCATGCACCATCGCATTCATTTTATCCAGATCGTTTGCTACCAAGTGCTTGTAAAATGCCTCAATCAATGCTGTATCTCCACTACGATCTATCTTAGATGAAACAGTTCCTGAAGTCTGATTTTGATTTCAGTTCTGATTTCTTGAAAGGATAAGTGATGGATTGTTTTTTTCTTGTAAAAGAGCTGATCAAGAGCTATTTTGAGTTTCACCCTCTACTCAAGTTACTGTAATTGCGTCATTTCCAGTATTTACCTCACCACTACTCTCCTGTTCAAAGTTCACATCAATGATATCTGGCGTAACTTGAGTGTCACTATATCCTTGTTTGTAAATAAAAGCCTTATACACTGCAAAAAGACAAAACGCAAGTGCAAAAATAAACATTATCACAATCCAAAGAGGAACTCTTTCTGGTTTTTGAGGCCTTGATTCAGAAGACTGAGGAGAACGAGTCGATCTCGATGTCTTTGATTTTTCTAAAGCTTCCCAGGTATTTTGCTGCTGTGTCATCACATATGTTTATCAAATAAAGCCTGAAGCCTCAAATACTTCAATTAAACAACTTTTTTATAGCTACTTATCAGAGAAAATCAAGAGATTTTTTAGATAAGCGTACAAAAAAATAAATTAAAAAAAATACTGCAATCAATACACAGTACAAAATGAATATTACCAGTCTGGGAGGGGTGGGATTCGAACCCACGACCTTGTCCTTAAGAGGGACCTGCTCTACCAACTAAGCTACACTCCCAAAATCTTTTACGGCTCTTACTATATAAAAATTAACTAAAAATGCAAGAGAAAATCATGCAATTTTTACTTTTATTTGAAAAAAGCAGGAAAAAGTATATACTTAAGTCAGATTTTTGATTTCATTACTAAAATCAAATAAAGCAACTCGAAATTTTTATTTCTTTTTTCAAAGGACGAATGCTCTTTGGACTTAGCGTAGCAATATTTTTTGGTTTAATTTTCGGATCTTTTGGCTCAGTAATTTTGTCCAGATGGGGAGATTCAACAACCTACCAGCAAGCAAGCTCGATTCTTTGGGGCAGATCTGAATGTCCACATTGTAAGCATCGTTTATACGCTCGAGATCTTGTTCCAATTTTTAGTTTTCTTTTTCAAGGAAGAAAATGTCGTTATTGTCATAAAAAAATTTCTCGACTTTATCCTATTCTTGAGCTAGGAAGTGCCATAATTTTTGGATTATGTTATTGGTATTTATCTCAAAAAGGCATGGGAGAACTACTCTTTTGGATTGCAAGTGGTTGGACTTTATGGCTTTTACTCGTGTATGATGTACTTTGGTATGAAGTACATATTCCACTTGTGATCTTTTGAGGAACTTTAATTCTAACTGCAATCTGATTTAACATCTTTGACTGGAATATTTTACTAGACGGGGTCTGGTTTTTTGTCTTCTTTTTTTGAATGTATTGGTTAGCAAAAGCAATTGTTCAAGTCAAATATGGACTCAAAGAAGAATGAATCTGATTCTGAGATGTGATCGTCGCTCCCTATCTATGAATTCTCCTTGGAGCATGAACACCAAATACCATGATTACTATTGACAAAATCATGCTTTTTATTTTCTTTTTGATGATCAGTGGAGCTATTGGCCTCATTCGATATGGACTCCAAAACAAACTTTGGAACAAAAAAGCAAGTTTTTTAACAAAAAAAATGGCTGATCAAGCTGTCCCTTTTCTTCCAGCAATGATCTTAGGAATAACAATAGTTTTAATAGCTCATGACTGGATTTTTAAGGTATTTGGTTTTTAGAGATGAAAAGTTTTTTAGAAAACATAACAACAAAAAAAATCAGATTTCGGACTTGGTTTACCCTTTCGACTCTGTTTTTTCTTAGTTTTTTTGTTGCACTTTTCCTTCAAAGAGAAATTATCAGTGCTGGATTATTTTTTCTACTTTTCGATCTTGCTCTGGGATTTTTAGCTTTGGAAAAGACAAATTTCACTCTCAAAAAAACCACTTGAATACTAGCAGCTTGCTCAATTCCATTACTTCTCCTCCTGCCAAGCTGGAATTGGCAAACAATATTGTCAGTCTTGATCTCACTTTCTGCAATCATTATCTTACGAAATCAACAAAAAAGGAATCTCAAAACATTTAGAAAATTTCAAGCCTGGGACTACTTTTCTTCATGAAGTAGTGTCCTTATGGGGATTTTCAGTCTTATCTTTGGCTTTGCGATGCTCGGAAATTTCCAGTCTTTACCATTCAATTGTAATGAGATTGAAAATCTAAGTCAGCATTTTAATCTTTTTCCTCAACAACAAAAAGAAATTGAAAAATCTGATTCTAATGAGGGATTTCTTGCTGACCTTGAGCTCAGAATCAAACATACTAAAGGTCTAGTCTGGGATAATGTCCTTACCACACAAAAAGAGATCAACCATCAAGTATGCCTCAGTATGTATCAACAGATACAAAAAGTCTACAAAATTCCAGCTTTTCAATTAGCATTTCTCTTTGCATTATATATGCTTAGTTTTTGAGTTATGAGATTTGTACTCAACCTCATTGCAATTTTCTGAGTTCTAAGCTTTCGACTCCTCAGCAAATGAGGACTTTATCACAAAAAAAATGAAAAAACCTCTATTGAAACAATTGAATAATTTTATTTCAAAAAGTGAGATGACAACAAGTTTTTCAGCGATAAAAACTCTCCCTACTCTCCTTCCTAAAATCTTTTGAGAACTAGAGAAATACATTCCATCACAAAAAAAGATTGCTTTGGCGATTTCTTGAGGGTCTGATAGTATGTTTCTCGCTTTTCTTATCCTGACTTTTTGGCAAAAACAAGGACGAGATCAGAATTTACTCTTTTTTCTCCATTGCAATCACAAAGTAAGAAAAGCAAGTGATAATGAAGAATTATTCTTGAAAACTTTTTTCAAAAATCATAATTTCAAAAGTTTCATCAGAAATGAAGAATGAAAACATAATGAAGCATCACTCAGATCACGAAGATACAAGCAATTTCTCAATTTTATGAATGAAAACACAATTGATACCCTCCTTACTGGACATAATCTCACCGACCGCATTGAAAGTTCACTCCTCAATATGCTGCGTGGCTGTGGAATCAATGGATTTTTAGCAATGCAAGTACTTGAACATCATGATTTACTAGATAGAAAGCAAATTTTGCGTCCGCTACTTAATCTTTCCAAAGAAAAAATAAAAAATCTGACTGATGAACTTGATATTCCTTATTTCAATGATGAAAGCAATTTTGACAACACAACTTCCAAGAGAAATATTCTTAGAAATAAGTTTTTAACACCACTTTCCCTACTCTCTTTACAAAGTTGAGATGAAAAGGCTTTTTGGAATTCTCGAAAACTCATCTATGAACAGGTCCAAACCCAATTTGACACAAAAAATGACTTTTTACTCCCTCTCAAACTCAATCCCTATCGATGAGCAACTCAAGGATTTGAACGGACTATTCCTCAAGGATTATCAATCGACAAATCACTTGATAAGGTACTTTTCACTCTCGGGATTCAAGCTTCTCACGGGCAATATCAAGAACTGTGTAAGGGACTTCAAAATTCCTCAGATGGAAATTGGACTATTGGAGAATGGCAAATATTTCTTGCTCATCAAAGAAAATATTTCATCAAAGCAAAACCTGCTTTTCGAGAAAAAACATTAACCCTAGAAAAAAAGATAACAGAAATCTGAATTCAGACTTTTTGACTTTTTCATATCGAGATCTGAAATGAATTATTATGAGCAACGCTCCGCTTTCCAAAATCCTGAGACCAATTTCACTCTAAAAATCTCAAAAAACGAATGCTCAACCACCAAATCCCGATTTTCCGAAGAAACACACTTCCTCTTGCAGAAAAAGACGGAAACATTATACTCGTATGGAAACCAGAAATGTTGATATTTTAAATTTTAGCAATTGAGATCATGAATTTTGAACAATTCATAAACCAAATTGAAGCGTGATACAACATCACTTTGCAAAAAATCAGCTTTTGGACCGGATACGAAGCACATCTCGTCAATTGGGCTTTAATCATCATCGGAGTTTATTTAGCTTTTATTATCATTTTTCTCCCTTTGCGAAAATGGACAAAAAAAACAAAACTCTGACTTCAAAAATCGTTAGTCACTCAAATCGACGAAATGATCTTTTTGCTCGCAAAATATCAACATCAACATATCAATGTCCAAAATCTCGGAGGAAATCCACATATTGCCTTAATGAGATCAATCTTTACACAAGGAAACTGCGATTACATCAAAAGTAGTAAAATGATCCTTGAAAACATCCGCAAAGTTGAACAACTGCTTGCTCAAAAAGTAATTAGTGAAGATAGAGAAAAAAAATTTCATAGTGATTTGAGTAAATTTGCGACAATTAAAACACTAGAGCTCATCTTAAGAATCTGCGTTGGAATAGAAACCTTAGGAATCGCCTTGATCTTCTAATCTTTTATGATGTCAAAAATCCCCGCATTAAAACGGGGATTTTCTATTCTATTACAAATCATTTTTGATTTTATATAAGATCTGTAAAGCCTGAAGTGGACTGATTTTATCCAAATCCACTTCTTCCAAAATACCTTTGAGTTTGTGAAAATTAGCCTGATCTCTAACATCCTGAACGGGAGGTACAAATAGTGAAGTTGCAATTCAATGCAAAGATGAGGATCCACCTGACTTTGAGTCAGCTTCCAAACTTTTTAGATAAAGCGTCGCTTCCTGTAAAATAGATTGAGGAATCCCAGCAAGCTTAGCAACATCAACCCCATAACTCTTACTTGCTCCACCAGCACTGATCTTTTTCATAAAAACAACTTCCTTACTCGTCTCATACACGGACACAGAAAAATTCTTGATCAAAGCACTCTCTTCTTCAAGCGAAATCAATTCGTGATAATGAGTTGCGATAAGCGTTTTTGACTTCAAAGATTGCAAAATATAGTGAAGAATTGCTCTTGTCAAAGCAAGTCCATCATAAGTCGATGTTCCACGCCCCAGTTCATCAAAAATCACAAAACTCTTTGCGCTTGCGTTATTGAGAATATTAGCAACTTCAATCATCTCAGTCATAAATGTTGATTGATTTTTTGCAATAATATCTCAACTTCCAACTCTGGCAAAAATCCCATCTACAAGACCAATTCTTGCTTCTTGAGCAGGAACGTAAAGACCACAATGTGCCAGCAAAACAATAATCGCACTCTGCCTAAGAAATGTCGACTTTCCTCACATATTCGGACCAGTAATGATGTGAATAAGTCAGTTTTCAGCACCTTTTTCTTGTCCAATCGACAAAGAATTAGGAATAAAAGGCTGATCGTTTGGTAGATAAGCCTCTATCACAGGATGACGCCCTCAGATGATCGCAATCTCCTCTCCAGAATGGAGACTAGGTCTAACATACCTCTTCTCCTTGGCAAAAATCGCTTGTGAAGTAAACACATCGAGCCAAGCCAATTTCTCACTAAGCTTTGCAAGTACAAGAATAGACTTTTCAAGCTGAAATTTTGCTTCATTGAGCAATAATTGTTCCTCTTGCTTAAGTCTCTCACGAGCAGAAATAATCATTCCTTGAATACTCTCCAAATACGGACTAGAATATCTCTGATTATCCTTCAAAGTATTTCTACGACGAATATCTCGTTTATCAATATCGGAAGTCAGATTTTCCAACTTCTTTTGTAAAAATTGATCAAAAAGCTCACTATCCTTGCTCGTAAGCTCCAAAAAATACCCCTGATTCATCACAAACTTAAGTTTAATATTTGCTATTCATGATTCACGAGCAAGCAATGCCTGATATTCCATCAAAATTTCATCACTATGATAAGCAACTTTCCTCAGTTCATCAACCTTGGGAGAAAAACCATCAGCAATATATTCTCCATCTCCTAGCAATTCCTCATCTTTTTTGAGCAAACTTTCCAAATATGAGAAAAGAGCAAACAAATCAGACTTTTCTTCCTCGTTTATTCCGAGTTTCTCAAGTTCCAATAGTACCTTTCCTTCCAGTCCTTTTAGAGCCATTTTGAGCATAGTTCTGAGCTTGACAAAAGGCACATAATTGAGTTTACGATAAAGAATCAAACTCAAAATCTTGGAAAGATCAAAAAAACCTCATAAAAACTGATGAATCTTTTGAGTTTCCTCATCTTCAATAAACTTTTCAATCTGAGAAAGACGAGAGTTAAGATCTGAAATCACATTGATAGGATTTGCCAAGAGTTCCCTCAACAATCTTGATCCAGCTGCTGTCTTGGTGGTATCCAAAATCCCAAACAATGAATACTGACTTGAAGCCTCATAACTTGATGCAAAGATTTCCAAGTTCTTAACGGTTACCTCATCCATCAGAACAGCACCTTCTGAACTATGAAAACTAATCTTGCTAATATTAGTCAAGCTCTGCTGCTGAGTATGCTGCAAATAGGCAAATAAAAGAGATAAAGCCTGACTCCTTCCTTCGCTCAATGCCTTTCCAAAACTACTCAAATGAGAAACCTTACATACTTTACTAATAGTCAATTCTGGATCAAACGGTACCGCATATACTGAAACCAAACACTTGAGATACTGCTGAATCGGGCTTATTATCTCCTCTCTATTTGGCAAGTCCGTATCTACAATAATCTCCGTAGGTCTCACCATCAACAAAAACTTCTGCAATTTCCCCAACTCTGAAAAGCTTTTGGTCTGATAACTTCCCAGTGAAAAATCTCCCCAAGCGATATGATAAACTTCCCCCTGTTTTCAGAGGCTACCGCACACTGCCATCAGATTTGAGACTTCTTTTTGGCTTTCCTGAATAAAAGTCCCCGGAGTTGTAATCGACTGAATCTTCCTCTCAACGAGCTTTCATGGTACAGGATCACTCACCTGCTCAGCAATTGCTACCTTATATCCCTGAGCCAAGAGCCTGGGGATATACTTTTCTACACTATGATGAGGGATTCATGCCATCGGAATCGGATCTTCTGCATTTTTGTTTTTACTCGTAATAATCAAATCCAATACACTCGCACAAATCTTTGCATCCTCAAAAAACACCTCATAAAAATCTCCAATACGAAAAAGTAAAATACAATCTGGATTTTCCTGTTTCATCTGGACATATTGCTTCATAGCAGGAGTGAGTTTTTCGATATTCATCAGAGCTGTTTCAGATTAAATTGATAGAATAATGATAAAGTTCTAAAGCTTTTTTTCAAGAGGAAAATTATTTACAATGAATATAAAGCTATCTTATGTCATTTTATCTATTTAATCCACTCTGGACTCATTCCAGAGTTTTTTCTATTTAAGAAAAAAAGAGAAAGTCTGAACTCTCCACTCTTTTTCATACAAAAGTAAAGAAATTTTATGCAAGTTCTTCTGTTGGCGCTTGCATAGAAGCAAGAATTGTTCAAGACTCTCCTTTCTTTTCCTGCTTAGCAAGTTGAGCATAATAGGGAGGCCTACCAAAATGACGATATTCTGTGATTTCCCTTAGTCTATACCCTACTCCATTTTTATTCGTCTTATTCCCATTTTCATCCAATACTCCCTTATCTGTCGAAGATCAAATAGTTTTCACCATTCGTTTTCCATCTTTTTGAAAAGGCTTTCAAAGTACCATTTCAATATGATAGATAGGATTATGTTTTTTCTTACCTGGCTGCTCTTCTCGATACATAAAATCTCATACTCTAACCTGCTCTTGAGTCAAATTTACATCTGTTTTATCAAAAAGTGATGCCGTAAAACGCGTAGGGAACTTCATTCCTTGCTCTCAAAAAGCACAATTTCGCAACCCTGAACAATCAAACCCTTTCCCTCATGATTTAGATCCTCATCGCACATAGGGTTTTCCTATTTCCTTTTGTGCCGAAGCTAATACCCTTTGAATATATGGCCTCTGCTCTTCAAATCATGAATAACTCTCAGCTTTAGAAGATTCTCGATTCCAATAGCCTCCAACAGATCATGATTCAGAAACAGAATCAGAAGCCTGATTTCAATCTTCATTTTCCTCAGGAGTTTTATTGTCTGACTGAGTAGAAGGCCCTTGTGGCAAGTTTTCCGAAGAAATAATCTGCAATTTTAGCAACTCAAGTTCTTCCTTAGTCGATGCCTTTTTAAGTTTTTCTCTAAATTCTTTAAGCTCTAGAGCAAGTCCAGACATTGGCATAAACACATTCTCTATAAGATGAGCACGAAATTCACCTGCGATTCCATCATCAATCAAATAATTCAGAAGCTGGTCTTCAAACAACATAAATAATATATCATCTGGTTTTTTTTCTTTTAATTTTTTAAGATGCCCTTTAGCAATTTCTTTTCTAAAAGCCTCACGTTCTGCTTTAGCTTCAGGAGACTCATTGAGAGAAGAAACAAAATCTTTTAATCATTCCAACAGGCTCATTTATTCCAGTTATTATCATTATAAAATATTCATACCAATCAAGTAATTATTTGACTACATTTGTGAGCCAAATTGCAATCCTTGTGCAAAAGGTATCATCCTTTGCTGCTGAGCAATGAGTTTTGAGGGTATCTTGAGAGATGATTTCAATATCATCACCTGTCACTCCTTGATCTTTAACAACCAAAGCATCGTGCAATAATTCTGATTCAAAAGCAATTTTCACTCCTTTATAATTCTGCTTTGCCCAGTTTGCAAAGTTTGCAAGCCAAAGAGCATCATTGAGAGAAAGTGGATAATCTAAAGCCTCCAAATAATACTTTCCCGATTTTTCCTTTAATTCTATTTTTTGTCCTCGAGATTTTAGGAGAGATTTATCAGGATCATAAGTAATATTTCCTCTTTTTCCTTGCCAAACGACATTAGGAAGCGTCTTTTCAATCTTTTGCTGGAGAGGACTGGTTTGTTCGATTGTTTCCTTTTGTCTTTGATTTAGTTCTTTGATCTGAACAGACGATGAAATCAGATTTTGAACTTTTTGTGGATCCAAAAGCGTAACATTTCACAGTTTTTGTAATCTCTGTGAGATTTTTTCTGAAAGCTCATCAGGTTTTGAAAGTGAAGAAGTCGCATCACTATCAAATTTATTGCTTCATATTTTGATTCTCGCAATCTTGCCTTGCTTATTTTTTCCAAACAAAGGCTCTCCAAGCAAAGATTCCCCAAGCATCGTCGCTAAAATCAGCTTAGAAGCCTGAAGTCAAATCGCTTTTTCCTTTGAATCTTCGGACTTTCGCAATTCCTCAATAGATTTAGATCAGATTTTTTGTGTTTTTAATGCAGAAGAGTAATAGTCCTTAACTTTACTTTCTTGCAGATAAGGA
The DNA here is from genome assembly GCA_963517005.1 of uncultured bacterium. Lineage (GTDB taxonomy): Bacteria > Patescibacteriota > Gracilibacteria > Absconditabacterales > Absconditicoccaceae > HOT-345. The sequence goes on from CAUQDZ010000001.1 coordinate 72,729, forward strand.
AAATTTTTAAGTTTTGCCTCATCAAGATTTCCATCTTCTCTAAAGAAATCACCATTACCGGCTCGCAATGCTCAACTATAAAGTCAAAAACTATCAATATCATTGGTAGCTTTAAAGCTCGAGAGGGAAAGAAGCATTCCTGTATACAGATTCTCAAAATAGGTCGCAAATTCTTCATACTTATTGAGAATTTCAGAAGTTCCAATCGTACTCGCATCATAGTACAATACTTCAGTTTTAAATTTCTGTCGATCCTTGTACTTGTCTGCGATCATCACCTCAATTTCCCTTGGCAAATCAAGTTCATCTTCCTTACTAAAGGTAGATTCTACAGACAAAAGTTGAGCAAGCTCCTTATGTGCTGTTTCTACACGAGAGATCAAAGATTGCTCCTGATCTGAATATTTTTCACGCTGCTGAGTAAGATAAGCTACACTAGTTTCCATTGCTTTTTTATCATTGAGTTCTGATTTGAGAAAAACCGTTTCAATCTTCTTATTTTTGACGGTATAAAACTGCCTTTGTAGATCTCAAAGCCCCGATCTCTTTGCCTGCATCAGCAAATAATACGGCAATTCGAGATATTCTCCTTCTTTCGCATTTTTGGAAACAAAAGCTGAAATCTGATTTTTGACCTCATTTTGTTTCTCTATTGTACGATAAGAGAGTTCTGATTTAACAATTGCACGAATCTTATTTTCAAATTCCTTTTGTAAAGCACCATCTATAGCCTCCGTCGGAGTATCAATACTGGATGTCCAAGTCGAATACTCTTTCATCACTTGATTAACTTTTGCATCAAGTTGATTTGCTGGAAATGCAGTTGGAAAATCAGTATTGATTCCTTTTTTGAAAAGCCATCCATTTCCATCCACTGCCCAGTCCCTATTGAGCATTCGCTGACTAGAATAATAGACACCATGAACATTTCCCTGATCCTCTGAAAAAAACGCCATCAATTCTGACTTTTCATTGGCCCCAGTATAGCCATAGAGTTCAGATGCCAATCTATACATCACATTTTGCATAGGATCCTCTGATATATTCAGATTTCATCTTCTTTCTTGATTTATCTGGATCATCATAGTAAGTGACTCTTTGGACATTCTTGGATATTGAGCTTTTGCTAGATCAAAATCATTACGCAAAAGATTTTCAACAAATGCCACATTCTTGTTGGTATCCGGAATCTGAAGATGAGAAAAAGTATCTCAAACAGTGAGTTTTTTGAAGTCTTGTATTGCTTTTACAAGCTGAACGTTTTCTGTATAATTTATATCAGCTTCATCTTCAGACCAAAGTGAAGATAAATTCGTAGTAACAAGAATTTCCTGATAGAGTTCTGGACTATTTTTTTCAAGATTCTTGAATTTTTGAACTTTTTCTGGTTTAAAAGCTTTCAAAAGTTCATTTTGATAGTTTTCAAGATTTTTTGAGTAATCGAGTTTATCATCTCGCTTATTTTGAGACTTAAGTGTAGAATAAACTCTAGACTGATTTATCAAATCATTAAGATATTGCATTCCTTCTCATTTCCCAAGCTTTTGCATTATTTGATTTCCCGAAAAATGAGGTTTGAGATAGTTCATCCTCTGATCTATAGCTTTCTCTGCAGCTTTTCGATCTACATCAAATTGAGCTTTTTCTTCTTCTGAAGATAATCCAGCAATAAAGTCAGATTTCTTTTTTCAACTTTGCAAATAAGAAACCAAAAGCTGACTAGACTGCAAAGTTCAGTTTTCAATTTCATCTACAAAAAGCATTGACCAAACCGCCTCATTCAAACTATGTTCTCTCTGAGATGGCTCAGGTGATCCAATTTTTTCATTTAGAGAATCATTTCATTTTTTCTGATTATGTAAGCCTTGAAGAATAGCTTGATTGAGCTGAGCCTTTTTTTGACGGATAAAATCTTCTTTATTTTGCAAATAAAAATCCTGAACATCAAAATACAAACTATCTACTCCAATCGCAGCAGCAGCCGAGAGTGCTCAAACTCCCAATCAAATCAATGTCCCCACAGGGCCTCACATACTTCCCAACGAGGTACACACAATCAAAGCTTCCACTGCAACAGAGGTAACAGCAATAGTCAACTGAGTATTTGCTCTAGTATATTTTTTGTCTGCACGAAGTTCATTCACCTTAGCGATCAAATCAGCTTCTTTATTATCTTCGATATACTGGTACACATCCAAACCAAGAAATGCCATATCAAAAAGCATAGCACCCTTAAACGTCTTAATCGCTCTAGAGAGTTTTGTCCCACGAGAAAATAAAACACACATTGACTCAAGCTCAGCTTTTGATCCTGCTTTACTCAAAACTTCTACAACATCATCTCCCACATCAAGGAGCTGATTGGATTCGAGAATAGTTTTGATTTCGTCCGTACTTTTCCCAACAAGTTCACCTGAAAGTTGACTAATTTTTTTGAAAGTCTTAGGATCAAGACGCAGCTTTGCAAGAAGGTCATTTGGAATTTTTCCTCAAACATTATCTCGTATTTTGAGGAGATCTACGATGTCTTTGTCAAAATCCGCAAACCCCTTAGAAAGTTCTGAGATATTTTTATCTAGTGTTTTGAGCTGTTTTTGATTAAAACGAGATTCAAGTGCTATTCTCTGGTTTTTGAGTGCATTTATAGTATGCTCTAACTGAGATTTTATCTGCTCTGTTGAAAATTTTTTGGTAATTCTTTTCTCCCTAGCTTTTACCAATTTATCAAGTCCATAGGTCATCCCTAATCCTGTAGCTCCAGCCCCTGCTCCAATGGCAACACTTTTAGCAGGAGAAGACTCTTTTCCCTCCTCAGAATCTTTCTCCTGAGTTGTTTTTGAGTATTGATCTTGCTGTTCAGAGATTCATTGTCCATTTTGTTGCTCTTGAGGAGATTGACCACTATCTTGAGGAGAAATAGGATCCGAAATCTGACTTTTCCCATTTGATTGAGACTTTACACCAGAAATAACCTCTTGTTTGAGTGCTTCAAGCTCTGTTTCGGTTTTTCTAGTCTCAATCTGAGTTCTCTTTTCTTTCATAAAAGCAAAAATCTGACTAGCAATATCGGGAGTAACAAAATTGATAATATCCTTCCATCGACCAAATTCCTTAACTTCATCAAATTTTTGAGGTAGATCCGCCTGTCCAGTCAAGATTTTTTTTATATCTTTTTTGATAGGCAAAAGAACGAGCGATTTGATTGTTCAAAGCTCATTTTTGAAATCATCCAAGTATTTATCTGAGATCTCAGACTTGAGTTGTTCAATATTTGACATTTATAAAGCAATGAGAAATAAAGTTTTTAGGATTTTATTTAGTATAAAGATTAGGTCAACTTTGAGAAGAATTTGAATGCAGACTTGATTAATACGAGAACTTCATCTGCATTTTTTCGGACTTGTTTTTGCGCTTTTGCAGCCTTGAAAGTATCCGCGAGTGCTTCAAGAGCATCATCTGCTATACCAGTATTTTTTCCCTTAAGTGCACGAATTGCCGCATCATCAAGAGTCTTGATTACATCATCAAATGATTTTTCGAGTTGTTTACCTGTTTTTGAATCTAGCACATCTGAAACAAACTTCTGCCCTTCAAGTTTACTAAGGGTATGAAGTTGATCTGCGGCATGAGAGAGATTTGAACCTTTTTTGAATATTGTCAAAAGCTCTTCTGATTTTACTAGTTCGGGTTCTGCTTTTTTGAGTAGATCCTCTCTAAATTGAGTAAGTGCATTGAGCTTTCCTTCAATTTTACCTTTTCTAGCTGCATCAGCGTTTGTAAGATCATTTTTAAGCACTTTAAGTTGATTATCAAAATCTTGAGAGAGACGCTTATAAACATCAGTATTCTTTGCAATATGTTCTGCAATATCAGTTGCGGTATCTGTGGCATTAGACGCTGCTTTTGTTTCAAGATTATTTACAATAGTCTTGAGCTTTTCGATTCCTTCATCTCCCGTAATAGCAAGTCTGATTTCATTTCCGTTGTCAAAGTTTTTTATCACCTTTTGATACAATTCAGGATCTTGTTTTAATTCCTTTAAGAAAGTATCCATTTTCTTCGTTCCAGATACATATTTATCAAAAATCTTTTCTGCTAAATTGATATTTGTTTTATCTTTTGGTAGATCAAAATAATCTCACCAAATATTTTCTGACTTTCCTGCCCACAATCCTGAAGTCTTTCCTCTCATAATTTCTTCTGCTTTTGACAATTTAAGATCTCCACGCTTAACCGCATTCATAAGATTTTCTGGACCTTTCTCTCACTTAAATTCAGTCCAACTAAGATATTTACGAGGCATACCATAATGAATCTTATCAAGCAATCTTCTTCCTGGTCTAAAATTATTAAAAGCCAACTTTCATAACAAATAAGCCAAAGAAGCTGGAAGTGTCGCAACAGTAATTCCTGTTTTGATCATACCTTTTCCAATTGTTTTTGAGCCAACAATATACACAACCCCACCAACAACAGTAAGTGTAAGCCCTGTTCATAAAGCAGAAGAAGAAAGATAAGAAGCAGCATCCATTCGCTCTTCACCAAACAAAGCTTCTACACCTCTTTTGAGATTAGTGAGTGAATCTACACAAAAACCTGGGATTCTACAAACAATATTCCCATTTTCATCAATATCTTTCTGGATCGTAGATGATCAAATCATAATTTCTTTCTTAAGAGCTAGCATATTATTGATAGAATCAGAAAGAGCAAAAATCTGAGTTTGATCGAGTTTACCCTCTTTGAGTTTGGTTTGTGCTTCTCTAATTTTTTGCTTGTAAGAATCTAATACTTTTTCTAGTCCTGACTTTCCTAAATATTCGCGAACTGCAGCATCATTGGTATTGAGCAAATCTCCGTAAATATTCCAAGCAGAAGCTTCCGCTGCATCATAGATCTTATCATCAACATCCTTGATAATACCATCACAAGAAGAAATCAGCTTTTTCTTTTCTTCTTCGGTTGGTGCTTGATTTGCAACCTTTTTTTCAGCCAAAGACTGCAAAACATCCTTTTCTCATTCTTTAGATCAAAGCACTGCAGCCCTCTCTTTATTAAGTTTTTCAACCTCAGTTTTGACATAATCTGAAGCCTGAGCATCAAAAATACCCTTCTCTTGCAAAATTTTAGTACTAGACTTAAGAGGAGAAGACATAAAAGCCTGATATTGTGGATCTTTCATAATATATTTTTCACGAAGATCGTTATCAGAAAGTAGTGCTTCTTTGGATTTTCCTGTTAGTGTTGATTGCTCTGTAGCAATTTTATCAATCAATTGTTCTTTTTTCTCCATAAGATAAGTTTGAACCCTAATCGACTGACGGAAAAAATACTGCAATTCTCTCTGTGCCTGTTGATTTTCAGCCTTCCATTTTTCTAGTTTCTCTTCTGCTGTTCCTGACATATTTGCAAAGGGTATCCACGAAGGCAATTTTGACAAATAAGAATCAATAAACTTTTGAACAAAATCAGTTCCCAAATTTTTAACATATTGTACCATAGCAGTCAATCCTCCACTGATGGCATTTTTCATTGAACTATTTTGCCCCAAGATCGCATCTACTGTTCAAAACTTATCATCTAGACAAAAAGGAATAACTCCCTTGTAAATTTTTGTATTTCCTGATTGTTCTTTTGAAATTCTTGCCATCTCAAGCTCATCTTGATAACCAGCTGAAAGCTCAGGAAGATAAATACTATTATAAAATTGATCAACAGATCCTCACAACATCTCATATCTTTCAGCTTCTTCCGGATGCTCCTTCATCAAGGTATCATAATCTTTGAATTTATCTTCATCTGATTTATCTGCCTCTTTTCCCCATCGACCAAAGTACTTTCCTAGATAATATCCAGCCGTTCCCAAAGCACCAGTAATTCCAGTCCACATAAGCACCTGACCAAAACCACTCTTCCAAAAGCCTTTTTTTTCTTTTTTATTCTTTTTCTTTGGAGTTTCTCCATCTTCTGAGTCAGAATTTTCTTCCTTTTCCTCTTCGTCTTTGTCTCCAAACATCCAATTCCAAACTCCTTTTATCCCAGACCAAGCAGCATATCCTGCAGCTGCAAAACCTGCCGTTCTGAGAATATTCATGCCCGTTTCCTTTTTCCAGGCATCAGCTGAGGCTACAGCACTGACATTTTCTGAGATAAAATCTCCCGTTTTTGCCAAAAATCCCTTATCTTTTTGATTTGGATTTTGAGAAGATTGATTCGAATTTGTTGAAACCGTTTGTGCCAAATTTGCAAGTTCAGAGCTTGTTGTTTCTAGCTGCTTCTGCAAATCTGAAATCTGCTGTTTTTTGGCTTCATCAGTTTCTTTTTGTAAAGCTTCTATAAGTTTGCCTTTGAGCATGCTGATTTGAGTTTGCATAGCTTCGGTTTTTTTCTGCTTATCTGGAGACTGAGCATCTTTTTTGAGCAAATCTAACACTTGTTGTGTCTGACCAACCTCTTGTTGGAGCTGTTCAATTGTCACATTAGATTCAGTTTGATTCTGCTTCTCTGGAGAATTTGCCATAATAAAATCATATGAAAGAATATAAAAATCATCTTCATTATACTCCAAAAGACAAAAAAAGGACAGAAATCTGACGTTATTCTGCATTTTTCATCTTGACTTTTATATTTTTCTTTACATTGTATAGTACAAAAATTCTCCTTGCAAATCTCCTCAATTCTCCTATACTCTCAACATCTTTATCTTCTCCAAAACCAATGTATAAACTTGCACTCGTCAACTGCCGAACGATGCCTTGAGGCGTACACAAAGTCCTTCTTGATCTTATTTCCGTACAGCTAAAAAAACATCAAGGTAAAGTCAGGATTCATCTCTTTACTCTTATTTCTGAGTATCCTCAACTTCAAGTCCAAATTCCAGGAACAGAGCAATTCGCAACTATCTCCATCACCAGCCCTCTCCCAAATCGACTCTCTAAGCTCTTCCTTTATACAAAATCTCATAAAATACCACTCTTATCCTCACTTCTTGACTATCGCAACCTCATGCCCCTCTATCCTCTGCTCATGAAAATCCTTTCTTTCAAAATAAAAAAACGAAAACCTGATTCCATCCTCATTTCATCCTTTGCCATAGCAAAAAATATCACTCCCATTCTCTGAGTCCCAACCTCTCTCTACCTCCACTCCCCTATGCAATATATTTGGTCTCATTATCAAGAATATCTCAATAAATTTTCTGGACTCAAAAAACGAATATTCAAAATTACCGCATCCTATCTCAGAAAACGAGATCTCAAATATACTCATTTTGATAAGGTCGTTTGCAACAGTCAATATACCCAGCAACTAGCAAAAGAAATCTATCATATCAAAAGTTCCGTTATCTATCCAAAAATCAGAGATGAATACTACTTTGCGAGTATTTCTCCTTCTCCAAAACCTTATTTCGTCTGTGTATGAAGACTGGTCAATTTTGTAAGAGAATGCGAACTCATCATTCAGACTTTTAATGCTCTTAAACTTCCTTTACTTATGATTGGAGATGGACCAGATACTCAATATCTCAAATCTATCGCAGGAGGCAGTATTATTTTTACCTGATGGCTTGATCACACAGACCTCATCGACACCGTCAAACACAGTGCATGACTCATCAATCTCACCAAGGAAAGCTTCGGCATTGGAACTGCAGAAAGCTTGCTAATGGGAGTTCCCGTCCTATGATATGCTGAGGGTGCAACTGCAGAGCTCCTCGATGAAAACTCATGAATACTAATTTCAGAAAAATCAATTCCCGAACTCTCTTCTGCTCTCCAAACTTTTCAATCAAAAAAACGAGATAGAAAACTGATTTCCGATACCTTTAGAACCAAGCTCTCATTTTTTTCAAAACCTCTTGACTTATAAATTAAAATACATATAAAGTTAAAATGTAAAACAAATAAAACAAAAAACAACATGCTAACAGTAGACAATGCAGTAGCACAAATGTGCTCATGGAAGAAACTTGCTGATAGGATGGGCTACCTATGGGACGAAAGCCAATTCCAATTTGCTAGTGGAGAGAGCATAAAACAAGTTCTCATCAGAGAGATCAAAGATATTCTCTCTTTTGACATCAAAGAAATCCTTTCTTGTGAAACATTCAAGAAAAAAGCGAAAGAAATCTATGACAACATCCAGGTCCTTTTGGAGCTTAACAACTTTGAAAATCCAGAATGGACAGAAGAAGATGTTACCCTCGTAGATGACCTTGAAACCTTCATCTATCAACGATGAAAACAAAAAAGACCATTTGAGCGTTTTTCCTCATTTGGTCTTTTCTCTATTGTATAAATTTATTGTCCCATTTTCATAGCAAAATATTCGTCCTTACTCATATTTTTGATCAAAAGTTTCACCGGATGTCCAAGCTCTACATTGAGAGCAGACTCAATCAATTTTACATTTTCCTGATTATTCAAAAGCATCTTTGCTATTGACGAAATTGTAATAATCTCCACTTCATCTTCTGAAATCTTTTCAATTACAGCACCATCACTAAGATTTACTTGTGCAGTTGGTTTGAGCCCACCAAGCACTCTTTTCCAAAGTGCCACGGGATCAGAAGCCTCAAGCGATATACTCGATTCATTATTAGATTCTGAATTACTCTTCTTATCAGCAGAAGAAGAAAAAGAAGATGGAATCTGAACCTTTTCATCATTAACTATCAAAGACTGAGGTTGAGAATCAGACTTTTCGTCTTTTTTTATTGAAGAAGCTGTTTGAGGAGATCTATCAGTTTTTACAGACTCACTTTCTCCCTCCAAAAATGCATTAAATACAATCTTATATGCCATTCTCGGATGTGGATATCGCCTAACTACTCCAAGCAATTCCCCCAACTTCTGAGAAATCTGCAAATAAAAATCCATATTTTCGAGCAAATGCTGATCTGCATAAACAATCACCTGCTTAGCAAATTGCACCAAATCAATCCCCTTTTGATCGATCTGATCCAAAAGTTCAAAAAAATCAGCTTTATTCCCCTTTTCCAATCTTTTGAAAAAATCTCTCACAACTCCCTCCCCCGCTACTCAGAGGAATTTGGAAACATTATCTTCATCAATTTCTCAAAGAATACTCACTTGATCAATATACTTTACCGCATCTCTCACATGTCCCTCAGAAATATTTGCTATAATCTCCAATGCTGGACGAGTTGCTTTCAAGCCTTCTTCACTACAAATCTTCTCCAAATGTGCAACCATCGCATCATGAGCAACTTTTCTATAATTAAACACCTGACAACGAGAAATAATCGTATCTGGAACCTTGTGAAGCTCCGTTGTCGCCAAAATAAAACATACATCACTCTTAGGCTCTTCAATCGTCTTCAAAAGTGCATTAAAAGCACCTTTACTCAGCATATGTACCTCATCGATCACATAAATTTTTTTGCGAAGTGCTGTTGGTGGATAGAGAGCTTTATCAATAATTTCTTCTCTAATATTATCTACTCCTGTATGAGATGCAGCATCAATCTCAACATAATCCAAACTCGCCCCCTCATTGATCAGCTTGCAAGCATCACAGCTATTACAAGGGTTCCCATTTTGCAAATTCAAACAATTAAGTCCCTTCGCAATAAGCCTTGCTGTCGTAGTTTTCCCAGTTCCTCTCGGTCCAAAAAGCAGATAATTATGATGGACAGAATCTCTCGCCATCATTTGCGCCTTGAGAATATCAATAATATGCTCCTGACCTATCATCTCATCAAAGGTTTGAGGACGATATTTGTTTGCTAAACTCATATATTTTTCTTCAAATAAAGTAAATAAATCTGATTTCAGTGTACAGTTTTTCTTTATTTTTGCAATGGAGATTTTTTCCAGATCAATTATAATACAAAATGCACCACTAATCTGCAAAATGAAGTTGTTGATTTAGACCTTACAGAATATAATGGTGCAAAGAGAGTATAAAGAATTTAGACATATAAATCAAGCAGAAAAAGAAAAACCCAACATCCAAGCTATTTCTGAGGTAGAAATAAAGAAGATAGAAAAACCAATTAAATCAAAAGCCAAGGGAAGTCCTCGGCTACCAAACAGCCAAAGAGCTGTTTTGTGAGTTTTGCAAAATATCGCTTTGCGTTTTGCCTTGCAAAATATCGCTTCGCGTTATTTAATTTTATAAATAAGATTAAAAAATAGTATATGATTTTTATTAGTTATCAACTCGTTTTACTCATTTAGTAATAAATTTCGCGTGAAAATTAACTCCATTTTTATTGAAAACAAAAATGATATATTCACAAAAATAAAACTCCCCAAAGACAGATTCTATTGCCTAATTTCTTGGATAAGCTCCGGAAACTCTGCTTGATTAAAATGCCCTCTATCTTCAAAAATTTTCAACTCAGCATTATGAATCTCTCATGCAATACGCACTGAATGCTGATAAGGAACTACAGGATCATCCTTTGAAGTTCGGATAACGATTTTATCAGCTTTTCAACTAATATTTTTAATATCATTTACATTATAAGCAAAATCTCCCAAATAATTATCTCCTTCGTTCAGTCCCTGATCATCAAGTACCGGAGCTACTAAATGAAGCTGAGAAATCTGAATCGGGAATTCATTTTCCGCAAGATACTTCGTCAAAAACATTCCTCCAAGTGAGTGCCCAACGAGTACCAGATTTTCTGCATCCAAAAAAGGGATATATTTTTCAAACCAAAGCTTCCAAGTGCTATAACGCGCCATATCTTTATTTGGCATTTCTGGCTTAATAACTACAAACTCAGGTAAACACTCCTGTAAAGTCAGCCTTCGTCTCTTTTTTTCTTCAAAGGGATTGATCTCTCGAGTAGCCATAACTTTCAAAAGCTCGTCGTTATCCTTTGTCAAATTTCCTCCATGAATATAAAGAAGCTGTTTCATATCAAGAGTATTAAATCTAAAAACTTAGCTATCAGGATTATCTGGATTGGCTCTATATCCAGAGATCAATTGGTCATTTTCCATTACAAAAGGTCTCGCATTAGGCTGATTTTTTTCGATATCATATTTGTTCATCAAATAATCACTCAAATCCTGACGAGAAGAAAATTTTATCATCTGATAAGGCTCTTGGAAAGCTAACTTTTCTATGAAATAAAGTTGCCCATCACGTGCTGGAATCAATACTCCCACATGACCTATAAAGAGATAATTTTCTTCTTCAGAAAAATAAGAATGCATCCAAACTGAAATCAAAGAAGCCTGCAAGTCAGACTTTTTAACAAAAGATATTCCATTTTTCCTTCGATAATCTTGAACCTTTGCCAAATGCACAGAAATATCTTTGGTCAAAACAGTTGGAATCGCAGCAAAAACATGAAGGAAGTCTGACTTTTCAGTCTGGTTAAATAATACTCTTGGACTCTCCTTTATTGCATCCTCATCCATAAATAATTGACTCGTATCTCAACTCTGAGGAGTCTGAACTTTGATTAAATCTTTCATAAGATCAAAAGATGTCAATCTACAATTATATCCGATAAAATTTGGACTCTTCTCCATCCACAAATCCTGAATCTTACCTTGATCATAAATTGGCTCAAGTGTTCCTGTCGTAACAAAACCTGAAATTAAATTTCCAGATCCTGCAATTTGATTAAAATGAATAATATTACTCATCAATCCACTAATTGATTGCTCAGAAATCCCCGCATCCGCAAGCAACTGAGCCAATTGTGCTCTCGATGCAGTATCCACCAAATTGGAATAAGTCAAACTTGTCTGTTTCTCATGAACACTCTCCTGACCACAAGCTGACAAAATCACCACACACACCAACAATGCCAATAATCCAATACTCTTTCTCATTATAAACAACAAAATAAATTTAAAAATCTGATTTATTGATTTTGTTCCCAGTCCCTTCTCGTTAATCCATAAATCCAAGTATCAGCAATCTCTCACTGACAAAACACTGCATCTCTTTCTACTCACTCACGGACAAATCCAACACGCTCCATTACTTTTGCAGAAGCTGGATTATAACTATACACTTTAGACCACATTCTCAAAAGATCATACTTTGCAAAAGCATAATCCACAATCGTTTGCAAAAAATCACTGGCATATCCCTTATTACGATATTTTTCGCCAATTCGATAGCCGACATGCATATTTTTCATTTCATACCCATTTCCCAAACTTATTCCTCCACATCAGACAAATTGATCATCTACAAAAATTCAAAATTCCTCTTGTCCATATTCTGATTTTACTCACTCTATCACTCGCCTCTTTGCACTTTTAAGATCATAAGGAGAAGGAAAACTAGCACCTACGCACTTTCTTAACAACGGATCATTCCCATTCTGCATCAAAGCAGGAATATCACTCTCTTCAAGAGGTCTAAGTTGCACATGATTTCCTATGAGCAAATATTTCATTTTCTCCATATTTAGACAAATAAAACAAAATTAAAAATCTGATTTATTCTTCTTTCACAAAGCCAGACATTGCAATATCTGCCTATTTTTGACCAAAAAACAAGGTCAAATTGTTCTCAATATATTTATTCCCTGCTTGATCGATCGCATAGACATACATCCCTGGATACTTTACATCCGCCAACACATAATAATCAAATCGAGGTCTAGGATATTCAGTGGAAGAATCTTCCTCTTCATACTTATTGAGACAATAAAGTTTATCTCTCCAACCTTCCCTGAAAAACGGCGCAATAAAAGCATAAGGCTTTGCCTGCAATGGAGACCAAATCTGATAATGAATATTTTCATATTCGATCAACTGACAATTCGGATCCGCTTTTTTCGCATCCTTTTGCACAACAAAATCTAAATTCTGATTTCTGTCTTTGTTTTCAAAGATAAGAACTGGCTTTTTATCATAAAACTTTGGATTGTAAATCTGATTACCTTTTCTCTCAAGTTTGATCCAATCAGTAGCCTCATCTAAGTGATTCCATATTCCTCAGAGATTAAGCGGAGATGTAGAAATCGTTGCACACAGCTCTGGAATATACTTACGGTAAGTCGCAGTCTGAGGATCATAATGCAAATAATAGATCTCATTGGTGTTTTTAAGCTGATCAAAATATCCTGATCCCTCACACCTCAAAGGCTGAGTCTCAAATGTATTCTGCTCCTGCTGATAACGATATGTCAATTCAGGATTTATTTTATTTTCTCCTAGAGATGAGACAAAATTTGGATTCTTTTGCAATGGCAATTCACAGGTTTTTAAATCATAGACCATTGCATTTCCATGCTTGATCTCATAATCAAAAGGATCTCAAATTCCTTTTTTGAAGCGGCCATTGGTCATCCTCTTGAATATCGCAGCATCTCCAGAGAGTCCTTCTAAAACTCGCTCCGACTGCTTGATTGTCTCTTCCCTATCATCAAGATAACTCCTTTCTCCTACATCATAAGTCACACCATCGATCACATAGACCGCATCTGAAATTGCATCATCTCTCGTCACAGGATAAGTCTTTCGCCCTATCAAATAGTAATGTCACTCATTTTCTCCATATCCCATCGGAGCAATCTTTCTAAATGGAGCACCTCCATACATCCAAATCGCTCCAACTTCATCATTATAAAGATTGATCTTGTCAATGATCTTCTTTCCCCAAAGTTGATTTTTGATTCTAGACTTGAGAGGATTTCCCCATTTATGAATCATTCTCTGCGCATCTATCTCTTGTTCAATAGGATAATAGTCCCCGTCTTCTCCTATAGCATAATAATCATTTCTTTCCTTACACAACAGTGAACGATAAAAAAATTCATCTCCCCACACGGAATAAGTTCCATTTACCATAGCATTGATATCTCTCATTCCTCCAATTCCAGAAACCAAGTGCCCCTCTTTTTTTACCTTTTTACAGTTAACCAGCAATGGATCGAGCTTTTGAGGTTTATCCTCTCGATTTGATTTTGCATAATTACAGTTTGGCAGAGATCTAATATACTCCTGCTCTCTTTTTTTGAGTTCCTCATACTGAAGTTCACGAACTTTAGAAAGCTCCATTCAAGAATAGCTCCCGGTATACAAATCGCTCACCATAGCAACGAGTCCAGTTTGCACCTGTTGTCTTGGTTGAGATGAAAACTCCTGTCCACAAGCTGAAAATAGCACACACAGCATTCCAGTCAAAGTCACTCAAAAAAGCTTTTTCATTTGTAGAATAAAACAAGATAAAAAGTCTGATTTTGAATTGTAAAACAATTCATACCCCACTAAAGAGCAGGGCCTGATTCTTCTTTTTTCATTTCGATTGCGATCACTCAAAATTCCTTTTCTTGTTCTATACTGTAAAACTTACGATATACCGCTATTCCCTGCTCTATTGTTTTTATATCTGGGACAATATGCCTGAGTCCCTCACTTTCAAACATCACCTGAAAACTCGGATATAAAGTCAGATTTACAACTTTTACTTTTTCTCCAGTATCATCAAACTGTAAGGTATCTCCAATTTCCAAAGCTCAAAATTTCCCCTTATTGAGTCTTCCCTCAACAGTTTTGTGCCCACTAAGGATCTGAGATTTGTAAGGTTCTTGTACATTAAACTGCACCAACATCAAATAAGGCAATAAAATAAATCGACACATTATTAACCCTAATGTCCCTTTTCTCTATAAGGCAAATTGATCAAATCGACCTCAATTTTCTCATCCTCACATCGCTGTAAAGCATCATCTACAAAAGACTTTCCTGCGATATAATCCGATACAAAAATCCCTTGAATCATCTCTTGCATCTTATGATCATGAATATATCCAATCAAAATCCTCAAAACAACATCCAAATCAAATGCATCCAAAGTTATCAGCACCATCGGCATGATCAGATCAGTTTTTAAGCAAATTTCACATTGCTCAAATCTCGAGGTAAACATTGGAAAATTGAGATTATCTCTATAGATTTCCGTTTTATTGATCAGATTTTCGATAAGCTGATTTAACTTTCTCTCTAACAAAGGAATCATAATTTGAACTTTCGCAGGCACATCATAATCTTGAAGTTCCTGATAAACAAGTGTTATACTCATAGAGAAAAACAAGGTTAAAAGTCTGACTTCAGTCTTCTAGGATATTTAGACTTACAGTCAGACTTGATAACTAAAATTCACAGTTCTTTGGAGTTCTAGGGAATGGAATCACATCACGAATATTCTCCATACCTGTAATATACATCACAAGCCTCTCAAATCCCACACCAAATCCTGAATGAGGAACACTACCGTATCTTCTCAAATCTAAATACCAACTATAATCTTCTGTATTTAGATCCATTTCTTGCATTCTCTTTTCAAGCTTTGTCAAATCATCTTCTCTCTGAGAACCTCCGATCAACTCTCAGATTCCAGGAACAAGCATATCCATTGCTCTTACAGTTTTCCCATCTTCATTAAGTTTCATATAGAAAGCCTTAATATCTTTCGGATAATCTGTGATAAATACTGGTCCATTAAAGATCTTTTCTGACAAATATCTCTCATGCTCAGTCTGCAGATCAATACCCCATTCTGGAGCATATTCAAATTTTTCTCCACATTCTTGAAGAAGTTTTACCGCCTCCGTATAAGAAACTTTGGCAAAATCAGATTTTACCAATTTTTCAGCTCTTTCTTTCACTCCTGGCAAGATAAACTGATCAAAAAAGTCAATCTCTGCACTTGCATTTTCCAAAACATAAGAAAATACATATTTGATCATATCTTGGGCAAGTTGCATATTATCTTCCAAGTCAGCAAAAGCGATTTCTGGTTCTATCATCCAAAACTCTGCAAGATGTCTAGTAGTGTTTGAATTTTCTGCACGAAAAGTAGGTCCGAAGGTATAAATCTTTCCAAATGCTGTCGCAAAAGTCTCTCCCTCTAGCTGTCCACTCACTGTCAATGAAGCTTGTTTCCCAAAAAAATCTTTTGAAAAATCTAGCTTCCCTTCTTCGTTTTTAGGCAAATTCTGAAGATCCAAAGTCGTTACTTGAAACATTTCTCCTGCGCCTTCAGCATCAGAAGCCGTCAAAATAGGCGTATGTGCCCAAACAAACCCTCTCTGATTAAAAAACTGATGAATCGCAAATGAAAGCAAACTTCTTACTCTAAATACTGCAGAAAAAGTATTTGTTCTTGGTCTCAAGTGAGCAATCGTTCTCAAATACTCAAAAGAATGCCTCTTCTTTTGAAGTGGAAAAGTCTCATCTGCCGCACCGATCAAGGTAACTTTACTCGCCTGAAGCTCAAAAGCTTGTTTCCCCTGAGATTCCACAAGCTTCCCCTCTACAGCGATAGAACTTCCTGTGCTGATTTTAATAATTTCTGAAAAATTTTCCAAATGATCTTCAAAAACTATTTGAAGGTTTTTTAGATAAGACCCATCATTTAGCTCGATAAATCCAAAAGTTTTGCTATCTCTAAGACTTCTTACCCATCCATTCACCAAAATCTCAGATCAAATCAGACTTTTATACTCTTTATACAAAGTTTTGATACTCGTTGCTTGCATTTTCTCAATCTAACAAAATAAATAATCCTGACTTTTTTATAGTCAATTCATCCTCACTTGCAAGGGAAAATCTCTTTTTTGATAAATATAAACTTCCTAACACTCTTCCAAAAACTTTAACTCAACTTTTCTAAGTCAAAACTTTGGATTATTAAATTTTACCACTGCCATAGTATTCCAGATCTCAAGAACAATACCTTGACCAAAGAGTTTATGCTTTACAATTGCTCATTCTCTAATAGAAGAAGCAACTGCTCAGATGCGAGATTGACTCAAATCATAAAATTTACAAAGATCTCCCGGAATCTCCTCCAAAAATCTACTTGGTGGATTCATCTTGAGCTGACCTCGCGTCATTCTCTGATTGGCATGAGAAATAAAGAGTACATCTTTCGCCCTTGTGATCGCTACATACATCAACCTCCTCTCTTCTTCAAGCGTCTTAGGATCAAGCATTGCATTTGCCAGAGGGAAAATATTATCTTCAGCCCCCACGATAAACACTACTGGAAACTCTAGTCCCTTACTCGAATGAATTGTCATCAATTTGACTGCATCCGAGTTCTCATCATTATTTTCGATCATATCGACCATAAGCGTCACTTCCTCCAAAAACCATCTAAGCAAATCTTCTCCAGAGCTCACAACTTCCTCATTAGCATTACTTGCCCCAAAATCATATTTTTTTGCCATATTGATCAATTGTCCAAGGTTATCATACTTTTCTTCAGCAGCTTGTTCACTTCCCTCTTCCTTGACCAAATAATCCTTATAATTGATCTTTTTGAGCAAGTATTCAAGAAGATCAGCAGGATTAAGCGTTTTTATCGCCTCTTGAAGCCCCATAAAAAGAGTCAAAAAATCCTGAATTCCGCTAACAGCAGGACTCGTTAGTTTGATTCAGATTTCTTGTTCTATTGCCTTAGTATTTCATAGCTCAGCAATAAGTTTAAGGGTTTCATAAAGAGAAACTCAGTTATCAACCGCAAATTCTTCAATACGATCGAGCGACGTTTTTCAGATTTTCCTATTTGGAATATTAAGCACTCTCTTGAGAGAAACACTATCAAAAGGATTATTCACGATTCTCAAATACGCCAAAATATCTTTTACCTCCTTTCTCTCAAAAAACTTAAACGCCCCAAAAATCTTGTAAGGAATTCCCTCTTGGATAAAAAGAGATTCAAAATTCTGACTTTGAGAATTGGTTCTATAGAGGATTGCAACTTGTCCTCGAGACTTGATTTTTCCCTTTTCCATAAGCGTTTTAATCATCCCAATCGTATTTGAAGCCTCATCAGTATCACTAGGATGAGTAAATACCTTGATTTTATCGTTCCCTTCTCTATTTGCGATAATATTTTTTTCATATTGTTTAGTATTCTTTTTGATGACTTCATTCCCAGCAGCTACGATATGTGGTTTTGAGCGATAATTTGTCTGCAATTTAAACATCTGAATATCAGGCCAATATTGCTTCACATTGAGGAAGTTCTCCATCAAAGCTCCTCTTCGCCCATAAATACTCTGAAAATCATCTCCAATCAATGTAATATTTGCGCCTTTGCGATCAGGATGATCTACATTTCCACTCATTAACTTCATCAATTCAAACTGAATCCAGTTAGTATCCTGTGCCTCATCTACAAGGATAAAATCAAAAGCATTTTGCCATTTTTTCAAAACTTCAGGTGATTTTTGAAAAAGCAAATAGGGCAAAAGCAATAAATCATCAAAATCAAGTGTATTGCTCTTTTCAAGCTCTTTTTCATATTCTTGATAGAGTTTCCCCATTGATTCATCATAGTGTCCATTTGCATACTTAAGGAAAAAATCAGCGGTTCTTCCTTCATTTTTTTGCTTCGAGATAAATCCTTTTACTTCCTGAGGTTTGAAAGTATCAGTCAAAGCATATCTCTTGAGCAAATCACGCACAATCTTGGTACTATCATCTGCATCCAAAATCGCAAAATCTTTAGTATATTTCTTTTCAAGTTTATCGATATCTTCTTTAAGAATCTTGAGAAAAATTGAGTGAAAAGTTCCAATTCGCTTAAACTGTTTAGTATCGAGAGCAATCTGAGGAACTTTTATAGATTCTACACTTTGAAAAAAATCTCAAAAACCTGAATCAGATTTCGTTTCTTTTTTTTCTTCTATTGTTTCTTCTCCATCACTAAGATTCTGAGCATTGATCTCTTCTCAAAGTTTGATCAATCTCTCTTTCATCTCATTTGCCGCCTTATTGGTAAAGGTTACACCGAGAATTCTCTGAGGTTTGATCTTAAGCCCCCAAATCAAATATGCAATTTTATAGGTCAAAACCCTTGTCTTTCAACTTCCAGCCCCAGCAATAATAAGCGAAGAAGTCTCAGTATGAAGAGCTGCAGCTGTTTGCTCTTGATTAAGATTGTGTGCAATATATTCCGTGAGTTGCATATTCTAAAGAAAAAAAATTAAACAAATCTGATTGTAGAGAATTGCTCTATTTTTTCAATTGTGCTTTCTTAAAAAGAACTTGACTTTTGCCACAAAAGACATATCATAAATTAGCACAAACATAAAAACACAAATATGAAAACTCCCAACAAACATCACACCAAGTCCAAAAAACAACTCTACATCATAATCGGAGCTGGAATTGGACTCCTCGAAGAGCGTATCGACGAAAGTTTCGCTACCTACAATCCCTACACACAAGACCTTCTCTTCATCGGAACTGACAAAGAACAGCAAAGGTTCAAAATCTATTGCAAAAACTTTTGGCCTGATGTCTGGAGATTAATCAAAGGAAAAGTTGCATACTGCAATCGATTGAGTACGTGGTCTGGTTTTGAATATTCTCGTCCCTATTGGAAGAAATATCCAAAGATCACCCTCTATCTTGAAGCTTTTTATGCGCTAAGAGTTGCCCGATTCTTCAATCAACTAGGGAGAAATACTGGCTTCTCAATACACCGTTCCAAAAGTTTCGATAGTCCTCTTCACATCCTCCTCAATCACTTTGAATCCACAAAAAGTAGGATTCTCTTCGTAAGTAAAATTGCTTACTTTTTGAGAAGATACAGCTGGCTCTGAGGAAGCCTCTGAGTTCAGAAGCTTTTAGTAAAAAAACATCCCAGGGATTTTATGCCCTGGGATTTTTTAGTTACAAAAAACACTCAAAAAATCTAATTTCAGAGTGTTTTTTATAATTATACAAGATTACTCCAATTCAAAAGTAACCATCAATTTTGCAGTTTGTTCCTGCTCTCCAGCATAGAGCTTTGATTCCCTAGCAGTATCTGCCATCAAAAGATTTGCTGATTTAGCTCTAGTAGGATATATCATTTGACCATGTTCATCACTAGCAGATATTGCTACTACTTTTCCAAGTTTTTTTCCTGCAAGTTGTGCAAGCTGAGTCGCCTGTTTCTTTGCATCTTCAAAAGCAGCCTTTCTCGCTTCATCAATCCCCATCTTCTTTTCTACCAAAGAGAAATCTGTACTCTCTACACTCACACTATTTGGCAACTTTGCGAGCAAAACCTGAGCATCTTTCTCTACATTTTCTCCACTCAAAAATACTGACAAAGTTTGTCTTGCTTGATATCCATTAGCAACTCTGGATCCTGAAACATAATCCCAATCCTGCTGAACAGAGACATTCTCAGTCTTGATCTGATTTTCAGCTATTTTTTGACCACTCAAAGCCACCTCCAAACGCTTCATAGTTTGAGCAATAGCATTTCTTGCATCAACACTCGTTGCTCCAGTTTCAGACAAACTAAGCACAATATCAGCACGATCTGGGATTTGTTTAGTCACCCCGACTCCTTCTACGGTAATTTGAAAATTTTGATAATACATTGTAACAAAATAAGTTCTACAGAGCAACAAAGTACAAAGTAAAGCTCGGAATCCATTCATGAATCCTTTCATTAATTCTTTCTAAAAAAATAAAACATTCTCAGCTTATTATTTCTACAAAAAAAATCAAGACAAAGCTCTTTTCTATTTGCAAAAGCAAACAAAAAGCATATAATTAACTTGCTGAGGTTCCTGAGCTGATTAGGTGGATTATATCAATCGTCAAAAATCTAAGTATTTAACATAGATTTCCAAAAACAAAAAAAATCTGAATTTAGACCTTTGATATAATCTATCTAACGATAACTCAACAGCATTAAGGACAAAAGACAAACCACGTCTAGAATCAGCATTCATTTTATTTCTTTTTTTACACAAAAATGGTCGTAAAAAAACAATTCGAACTCTCTCGCCAATCTATGAACTGGCACGGAAGAGAGCTCTCCCTCGAAATCGGAAAATTAGCAGTTCAAGCCGATGCTAGCATCAGAATGCAAATGGGAGACAACGTAATGCTCTACTCCACTACTATGGAAAAAAATCCTAGAGAATGACTTGATTTCCTTCCTCTTATGATCGATATGAGAGAAAGCTTTTCTGCAGCCGGAAGAATTGGAGGAGCTGTCTATAGAAGAAGAGAGTGACGCCCCTCCGATCAAGCCATCTTAAACGCTAGACTTACAGACAGAGCACTTAGACCGATGTTTCCAAAAGGAATGATCAATGATATCGTAGTTTCTGTTACCCCTTTGGCACTTGATCATCAGATGAGTCTTGGAGTTATGCATATTATCGGTTCTTCACTCTCAATCCTCGCTGCTGGAATACCTTTTGATTGACCTGTTGGAGCTGCTCAAATCGGATACCTTGATGGTCAATTTATCATCAATCCAAGCCTAGAACAGTTAGAAAAATCTGACTTAAACCTTTTGGTTGCTGGTAAAAAAGGATCTATCAACATGATCGAATGTGAAGGAAAAGAATTTCCTGATGAACTAATGAAAGAAGCCTTCACTCTCGGACAAAAAGTTATCGATGAATCTTGTGATTGGCAAGCAGACTTCATCAAAACACTTGAAATTAAACATCAAGAAGTCAGCTTCAACAAACCAACTGAAAAAACAATGGAGCTTATCAATAGCTACCTTACTTCAGACAAACTTGAGGCTATGGCTGGGAATACAAAAACCCCATTTAATGAACTCTATAACCTCTACGAAAAGGACATTCTCACTCTTGCAAAAGAACAAACTACAGAAGAAAATGAAGCTGATTTCACTGAAAGCAAACTCAAAATGTGAGTTTTCAATGCAATTAAAGCATTTATCCGTTCTAGAACTATTGAAACAGGAAAGAGAATCGACGATAGAGGAATTCTTGATATCAGACCACTCTACTGTGAAACAGACAATCTCCCTAGAGTACATGGAAGTGGACTTTTTTGGAGAGGAGATACACAAGTACTTTCTACCGTAACACTCGGTGGACCTACGGACTATCTTGTTCTCGATGATATGGAACACAATGATGTTCAGCAAAGATACTTTCACCACTATAATTTTCCTCCATTCTCTACAGGAGAAGCAAAAGCGATGAGAGGAACAGGAAGAAGAGAAATTGGGCACGGAAGACTCGCTGAAAAAGCTCTTGAATTTATGATTCCTAGCAAAGAAGTTTTCCCTTACTCTATCAGAGTAGTGAGTGAATGTCTTGGATCTGGAGGATCAACAAGTATGGGATCTGTTTGTGGATCTACTCTTGCACTTATGGATGCATGAGTTCCTATCAAGAAACCAGTTGCCTGAATCGCAATGGGACTTATGACCGAACACCTAGAAGACGGAACAATCACAAAATATCAGATTTTGAATGATTTAATGGGAACTGAAGACTTTACTGGTGATATGGACTTCAAAGTAGCTGGTACAAAAGAGGGAATCAACGCAATTCAGCTTGATACAAAACTTAAAGGTCTTCCTCTGAATATTGTACATGAGACTATTGATAGAGCCAGTGCTGGATACAAGGAGATTATGGACTTTATGCTCCAAACCATCGCTGAACCGAGAACACAAGTTAAAGAATATGCTCCAAAAATCCATGTCTTCTCTATCAAACCTGAAAAAATCAAAGATGTTATCGGAAAAGGTGGAGAAACAATCGACAAGATCATCGAGCAGTGCGATGGTATCAAGATCGACTTTGAAGATGATGGAACTTGCTTCTTGACACATAGCAATCAAGCTATTATTGAAAAAGCAAAAAATCTGATTTTAGAGATCGCAACTGATCTTGAGGTCGGACAAAGTTTTGAAGCAAAGGTAGTAAGAATCGCAGATTTTGGACTCTTTGTACAACTTCCAAAAGGAAAACAAGGACTTTGCCATGTTTCAAACCTTGGCCAAAAATATCCTGATGGACTCGAAAAACACTTCAAACTTGGAGATCTCATTAATGTAACCATCTCAAATATCGGTCAAGATGGTAAAATCGCAGTAAAAAGAAAATTATCCTAAACTCATATTATCAAAAATCCTTAAATAAGCAAACTTTAAGGATTTTTTTAATCAAAAAAATCTGAAATCTCAGGACAAACAATATCCCAATTCAGATTTTTTATAAAGTAAAATATCAGAACACAATATTTTTATTTTAACTCAATTCTTGAAGATCTTTCCAAAGTTTTTCCTGTTCTTTAGTAAGTTTTTTTGGTACATGAACTTGAAGTTCCACAATCATATCCCCTCTATGTGAGAACAATCCCTTTTCTCCAAATCCCATATTGGCAACTCTCACTTTCTGTCCAATTTGTGTTCCTTTTGGAATCTTAACCTTAGTCTTACCCTCTGGATGCGGAACCTGTACCTCACCTCATAAAACAAGATCAAAAAGACTGACTTCTGCTTTGGTATGAATATTATCACCAATTCTACTATATTTCTCTGAAGAGGCAACATTGATCTTTACATACAAATCTCCAGTTGGTAATCCTGCTGCATCATTTCCTCTTGCTGCATACTTCAAATAAGCTCCATGCTTGATTCCTGCTGGAATATTAAGTTCAATAATCTCCTTTTCTGCTCTTACTCAACCATTTTCAAGCTCTTTCCCATCCTTTTTGAAGATGGTACCCGTTCACTGACATTTAGGGCAAGCAGCTTGTGTCTGCACTACACCAAAAATTGATTGCACTTGCTGACTAACTCTTCCTGTCCCATGACAATGACTACAAGTCTCTTGAGTTGTCCCCTCAATCAATACTTCTCTAGTATAAGCAATCTTCTTTTTCACTCCCAAAAAAGCCTCTTCAAAACTGATTTCAATCTGCTTTTCCAAATCATCGCCTTTGGTTTTTCTTCTTGATCTTCCTCATCAAAATCCACCTCCAAACATTCCACCGAGCAAATCTCCGATATCACCAAAATCGATTTGTGCACCTCATCAACCGAAGCCTCAAAAATCAAATCCACCTCAACCAAAGCCTCCAGCTCAAAATCCACCTTTTCTATAGGCATCATATTGCTGTCTTTTGCTTTGATCAGAAAGTACTTGATAAGCTTCATTGATCTCTTGAAACTTTTCCTTACTACCTCAACGATCTGGATGATGCTTGACAGCAGCTTTTCTAAAAACTTTTTTTATCTCATCAGCACTGGCATCCTCACCAACACCCAAAATTTCATAATAATTCTTTTGTGGGTCAAAATCCATATTAGTATTGTTAATCGATAAATATAGCACCTAATTACAAATAGTGATAATACAAAAATTACTAAAAAAAACAAGCAAAAAAATCAGATTTTTGATTTCTATTTCCCTCTACAAAAACGAACCACCTAATTTTCCAGCCAATATTTGCTTTTTTTTCAATAAAACAATATAATTAAATAGAATTTATTTACAAAAAAACATGAAATCAAACCTTCTTCGCACAATTGCTCTCTCGGGTGCTATTATTGTAAGCCCAGTTCACTACAAGAGTTCCCCAAATACCACCAAATATCAACTTCAGGAACTTTTTTCTTCCGAAAACAAAAAAACAGTCACAGAAGAAATGGGAGAAAAAAAGAGAGAATTACTTATTGAAGAACCAGAAAAAACAACAGTTAATAATAGCCTAGAAACAGAAAAACCATCTACTATCGATCAAAAAAAATCTCACAAAGAAAAACAAGAACAAAAATCTGATTGCATCTCAATTTCTACTTCTGACCTCAAATGATCACCTTTTGATCCTACAAAACCTATGATCCCTATCAATGCAACAAACCTTCTATGATCCTCTCAGCATGAGAAAATCCTCAATGATTTTAACAAAAATAGTGCAACACATACTTTTAGAGAAATTCTTGATAAATGAATCAAAATTCCTCTCATCTATCCAAGCCTTAAACATATTTTCCCAGAGCACCTTTCAGATCTCAGAAAAGATCCTCAATTCAAAACCTATCCCCTTTCAAACAAGAATCAACTTCTCTTGATCAAAACAAAAAACAATCACAATGCTCTTGCTTACTATCAAAACGGAAAACTCAAGATGGCAACTTATGTTTCAATTGGAACACTAAGACATAAGACAGTTACAGGAGCATATGAAATATCTCCAGATCAAATTCGTCGCAGATCAAGAAAATACGGTAGAGCTCCCATGCCATACTCCCTACATATCACATGAGGATATTTTCTTCACCAAGGAACAAGTGATGGAAATCCTCGCTCTCATGGTTGCATCAGAGTTCCAGGATTATACCAGCAATGGCTCTATCAACAAGTAAAAACATCAGATAAAACCCAAATCATCATTCATAATCCTTATCAAATCACTCAGCTGTAAATATAAAAAAAACTGACTCCAATAGGTATTCAACCTCAAAAGTCAGTTTTCTTTTTTTATTAAAGTGTGATTAATATACACTTGAAACTAGTAAGCAACTTGTACCCCAGGACTCATTGTAGTTGCAACAACAACTTTCTTAACGAGCTTTCCTTTTACACCTGTTGGCTTATTTTCTTCAATAGCTCTCATCAAAGCTTCGATATTCTCGATAAGCTTTGTATTATCAAAAGAGAGTTTTCCAACCAACGCATGAACATTTCCAGTTTTATCAAGTCTAAACTCAATTTTACCTTTCTTTGTCTCTTCAACTGCCTGAGCTACATTGAGTGTTACAGTTCCAGCTTTTGGAGATGGCATCAATCCCTTAGGTCCAAGTTGTTTAGCCACAGGAGCCAATTCTCTGATAAGTTCTGGAGTTGTGATCAATACATCAAAATCAGTTTTTCCAGCTTTAATATCAGCAAGCAAATTTTCATACCCAGCAATATCTGCTCCAGCTTTTCTCGCTTCTTCAGTCTTGTCTTCAGTAATGAAAACTGCAACCTTCTTTGTCTTTCCAGTTCCGTGAGGAAGAATAGTTGTAGCTCTAAGCATTTGATCATTATACTTAGGGTTTGCATTAGTCTTTACTGCCAATTCAATACCAGCATCAAACTTTGCATAATTTACCTTTCTCAAAAGTTCAATTGCGTCAGCCAAAGGATAAAACTTAGTCTTTTCTACAAGTTTTTTAACTTCAACATACTTTTTTCCGTGTTTCATGATAATTCAAAATAATAAGAATAAAAGTGGTTCGAGCGATCAGGATTTTAGAACTTTTTCCTTAGCAACAATACTAACAAAAAGATAGAAAAACTGACCTCCCACGATTGATATTATAGAGCAACATCAACTCCCATATTTCTTGCTGTACCAGCAATAACTTTGAATGCAGCTTCTTTATCATTTGCATTCAAATCATTCTTTTTAAGCTCGTAAATTGCTTCAAGATCTTCTCTTGTCAATTTACCAACTTTTTTCTTGTTTGGTTCTCCAGAACCAAGATTTTGATTGATTCTCCATTTGATGAGACCAGAAGTAATAGGAGTTCCAATCTCCATCTTGAAAGTTCTATCAACATAAACAGTCAATTTTACCTTTACTTTTACTTCAATTCCACCAAACTGCTTCATCAAATCTGCAGTTTTTTCATTAAATTCTTTTGTAAATTGTCCAATGTTTACTCCATTTGCACCAAGCATAGGTCCAAGCGGAGGAGTTGGAGTTGCTTTTCCAGCAGGTACTTCAATGTTAAGAATTCTTTGTACTTTTGCCATTTTAATCCAAAGTTTTAACTAAATAAAGATTTCAAATACGGTTTTGATTGATGATAGATCTTGTAAGGAATTTGAAGCAATCGCCTCTCCTGCCCTACCGCAATCAACATCAACACCATTTTTTCCTTATACTCTGGGAGATTGATATAGTCTACCCTATCTCCAAAGAGTTCATTTTTGATCAAATCCGCCTCACTTTTGATGGAATAAATATTTCATCAAAGTTGCTGAACAGTTTTTCTCAAAGTACTAGGTTCCTGTGCAAAATATGCAAAGTACCTCTCTTTGTTATCACTCAGAATATAATCTGGACTCAAGCCAAGGACTTCAGCACTATCTAAAACTCAAAAATACAATTGAGTTCCTGAAAGTTGCTTAATCGCATCAGATTGAGTTTGAGAATTCGTCTCAGTTGAAGCGGTCTGAGAGTCGTTCTCACTACTTCATCTTGCATCAGATCAAGTAGCAATATATGAGTTACTCACTCAACTTAAAGTATTCAAAGTTCAAGTATCTTCTCCCGAAAAAACAAGATCAGAAACCTGATCGGAAGTCAGTATTTCATTCTGATTTCCAGTACTTATAATCGCTCATCATAAATTCAAGATTTCCTTACCTCTTACCTGATACAGCAAGAGATATACCACTACACACGCCACAAATAAGATCAAAAGACAAAGCGAAACAAGTTTTTTTTCTCTTTCCATAGACAAATCTTCACAAAGATAAAACTAATTTACCAGTTCAATCTTGTCCATAGCGATAGTAACAGGAGTTAGTCTACCAAGCACTTCTACATTCACCACAACAATTGACTCTTCAGGATTAAGATGCTTGATCTTTCCAGTGAGGTTTTTGAATTCACCTTCCTTGATCCTCACAAGTTCATCAACTTGAAATGGAACCACAAGCTCTGCTCTTTCCTGTGCTTGTGCAATTTGTCCCATCATCTGTTCATATTCTGCATCAGTCAAAGGAATTGGCTTAGTCTCAGCTCCCACGATAAGTCTTACCCCAGGAGTATTTCTCACTACATACCAAATCTTGTCATTCATCTTAGATTTAAAGAATACATATCCAGGATAGAGTTTCTTTTGTCTCACAACCTTTTCCCCCTTCTTCATACTTGCTTCACTTACCATTGGAGAAAGAAAATCGACAACATCTTCATTCAAACCTTGCTTATTTACTCTTTCCTGAAGATTTTCAATCACTAAAGACTCTTGTCCAGCTGTTACACTCAATACATATCGTCTAAACTGATTATCTTCAATCTGTTTTTTTATTTCATTGGTATTTATATCTTTTTGCATTGTTTCAAATCAATGAATAAAAGCTCTCAATTACTAGCTTTTGTTTGGAAAAGTTAAGCCTCCCAACAAAAGATTCAAAACCTGGCACCATCTGTCAGATTTTTTTCACTTTTTAGACTATTATTGAGCCATTCCTGTACTTGCCTCTGTAGTAGCTGGCGTTTGTGCTTCTCCAGTGAGGATCTGTGCAGACACGCCAGAAAGCATTTGCTCTACACCAGATACTGTCAAAGCATCATTTGCTCCAGTTTGTGCATTTTGCCTAGTATGTGCAGTAATTTCCTTTCCAGACACCTTAGTATAAAAAGCTCTATATCCATCAGAAAAAAGTGTATCCGCAAGAACAAAATAAATTCCAGCCACAATCACCGCAGCAAAAATTCCAACTGTCAAAAGAGCCACATCCTTTGCAGTAGGGAACTTTAGTTTTTTTACAGTATCAAGACTATCATAAATAAAATCTAGCATTTCAAACCTTTTAACATCTAAAAATATCAAAACAATACTAGCGATTTTCTCTCAAAATGCAAGTAGAAAAATAAAAGAAAAAAGAAGTCTGACTTTTTTCAAAGTTTACCTTCTTTTCTCAAAATAAAGAATTCCATCTAATTGCCTCAAAACAGCTATTACTCCTAATCTCCTCAGTAAACCTGCTGAGCGTAAGATACTGACGACTGCTTAGAAACGCCGCTTAATGACTTAGTTCTCAAACCACTCTTCTCCATCCTTTTTTCCATTTCAATAATTGTTTTATTGAGAAAATCTTTTTGATTATAAAATTTTCTCATCTTATTCTTCTCTGCATTTTGATGTTTTTTACTTGAAGGCTGATTGGTATTAATTTCTTCTTCATCTTCTGAATCATCTTCATCAGGAGAAATAATCTCATCTCCATTATATTTATTATACTCCGGCCAAGGAATCAATAGTTTTGCTTTTGCATCAGTATCTTTCAAAACCTTCTCTCAAAAAACTTCTTTGAGTAGATTATCATCCATTTCTCAGAGATTATCTTGAAAATACTGAACAAACACTTCGACAAATTTTTGAAGTTCTATAGGAGGGGCAAAATTCCTCATCGTCAAAAGTTTTGATCTCAAAAAATAATCCAAAATTAAGCCAGAATCACCATTTTGATAGATTCCTAAATTCAAGGGAACTCCCTCTTTTTGTACTTCTATCTTTTCACCCTGTTTTTGTTTTATATAGCGTGCAGTTTTTATTACAGAGACTAATCCTGGATAATCTGCTTCCGTCATTCTCGTACTAAAAATCTTCAAAAAGAGATTCATAATATCTGCAGGATTTCCCCTACCTTCATTAGCATTTTTCTGCCTTTCGAGAGTAGCTTTGAGATCATTAGTCACCTCTTTTCGAAAAAGTGCCTTATCGTTTCTAACATCAGCATCTTCTCCATCAAAACCATTTTGGTTATAACCCATATTAAGCTGAAAAACCTCTACCCCCTTTTGTAAACCATTTAAACTCATAAGTACTGGATTTTTAGCCCAATTAGCATATACATTATCTGATTGTTTTTTCCAAAGCTGATCGTTTACCTTTTTTTCTATAGGATCAAATTTAGGTTTTTCCACCTCACCTTTTTCATTTTTTCCTCATTCGCGAATAAAGAGAGAATCAAAGTACCCATTTACCTGAGCTTGATTCATATCTCGCCAATGCCACAAATGATCCATAAAGCCTGCATAATCAATTTTTCCAGAACGATAAGAAAAATCTGACTTCTTAAGTCCTTTTTCTTCTAGATATTGACCAAAAGATTTTTGTCACTCTGCTGGAGGAACCTTATTCATCAGATGCCATGCGTTATCCCAGTGATCTCGTTTCTTTGTTCAAAAAGCAGTAGGAATCTGAAGAGTAATAGCCATTCTATCAAAAAATTTCCTTGTTGATTTATCTCCACCATACCTATTCATCATACCAGAAAGCACAATAAACGAAAATGCCCTTCTCACCTGATCCATTCTTTCCTTGCTTTTTCCAGTAAGATCCACCATTTTCATCAACTGTGCTACCCCCCTCTCAAATCTTCCTGACTTGATCATCGCCTTAAAATCATTAAACGCTTTATCAAAATTTTGATGAGAAATCTTACTATAAGCCTCTTGAATTTCTTTATCAGAACGCTTCTTTTCTCCATCCAAAGTTCCAGCAAATTTATCTGAATAAATTTTTCTAAGACTCCTATCATTATTAGCAACAGACCCAAAATCTAGCCCAACATCTGCTCCTCTAATATTATTAACAATATAATCAATCTCTGAATTTTTCAATCTATCTTGAAGCTGATCAGCATCTGCTGCTCATGCCTGAATTCTAGCAATAACATCATTTTTCATTTCCATATACCTTTTGTGGTGATCTTCACCAAGCAAACACTTTATCCACAGGGCCTTATTTTCTCCACCTTGCACATTACGATACAAGCCCGCTCCTTTTCTCACATTTGCAATCATTGCAGCAGCCATAATAGGCCTTAAAGCTGGATTATTAACGACAGTTTGACCACTTTCAAGAATTTGTTGCAAAGTTTTTCCTCACAAAGCACCTTGTGACAGTCCCGTAAAATCATCCTTTCCTGTCCTAAAAAAAGTTGCAAAATCAACCATTCCCTCAAACTTTTTTAACCAATCCTCAATTCCAGCCCAAGTTTTCCCCTCAAGCTTCGCAATTGCTTCATCTCTAAGAGCTCATGATGCGCCTTTTACAATATCTGCGGGGATTATCTTTGCAATCTTATCATAAATTCAAAAATCATCAACCAACCAAGCAAGACAGGCATCATCCTGCTCCTTATAACGAGCATCGATTTTTGACTGAAGATTTTTCCAAACCGTTTTAATACTCGAAGTCATACCATGAATCGACATCCACTTCCAGACTTTTTCCTGTTTTCATGGAATTTGTCATTGAGATTTTAACTCGACTTCTACCTGATCTTTCGTCTTTGGCAAAAGATGCTTATTAGCAACAAAAAGCAAAAAATCTGACAACTTCATCGTTTTTCTGTAACTTTTGACTTCTCAATTCATATCTGGCACATTTCCACTTACTTCTACATTATCTCCTCAAAGCATTTTCGTTTCGTAGATAATTTTTTCTCTTTTAAAACCACTTTTTTGATCAGAAACCTTATTATATACTGCAAAATGAGTTGCTTCCTGTTCTGTAGATTTCCCTTCTTCATCATACTGATCAAACACTAATTTTCCATCTTTGATCCTAACTCCTCAAAGCTTATCTGCTCCAATATCTGCTCATGCTAAAGCGGAAAATAATTGATCATTCTTCTGCTGATCAACAGGGATTTTAATCAGATTTTTTCTTTCTTTTATTTTTTCGATAAAAAGTTGCATATCCATAGTATGCTCCACACCTTCTTCATTTTTGGACAAAGCAAGCTCCGTACCATACATTTTACAAGAAACCTTTCCACTTTGATGATCGAGAGCCGTAAGTTCCACTCTAATCTTTTCTTGACTACCATCTCCCCCACCTACATCATAAGGAGGCAGTATACTATTCAGTAAATCATCTTCGAAATAAATCACATCTCACACCTGAGGTCAACGATCTGATTTTCCTCCTTTTATTCCATTCCAAAAGTCTGCAAATTCCTTAACTTTAGCATCGATTTGCTCTTGTGGTGATGTTTCAGGATTTTGCTCTGTTTTATTCTCAGACCCCTCTCCTTCTGAAAGTTGTTTTTTAAGTCCCGCTAGCTCCAAACGCTTCAAAGCAG
>CAUQDZ010000002.1:0-90078 GCA_963517005.1 uncultured bacterium
GAATCTCATGGATTTTGCTCTTTTGGGCACTTAAGCAGGTGGATGCTAGCAAAAAGTTGGTATCAGGACTTCAAGATTTGTGAGAAAAATTTGTTTCAACGACTCCTATTATCCCTGTTAATTGAACAAATGTGGGATTGTGAGCACTCTCTGATATCCCAACTACTGTTATGGACAATTATAGTAGAGAGTTTGATAATAGAAGAAAGGTTGATACCGACTTTTTGCTTGGAAAAAAGGGAGCAAAAGAAGCAAAAATGGCTTCAGACTTTTTCCTCGGTTCGAATCAACAATATTTATCAATGTTGAAGTCTACTAATCGAAATGATAAAGGAGCAAAAGAAGGAGCTAAACAATATATTGATGCACTTTATGCAGATGCAAATGGAAGCACTCATAATAAATCACTCAAGTTAAGTAAGATTAATACTTCACTCCGAAGTGTATACTTTGATAAAAAAGGACGAAATGATATGCATGCTATACTTGATGGATTAGTCGATTCTACATATTGGGAATGAATTGTTGCTTCCTTAAATAATCCAGCTCTTGCTGCACAGTATAAAGAACGAGACAATAAGCAAAAAGAACAAAATAAGCAGGATAGTAAAATAAATTAAGATAATTTTTTACTTTAGTGGCACTAGTAGATGCAAACAAGAAAAATACTAAAAAAACTAATATTGGCCGTGGTTGTTTTGGGACTGTGGAGTGTTTTTCTTGTGCCTGGAGTTTTTGCTGCTGATGCTACTAAAACCACATCTGATCTCTTTGATTTTGCGACATTGCTTCGTACATTTTCAGAGCTCTTTTCTTGGTTTTGGATTGTTATTGCGAGTATTGTAGGGAAATTAATGACAAATAGTTTGATCTATGGGGAAGCTCTGCATTTGGATGTTTTTTTGTGGAAACTTTGGCAGATTACAAGAAATATTGCTAATTTTGGATTGGGATTTTTCTTTCTCTATGAGCTTCTCAAGTATGTGATCCAGCCTAGAGAAAATAAAAGTCCAATGAGTATAATAAAGGAGCTATTGATGGCAGGAGTTGGAATTCAACTAAGTTGGTTTGCAATTATGGTTCTCGTAGATGTTTCTACAGTTCTGTTTTCTTTGGTTTCCTCTTTTCCATCACAAGTGATTGCTTCAGAGCCGGTATCGTCGCAAGCATTGAATACGGTGATAGAGGCTTCTTGTCCAGATAAGGGGACCAATACCACGGCTCAGCCACAAGGAAATGTTCTCTGTAAAGGACAAAAAGAAGTAGTAAAGTTTTTTACCGATGGAGGTGGATCGCAGCACAAGAAGTCTACAGATGCGTGAATTATTACTGTAGAGGCTAGAGAGTGAGAAGGATTAACAAAAGAACAACTTTTTGATTATCTGTTGCCATCTCAGGACTCGCTTTCTTGACCATTGATGTTCTTTGGATTTGAAGTTTTCAAAACAGCTCAGTTGTCAGACTATTCTCATGTTAATGGTGTTTCTCAAGTAGAAATTGAATTTAAGGCGATGATTCAAATTTTCTTGCACTTTGGGATGATGCTGATGTATACATTATCTCTGATTGTCTTGATGGTAGTTCTGATTGCAAGGGGACTTTATTTGTGGGTATTTATTGTTTTGAGTCCTATTGTGGTGTTGTTAACTTTTCTTATGCCAAAGGCGGTATCAAGTAAAGAAGTTTTTTGGGATATAAAGAAAATGATCAAACTTATTTTTCAGCCAGTTCGGTATGCGATGTATATTAGTTTGATGATGATTATGTTGGTTATTCTAAATTGGGTATTTAAATTTAATACAGTGAATACCGATAGTCCAATTGTTATTAATGATCAAGGTATGAGTGCAGGAGATGGATTAATTTCTGTGATTATGGAGCAGTGAAGTATAGGAATTTATGATCTTATTTTGGGTGGGATTACACTTTTTGTAATGTGGCAGCTTGTTCAAATGGCTATTACGGAAAAAACAGGAATTTCTTGGGTAGATAATCTTACCGATAGTATATCCAAGACAACAAAGGGATTTGTTGATACTGCACCAATTATTCCTGTGCCTTGAAAAAATACTACAGTAGGGGTTGGAAGTTTATTGGATTCAGATATTATTTGAGAAAAAATTCAAGAAAAACAAAACGAGTTTACTAGATTACAAGGGGAACAAAGAAATGCTGTTTCAAAAATCTTTGGTTTTTGAGATGATGGTGAAATACAGCAGGCAGATCTTAAAGAACTTTCACAAATTCTTTCGAGTGAGAGAAGTTCTGAAGGAAAAATTGCAGATTATATCTCTAAATTAAAAAAGATAAAAGAAACATCTAAGTTTTATTTTACTGATCTTGAGTGAGATTTTGTGTCTTTGTTTACCGATAAAAAATATCAAACAATATTACAAAGAGAGTATGGATTTACCAATCTTGATACCGTAACAGATAAGGATAAATTTTATACTTATCTTAATAGTAGTCATGGATCAAATTGGGAAAAGCTTTATAAAATATTCTTTGATGCAGAAAATGCACCAACTTCGTACGAAAACCTTGTTGGCAGTGACAAGGAGAGTTATGCAATAAAACCTAAAAAAACATCATAGCTTTGGAAAATATAACTAAGGTATAAGATTGTTTACAGGTAAAAAGAAAAAAAATCTGAATCTTTGAAGTGTTCAAACTTAGGATTCAGTTTTTTTGATTTTTTAAAAACGCAAATCAAAGTTTGCGTCTTTTCTTTTATAAATTTGCTACGGTAAGTTTTGCTCCTCTTACACATCCATTCAAAAGTCACTTGTTTTCTGCGACATTTCGATAATCATTTTTGAGATTCGAAGTTTTTTCGATTGCCCAGTTGAGTGCGATTCCCTTAAATACCATATATACATCACAGCTTACAGTATCATTCGGATTGGTTGCAGTTCCAATCATCCTTTTTTCTAGTGCAGTTTTCATATAAGGATATTCAGGACTATTTTGTGCAACATAAGTAAATTTGCTTGTTGTTGATTTTGAAAGAGGAATATGGTAGGTCGCAATTAGATGTTTAATCGCTGAGAGATAGCTCACTTGTCCATTCGCATCAGGATTTGTTTGGGTATGTACTGTTGGAGTCTGTGGTTTTTGAATTTCCTGTGCAGGATTTTTTTCTTGTTGATGAATAGGAGTCTGAATTGTTTGTTGTGTAGTTGTAGATGGTGTTCTTGTTGGTTGTGTTTGGGTGTCTGCAGTTTGAGGCGTTGTAGGTTGTGCTATTTCTGTAGGTGTGGTTCCACTAGTAAGGTTTACTCCTGTATTTACTATTCCAGTGAATAGCTCTCCAGTACGTTCTGTACCTGAGAGGTTTTCTCCAGTTAGAAGGGCTCCTGTAAGTTGATATTCATATCCTGATAGTTCGTTATTTTCTTGTTTTTTAATAACATCTCCATTAAGTCCAGCAAAAAAAGTTGAAAGTTGATCTTTGATTAAGACTTTTGTGCTATTGTGTTCGTCTATAAAAATTCCTGCTACACTTCCAGCAAAGATGAGTACAAATAGGAGAAAATACAAGCTAGAAAAAATAGATTTCTTCCAGATATTCATAGCCTTGAATACGACAAGGATAAATAGCCCCATCAAGAAAGATGCAATAGCCATCGCGATAAAGTCAAATTCTTGCCACATCAAGAGCATAACTCCTCCTCGTCCAACGATCGCACACAGAAATGCGATAAAACGAGCTAGCCCTCCCTCTTGTTGAGGTGCTTGAGTTTTTGACTTGGACCTATTGAATCTTACTCTTACTTGCTCGATGTTGTGAGGTTTCTTTTCAGCTTGAGGGGATGGAATGTCCTCCTCTAGATCATATCTTTCATCTTTAAGATCAGAGACTTCACGAACAAAAAAGTCTGACTTTACTTCTTTCTTCTCTTGATCTTCGGTTTCTTCTTCAATGAGAGCAGTTTGAGGTTCTTCTTTTACTTCAAGAGATTTTTCTACTTTATTGTTAGCAAGTATCTTTTCTGAGACTTTTGTCTCAACATCCTTTTTTTCTCTATCAGAGAAGCTCCATGCTCCCACTGCTAATGCAATTCCATTTACCCCAGCCAGAATATAAAAACTTGCATCAGACCGGAGATATCCTACGATTCCCATCTGAAGCACAAAAATATAGATCAATAAATACCAAAGGAGTCCGCTTTTTATCATTTTCTTTCCAAGCAAAAATAAAACAATCTCTTTCATAATTATTTGGCATTACTTTTCAAGACAAGATATAAAAAATACTGATAATATATTGTTTCTTCTATCTATCATATCCTTATTGATCTAGGGAAAATGCAACTATCCAAAAAAACTCTGCAAAAATTTGCAAAACTGCAAAAAAAAAATAAAATGATACTGATAAAGGAGTTTGAAACTCCTTAATACAAAAATTTTATTCTTTTATCAAAGAAAAATGATCAAAAAAATTGCTACTTTTATGATGGGACTTGGACTTATTGCTTCTTCTAGCTTGGCTTTTGTTAGTGCAAATGGAGCTGGAGCAGAGAATACTGATGCCTACAAGGCGACAGGTGGTTTTGGGCTAAATGCAACTACTTCAGCTGGTATTTCGGGTATTAGTGGAGCAGGAACCAATGCTGGTGGATCTTTGATCTCTGTTATAAAATCTACAATTAACTGGGCTTTAGGGCTTTTAGGTTTGATTACATTTGTGCTCTTGCTTTGGGGTGGTTTTCAAATGGTGACTGCAGCTGGGGATGACAAGAAATTTGGTGAAGGATTGAAAATTTTGAAAAATGCTGGTATTGGATTGGCATTTATTGCGCTCTCATGGCTTATGGTTTCTGTGCTATTTTGGGTGATCAATGCAGTGACATCAAATGCAGGTGTTGCTTCAGGAGCTTAATCTGATTAGTTATACTATTGCTCGTTACTTATGGTGGCGAGTTTTTTTATTTGCTTTTTTCCCATAAAAAAGTATAACCAAGGAATCGATCAGATTTTTTATCTTTTTCCCTAATGTATGCTTAGTCCAAAGTATCGTTATATTGCACTTGATTTTGAAACTACAGGTTTGGACTTGCAAAACGATGAACCGATTCAGATCGGAATAGTTGAATGTGATGCACAAGGGAATTTTATTGCAGGATTTCAGTCACTGATTCGTACTTCCAAGCCGACCAAAGAACTTAAAGCGATAGTTGGCTATATTACAGGGATTTCTGCTGATGCATTACAAGATGCTCCTACACCAGCTGAACTTGAGCCAGAACTTCAGCAGTTTTTTTGATCAAACACAATTCTTGTTGGACATAATATTGCTTTTGATATTCATTTTTTGAAAAAGTTTTTTCCATCTTTGTCGTTTGTAGATTCAATAGATTCTTTTAAGCTCTCTCAGTCGCTTTTGCATTATGTGCCGAGTTATGCCCAGGAAATTCTCATTGCTCAGCTTCAGCCAAAGCCTGATTTTCAAAAATTTCTTTCTTCTCTCAAGTTTAGTTGAGAACTCAATTTTCATGATGCATTTGTGGATGCTAGGCTTTCTCTTGCACTTTTCTGTTATTTAATGCATAAGATTCAGTCTTTGATAGCAAAATATCCTATTCTCGAGTTGTTTATCTCACAGAGTAAATGAATTCTCGCACATATCATTCACAAAAGCTCAAAAAGTCTGACTTTTACTTCATTTTCTCTTCCTGAGCTCAAAAAAATTACCCCACCTCATACCCAAATGCTCTCTGGGAAATATCCTTTTGACCTCGCACAATATCGTGATAGAAAATCGTATCAGATTAGAGATTTGAGCTTCAAAGATCTTCTCTCTTCACTTGCTAGTCAAAAAAATATTATTCTCTCTTTTTCGACAAAAGCAAAGCTTGATATCGCCAAAAATCTTCTCAACGATCTCGGAATTAAAAATATTTGATTTGCCAAAGAAGAACAAACTCTTAGTTCTGAAGCACTTAATCGCTTTGCTCAAAAAGGTTCTTATTCCGCAGAAGAACTCAAATTTATTCTCAAATATTTTTCTCATCTTGACCAAGGTTTAGGTGTTCTCGATCTCAATTCAAAAGAAGATTATGAAATCTATACCGCACTCAAAGATCAGAGGAAGCTAGTAAATTATCCGATTATTTTGACTACCCACGGAGGTTTATTTTCTATTCTTGAGCAGTGAAGATATGAGGAATATGCTATTTTCTTTTTTGACTCTTCTTGGTGGTATAAGAGCTTTAATACTTACCTTTCTCGTTCTTACGATCTCAATTATACGCTCAATTATCTCGATATGCTTGCTTATAAGTATCATCTTGCTTTTGAATACGGTGACAAAATAAAAGAAGGAATCTGAATTTTGACTTCGTTTATTGAGTTTTTTACGGTATTTACTGGTATCTTAGGACAAGAGACTAAAAAATTTTTTACGCATACTGATGCGACGACGATGACACTTGATCCGATCAAGGATAATGTTGCTTTTTATCAGACCAATAAGCTTTTGCAGAGATTTGATGAGTTTAAGAATCAGCTTTCATCTATTTTAGATGTCTCAGAAATGCAGATTTTGCGAAAACAAATCGAGCATATGTTCAAAATTTTTGAATCAATGATCGTGGTCGAAAAGAAAATGTATTCCAAGTCAGATTTTTATTTTCTTTATTCTGAAGAAGTAAAATTTACGACACGAGCTGAATTTTCTGAGATTTTTGGACAGCATAAGACACTTTTTCTCTCAAATTATGATCTTAATTTGCCTGCATTGATTCAGCTTCCTGATTCAAAAGATAAGAATTCGGGTATTGAGGATGTTTCAGAGATAAAGTCAGATTCTCCTTCAGATAAGATGCTTCATTTGAGTAAATCCACATCAATATTACATTTTCTTGAGGATTTTGATACTAGCAAAACACCAAATTGCTTGATCTTTATTCTCTCAGTGCAAAAAGAACAGTCCAAAGAGCTCTTTGCTGAGATTGTTCACAAAAAACTTGATCAAAAGTATCAGCTCTTAGTTGAAAATATCACCTGATGAAGCGGAAAAAATCTTTTCAAAGCAAAGTCTCAGGGAGCAAAAGTAATTATCTGAGGTTATAACTTTCTCCTTCAACTTTTTGCACAAAAACTTGCAATTTCTCAGCTTATCGTGTATAATTCTAAGGGAGGACAGCAAGATCTTATTTTTAATGATATAGGACGATATGGTAGAGAAAATCTTAGCTAATTTTGATAAAACAGATCTCTGGAAGCTTGTAGGTGCAACCTTGTTTTTCTTCTTGCTTTTTTCTTTTCGACATCAGGTAGGAGAAAAACAAAGATCGCTTCTTCAAGTGGATTATTTTACGCAAGATCAGACTTCTGATCTTTCTTGACAAACTCAGGAGCACGGTAGTGCGGTAGACTCAGAGCAGTTTCTTGCCTATCTTTGTCAACAAAAGCCTCATTACTGTCAAAAAATTATTTATTCAGGAGATTTTTCTTCATTGGATAAGTTTGAATATACAAGTCAGTATTTTACAATCCTCTCTTTTCTTGATGAGCACAAAAAATTCTGACTCCCTGTTGAATCCGCACTCAAAATCTTTATCATCAATTCGCAAAAAGGTAAGAGACGCTGAGGGGCTACAGCATCAAGAATTACGATCAATCTTGATTCTATGGGAGAAAAATCTGAATATCGAGGGGTATTGACTCATGAATTTGGTCATATTGTAGATCTAGGGTCTCTGCAAGGAATACAAAAAAATAAAAATCCTGATTTTACAGAATTTGGTAAACCTAAGTTTGCGACTGATGATCCATCGCTTGAATATTATCGCTTCTCTCGAAATTCCGAGACCATTAGAAAAAATATTGCTCAGAAAAAAGATTTTTGTTCTTGATATGGGATGTCAAATCCGTTTGAGGATTTCGCAGAATGTCATAATCTCTATCTTAATAATGCTCATCTTTTTAGGCAGATGGCACAGGAGTCCAATATTATGAAAAATAAATATAATTTTTTTGCTAATCTCTTTGGTAATGCTAAGCTTCAGGATAATGGGGCGAAGCTCCTCTATGCACAACGAAGGCCACGAGATACGACGGTAATTTAACTTAGATAGTAGGTCTCTTCACTGTTAAAATAATCATTTTCATTTCAAATCATAAAAGAAGAAAGAAATCAGATTTTTTTTCTTTTTTTTGTATAAGCTAAAAAAGTATCGATGAGAACTGGGAAAAAATCGCTTGAAAAAAAAACAAATCATTATAATGATGGTGTAAATTTTTTATTTATAGAGTGTGTGTCAAGCGGTTTTTGGGAGAAGTTGTAGGTGTTAAGGGAGCACTAATGGCGGAAGACAGCATACAAATTATTCCTTTGTGAGTGATGGGGGTGTCCTCAGCTCTAAGATATTTTATTATTTTTATTCATTGTAACAATGAACAAGAAAACGATGGCGTATGCACTCGCCTCAGTTAGTGCAATTGGTCTTTTAGCTCTTGGAGGGCAGGCTTCAGCAGATTATCAGTGGGTATGTGGTGGTGATCCTGTAGCGACTTGGGATGCTTTGGAAGGGGTCTCTCCTGGTATGTGAGATATGTGTGCAGATTATTCAGAACCTGTAAACTTCAAAGTCCTTAAAGACAAAAATGCTTGGTCTGTAGAATCACCTCGTGCATTTGGATCTCTTTCAGATTTAGCACCAGGGGCTCAGCTTAAAAGGGTGTTCGGTTCTTTGGGGACCGTTGTGGAGTTGGAGAATACTTCCGAAGTGTCATGTGCTGATTCTGCAGGAATAACAATCAATGGAGAAAAGGTAATCTCAGGTAAAGAGAAAGATTATGAAGCTTGTGATGATCAGGGGGAAAATTGTAAAGAAAAAGATAGTTATGAACTAAATTTTGTGTATAATCCTACAACTAATAAGGTATATGGGAAAAAAGTTATCTCAACTCTTAGTGCAAGAAATGGAGATTGAGCTATCAATAAGGCAAATTATGAAACACTCAAAACAAAGTTTAAGAAAGAACTCAACAGAGATATTTCTGGACTTGAAAATTCTGAGTCAGATAATGTTTCATTTAGTGTAGTGGGACTTTATGAATGTCATCTAGAAAAAGTTGGGAAAACTTATGGAGCTACTAATACTACTTCAGCTCCATCTGTGAATACGCAACCCTCAAATACAAAAGTAAGCTTGCCTATTACTTCTTCAATGACAAAGAAACAGTTTCAAACATTGAAAAATCAACCACTTTTTGTTGTGATGGGACATTTTGGATACAAAAACAAAAAGTCAGAGAGAAAGGCTCTAGCAGAACTCTTTGGAGTTAAGAAGTATGTAGGAAGTGCTGCTCAAAACATAGAAATTAAAAATAAGCTTCTTAGTCAGATTTATGTAGAAGAATCAGCTCCAAAGGTACAAGCTCCAAAAGTAGAACCTAATGCAGTAGTTCCATCTGAAGTAGCTAATACTTTAGCAGAGAGTAGCTATTCAATGACAAAGAAAGACTATGCTATATTCAAAAATCAGCCAATCTTTGTTGTTGCTAGTCACTTCGGATTTAATTTCAAGAAAGATAAAAAAGCATTGGCGGCTCATTTCAATATTGCAAACTATAAAGGAACTAGAGCTCAAAATATGAAAATCAAAGAAGAATTATTAAAGAAAGTTGCCGTAAAATAAAGATTTAGGGAGCGCGGAGTTGAGTGGATTTCTCCTCTGTGTTCCTTTTTTTGTATCAGTTATTAATTGTTTGATTTGTTTATCTAAAAAACAAAAAGTCTAACAAAATCTATGATCACTTTTTTTTACTCGATCATAATAGGGTAATCGAAAGGCAAAAGTCAGACTTTTCTTTTATTGTATGTTATATATGTACTGAGGGTAGTAAATCACAATAATCTTTCACTTGATTTTTTTTGCTGTTTTTGTATACTGAGGAAAGTGTGATGTATGGTGCCCTGACAGAGTGGTCTATTGTACAGGTCTGCAAAACCTCGGTTCGTGGGTTCGAATCCCACGGGCACCTAATCAAAAAACTCTGTTGAGCCGAGAGCAATTCTCAGTTCTGTACAAACTAACTAAAGTTTGTATTCTAAAATGCCGTGTATTTATGATAGATATACGGTATTTTCTTTTGTGCGGCGGTATAAAAATAATGAAGAGTATTTTCTCATCTAAAAAATACAACTTATTAAAAATAAAATATAAAAAAGGCTTAAAGTCTGACAAAATCCAAGATCACTTTTTCTTGATCGATTAAAATAAAGTGGATAAAAGGCAAAATTCAGACTTTTTTCTTTTTGTAAAATAAGCATCAAGAGCCAAAGCCTGATATAAAACAACCATTTTTTGTAAAAAATGATAAAATAACTAAAAAATCTCTTGATTTTTATTTTTATTTTCGTATATATTGTCATCGTCATCATAGACAGATGAATCTGCGGATATGATGTAGTTGGTGTAGCATAGCAGACTTCAGCTCTGTTTGTACGGGTTCGAGTCCCGTTATCCGCTATTTACACTACATGATATATGAATGTTCGCAAATATTGTTTTTGGATTATTGTTGTCTGGTTTGGGGTTGGCTCTTTGTTATTATGCCACTCAGCTAGTAGCGATCTTTTGAAGGAATATGCGAGCAGAGAGGAATCTTGGAGGAACGAGAATTGTGATTATTTTGATCGGATTCTTGGTTGTGATAGTAGGAGTGACTATGATGTTTGGAATGTTTAAGACTTCAAATCCAATTGATAATATCGGTTCTGGGTTTGTGGCAAGTTAGTTTTTGGGCTCTTAGCTTAGTTGGTAGAGCGCCTGCTTTGCACGCAGGAGGTCAGGGGTTCGACTCCCCTAGAGTCCAAATTTTGTAAAATGGGGAGATGGCAGAGCGGTCAATTGCATCAGACTGTAAATCTGACGCCTCACGGCTACGTAGGTTCAAATCCTACTCTCCCCAGGTGATACTTTTGTGTCCCTATAGTTCAATGGATAGAACAACAGCCTTCTAAGCTGTGGATCCAGGTTCGATCCCTGGTGGGGATAGGTTGTGTGTCTCTTGGGGGTATAAACTGATATTGAAAATGAGTAGCTTTATGGTGCTGATTGTTAATATTGCTTTGTATTTTCTTAAATTACTTATTATTTAGCTCTCGTGGTCTAGTGGTTAGGACGCCACCCTCTCACGGTGGAAATCGAGGGTTCGAACCCCTCCGGGAGCGATTTCTTTATTGTTATTATGGTTTTGTATGGAGCAAAAAACTTTTAAGCCCGCTGGAAATAATCAGAATTTTTGAGGGCAGAAAAAAGTGTTTTGAGGTCAGAATAGATCTGATAAATCAATGTCTGCGAATTTTAAGGCAAAGATGATCTATGTAAATGATCAAATCAAGGCTCCAAATATTATGATAATAGATGACGAGAAAAATAACTTGGGAACTTTTCCAAGGAGGGTTGCCTTAGAAATGGCTTCAGAAAGGGGGCTTGATCTTGTTCAACTTGTCTATGATGCAGAAAAGATGCTTTCGACAGTAAGGTTGACTGACTATGGAAAGTATATGTATCAGAAAGGAAAAGAAGAAAAAGAAAGAAGAAAGTCTCAAAAATGAAGAGATATGAAGGAATTGAAGGTGAGTTATGCTATCGGTGATAATGATCTTCAGTTAAAAGTAAAAAAAGCACAGGAAATTCTTTGAGAGTGAGATAATGTAAAATTCTCTATTAGACTTAAAGGACGTGAAAGAATGTATGAAGACAAAGCTGTGCAAAAGTTAAAAATGATTCAAGATGCTTTACTTGACTATGGGAAGTCTCAATATGATACTCCCAAAAAGGAGGCAAATGGATATAGTATTATTTTATTTAGTAAATAGTGTGGATTCGATGGCTAATAAGATGAAGTCTCATTCTGGGGCTCTAAAAAGGTTTAAGATTACAAAGTCAAAGAAGGTTGTAGCTTCAAAATCTTGTAATAATCATCTCTTGACCAATAAAGGAAAAACAAATAAGAAATTTGCTTATGGAAAAGAGGTTCTAGGAGCTGCTGCAAAAATGCTAAGAAATTTACTTCCTTATAAATAGTTGATACAATGGTAAGAGTAACAAATGGTCTTGGAAGACAAAGAAGACATAAGAAATTTATTAACCAAGCTAAGGGATTTAGATTGGGAAGAAAGAATCTTTACAAACAGGTAAGACTTGCTCTCGTAAAACAGGGACAGCATGCTTATGTAAGTAGAAGACTCAAGAAAAGAGATTTCAGAAGATTGTGGATTGAGAGACTTTCAGCTGTAATTAGAGAAAGAGGAGGTAAATATTCTGTATTTGTAAATCTTATGAATACAAAGGATATTAAGCTCGATAGAAAGGTACTTTCTAATATC
Source organism: uncultured bacterium (assembly GCA_963517005.1). Lineage (GTDB taxonomy): Bacteria > Patescibacteriota > Gracilibacteria > Absconditabacterales > Absconditicoccaceae > HOT-345. The sequence goes on from CAUQDZ010000002.1 coordinate 12,347, forward strand.
GCAGTTGCCTTTCCAGCCGTGTTTGATGCAATTTATGATGAAGTCGTAAAATAAAAATATTCCGAAAGAATAGGACGAAGAATAAAAAAGTCTGATTTCTTTCTTTGTTCTGCCGGGGTGGTGGAATTGGTAGACACGAAGGACTTAAAATCCTTTGGGACTTAAATCCCGTGCCGGTTCGATTCCGGTCCTCGGCAGTCGCTATTGTTTTTAATTGTTATTGTTATATCAATGGGATTTACCGTTCGAAGAACAGGAGATTTGAATACTAATGAAAGAATTATCTCTTTTTACAAAAAGGAGCTTTGGTCTTCACATATCTTGGATAAAGCTAAGAAGCAAGTGCATTATGGAACTAAATGGTATAGAAAATTTGTAAGTTATGATTTTCCTTCTTCTAGAAGATATAAGAGAATGAGAGCGATTGTTTCAGATGCTTATAGAAAGACAAAGAGAAAATACAATACTCTAGCACAACTTGGAAAGATTGTGTAAATTTATTTTGATATTTTGTATAAAGAATGTATGCAGTAGTAGATTTACAGGGACATCAATATATCGTTTCAGAAGGTGCTGAAATTGTAGTTGATAATCTTGGAGTTGCTCAATCTGAAAAATTCATAGCAGATAAAGTACTTGTGGCTTTTAGTCAGGATGGTAAGGAAGTGAAAGTTGGAAAACCCACTATTGAGGGTGCAACTGTTGAATTTGAAGTAGGAGCTACTCAAAAAGGTGAAAAGGTAAAGATTCTTAAGTTTAAGAGAAAAAATAGATATGCAAGACTTAAAGGATTTAGACCTCTTCAGACTATTTTAACTGTTAAAAAGATTAACGCTTAATGGCTAAATCTGGAGTATTAGAGCGAGATGGTGAGATTGTTGAAGTTTTGCCAGCTGGTAAATATATTGTAAAGCTTAAAGATACCGATATGATGATCAATTGTTATAAGGCGGGAAGAATGAAACAATCACATATTTCTGTTATTGAAGGAGATCATGTAAAGGTTGAAGTAAATCAATATGATATGAAACAGTGAAGAATTGTCTATAGATATAATGTAGCAACCCAAACTCCTCAGAGTTAGGAGACTTATTTACATAGTATATTAGATTGCGATGAAAGTTGTAAATTCTCTTAAAAAGAGATGTATGTATTGTCAGATTGTAAAGAGAAAGTGAAGATTGTACGTAACTTGTAAGAAAAACCCTAGACATAAAGCTAGGCAAGGATAGTTTTTATTTATATATTTTTTTTGAGAGATGTTTAGATTGATGGGACATGTTCTTCCAGAAGAAAAGTCTATTTGGATTGCATTAACTAATATTTATGGAATTGGTAGAGAAAGATCAAAGAAGATTCTTGCTGCTCTTGAAATTCCTTTCATGAAAAAAGTAAAGGAAATTTCTGAAGAAGAACAGAAGATGATTTCTGATGAACTCAAGAAATATGTTTTGGAAAATGATCTTAAGAGAGAGGTCGCATCTGCTATTAAGAGACTTAAGGAAATTAAATGTTATAGAGGTATGAGACATAACCTTGGACTTCCTGTGAGAGGGCAGCTTACAAGAAAAAATGGTAGAACTGCTAAAAAATTGCTTGGAAGAGCTAAGGTGAGACCAGTATTGAAGAAATAGTTTTATTTAATGTTTTCTACTTAAAATGGCAGTTACAAAGGCAAAAAAGAAGGATATCAAGATTGTAAGTGGTATTTTGCATGTGCATACTACTTCAAATAATACTCTTATTACTCTTATCGATCAACAAGGTAACAAAATCCTTGGTGGAGGTACTGGTAAGGTAGGATACAAGGGGTCAAAGAAAAGTACTCCATATGCTGCAGAAGTATTGACAAAGCAAATCTTGAAAGATGGACAAGGATATGGATTGAAGGAAATTGGTATTATTTTCAAGGGAATTGGTATGGCTAGAGAAGGTGTTTTTAAGGCTATCAATGAAGTTGGAGTTGTAGATATTGCTTATATCAAAGAAGAAACTGGAATCCAGTTTGGAGGATGTAAGGGTGAAAGACCAAAGAGAAACTAATTTTTCTTTGAAGAAGAATCGTTGTCAAATATCAGATTTATTTATCTATTTTCGTAGTGAATTATGAGATACACTGGAGCTAAATTTAGACTATGTAGAAGAGAAGGAGTTAATCTTTTCGGGTCTCAAAAGTATAATCTTAAAAAAAGAAAGGCTCTCCCTGGTCAGCATGGAGCAAATATGCAGAGAAATTCTGAATATGGAAAGCTTTTGAGAAATAAGCAAGTGGTAAAGAGAAGTTATCTTCTTTCTGAAAAGCAGTTTGCAACTATCGTTAAAAAGACAGCTGCAAAGTTTGCAAAAAATAGAGGTCTTAGTCATGACTTTGCTTTGTTTCAGTTTCTTGAGAGAAGACTTGATGTTATTATCCTTAGAGCTGGACTTGCAAATACTATTATGCAAGCAAGACAAATGGTAGTACATGGACATTTCCTTCTTAATGGAAGAAAACATAATGTTCCATCTACTTTTGTTGAAGCAGGTGATAAGATTACTATTAAAGAAAAACTTAAGAATTCTCCACTTTATGCTAATACAAATTCATCAGCTGCTAAGGTTCCATCTTGGATCAAGGTTGATAGAAACGCATATGCTGTAGAGGTTCTTGCTCTTCCTCAGAAATGAGAAGTTGAGCCATTGGGAGATCTTCTTAAAGTAATTGAATTCTACGCGAGAGCATAGTAATCAAAATTAAGCCAAATAAAAAAAACTTTATATTATCTTTCCATTGCCATGTTGAATATACAACAATTTATTGGAGTTCCAAAGATTACTTTTAGTCAGTTGGACAATGGAGCTACAAAGTTTGAGCTAAAATATGTCCCAAGAGGTTTCTGACATACTTTGGGAAATGCCTTGAGAAGAATTATTTTGGCTTATAATCTTGGAGGTGCAATTACTGGTGTGAAAATTAAAGGGGTACCTCATGAGTACGATGTAATCTCTGGAGTAAAAGAAAATGTAATCAATATTCTCTTGAATCTTAAGAAGCTTCGCTTTAAGATAGATGAAAATACTGAATCTATTCAATGGGTTAGTCAAAAGATTAAAGGGATTGGAAAATATATCTCTTCTGATCTTAAATTTCCTACAGGTATTGAATTGCTTAATCCTGAAGAAGAACTCTTTGAAATTACTGAGAGTTCTACAGAAATTGAAATGGAGATTAGAATTGAAAAAGGATATGGATATTATAGTCTGGATTACTTGAGACAGAGAGATAGAAGTTGAGAAGAAGCTTCAGAAGAAGTTGGATTCTTGCTTATAGATAATGACTTCTCTCTTGTTGATTATGTAAGATATGACGTAGAAGAAGTGATTGAAGACTTCAGCGGAAATACAAAAGATGCACTTAATATAGAATTAAGAGTAAAATATGATACAATCTCAGCTAGAGAGATTATAATGTTTGCTGGTGAAGTTCTTGCAAATTATGCTAAGCTCTTTGTCTTTGATGGAGTATATATTGACAAGTCTGTTTTGGTTGACTATGATGATTTGGTTGAGGAAACAGAAAATGTTGTAGAAGAAAATGGATCTGCAAAAACAATGCCTATTGATGCTCTTCCATTGAGTGAAAGAACAAGAAATGCATTGATCAAGAATGAAATTCTTTATGTTGAAGATCTTGAAAAGAAAAAGAAATCTGAACTTCTCGTGATGAAGGGAGTTGGAAGAAAAGCAATTGATGAAATTACCTCTTCCCTATCAAATATTGGAAAAGTATTGATTGGGTAGAATGGAATAGAAAATTTATCATTTATTATATGTTAAAATGAGACACAAGTATAACAAGCTCTTGCAAGTAAATACAGGAGTAAAGAGCAAATCAGTATTTATGAGAATGCAGCTTTCAAGTCTTCTTAGAGCTGGAAAGTTGACAACAACTCCAAAGAGAGCAAAGGTATTGAAAGCTTATACTGATGAATTTTTTTCTACATTGCTTAATATTTCAGCAAAATATGAGGAAAAAGATGCAACTAGAGAAGCGATCAGATTTGTAAAATCAGTAGTATATGGAGAAGCAGAAGGAAAGAAAGTAATTGAAACATTGCTTCCAAAATATAAAGAAGAAAAGAGAAAATCTGGATTCACTACAGAGTACAAACTCGGATATAGAGTTGGTGATGCTTCACAAAAAATTATGCTCAAGCTAGCGTAATAATAAAGGAGTGAGTTATAATTTATTGAGTATTTGAGATTTTACCTCTCGAAGAGGATATTTTAGTTATCGTATTGAGAAACAATGGAGTTTACTAAAAAGGATTTAAATAAGACCATCTGGATTAAGCAAACAGACCAAGAAAAAAATAGAAGATGGTATCGTGTTGATGCTACTGGAAAGACCTTGGGAAGATTAGCAGTAGATATTGCTAAAAAATTGATGGGAAAAGATAAGTCTTATTATTCAGATTTCTGGGATGCGGGAAGTTTCGTAATCGTAGAAAATGTGGATCAAATTGCTGTTACAGGAAGAAAATTGACTGATAAGGTTTATTACTCATATAGTGGGTATAAAGGAAATTTGAAGAGTATTACACTTGGAGAATTGCTCAAAAAGAATCCTGGTAAAGCTCTATGGTATGCTGTAAGAGGTATGCTTCCTAAAAATAAGCTTAGAGATGCTAGAATCAAGAGAATGAAGCTTATTAAAGGAACTACTACAAAATACGATAATTTTAAACCACTTAACTTGTATAAATAATGGCAAACAGAGAATATAATTATGCAGTAGGAAGAAGAAAGGAAACTACTGCAACTGTAAAGTTGTATGCTAAGGGAGCAGGAAATTTTGTTTTGAAGACAGCAACAGGAAAGGAATATACTCTTGCTGATTATTTTGGAGGTAATCATTACCTTTATCAAAATGCACTTGCACCTTTCACTACACTCGGAAACGATGTAGCAAGCAAATTTGATGCTGAAATCAAGATCGTTGGAGGTGGAATTGCTGGTCAGTCTGATGCTATTAAACTTGCTTTTGCAAGAGCTTTGATTGATTGGAATTCTGAACTCAGAGTTTCTTTGAAACCTCATGGATTGCTTAAAAGAGATCCAAGAGTTAAGGAAAGAAAAAAGCCAGGTTTGAAGAAAGCGAGAAAAGCTCCTACATGGTCAAAGAGATAATTTTTTCCAAAATACAAAGCCCGAATTTTCAGCGGGCTTTTTTTTAGGGAGAATTTTATGAGATTTGATTGTGTAACCAAAGATTATTCTCAAAATAACAAAAAAAGACAAGAATCAGAGTTTTGACTTCTTTTTGATTTCAGAGTGTGGTTATTGTCTTAGCTCTTTTTATTCTACTTTTTGTACAACGACAATGCAAAGAAATAAGGACATTATTCTTTTTGGAATTCAAGGTTCTGGAAAATGAACACAAGCGGCAAAGCTTTTGACAGAATTCCCAAGTTATAAATATCTGGAGCCAGGAAATATATTCAGAGCTATTAATTCCAATACCAATATGGTTTCTCAGTATGTAAAGGAAACGATGAAAAAAGGAGCTATGGTGAAAAATAGTCTCGTGTTTGATCTTTTTAATCTCTGTTCTCATCTTTTGGAGTCTAATGAAGCCTTTTTGATCGATGGATTTCCAAGAAATATGCAACAGATGGATTATTTTCTTGCTCATCAAGCGATGAATGATAGAGATTATATCTGTATTTATTTTGATCTTCCAAGAAATCTTGCAGTTGAGAGAATTCAGATTAGAGCACATTTGCAAGGACGTGAAGATGATTTGAATATGGAAACGGTCAACAAGAGGCTAGATCTTTTTGAACAGGAAACTTTGCCAGTAATTGAGCATCTCAGATCTCGTGGAAAGCTTGTAACAATTAATGCAAATCAGCCAATTGAAACTGTTTTTGCTCAGGTAAAGCAAGAACTTGGATTGACAAACTAGTAAAAATAGAGGTTTAAACTATATATCTTTGTAAAAAATAAAAAAAATCTGACGAAAGATGATGAACTGACTTTTAAAGTCAGTTTTTTTCCTTTTTCTAAAAATATTATATTATATCATAAAATAAGAAAATGACAAGGAGATTGTTAGTTAAGAAAGATGAAAAAAATGACAAATAAATTCTTTGGAGTATAATTATTTATGAAGTTTTTATTCTATTTAATGCTAAGATGACCAAGAAAGAATATATTCTGACCTTGCTAGACAAGGTAAAGGATATGTGGGAGCCAGCTAGAGGCTTTGCAGTATTATTGAGATATGATGTCTTGAATAATGATCAGATCCAGCAACTTTTTGAGCTGTTCCAGAGTTTGGTTAATCAGACGCTTAATTCGCAAAATAAATACAAGATTCAACAAGCTATGCAAAGAGTTGCACAAATAAATACTCAAGAATTTCAAAATACAGTACAAATAGAAAAAGAGTTAGATCAAATTTTAGGAGAAATATAGTAAATTTAAAACGAAAAAATATTTTTTATTACTTATTATTAGTAAAATGATGGATACTAATGAATCATATGCATCAGTTTGAAAAACAAAGCGAACAAAAGTCTCTGGAACTAATGATCTCTATGACTGAGGACAATTACCAGAAGTTTCTGTAACTGGAAAAAAGCCTCAAAATAAAGAGGGAGAGAAATGACTCAAGAAAATAGGGACTTTAGATCTAAAAAAGATTGTAGAGGAGCCTAAAGTTGATCCATCGGATCTAGCAAAATTAAAAGCAGTTTTAGAATGAAGGCAAGATGAAGCAGTTAAGAGATTATTAGCTTCTTCTTTGGATAAAAATATTGGAAAACAACTCTTGAATGTTCTAGGAGGAATAGATCCTAATAGGTTAAAAGCAGTTTATGAAAATCTTACTCCACAAGAGAGAAATAATATGGAGTCCCTTTTGAAAAAAGTTGAAAATCAAGAAAATAGAGATAGAGTGCGTTTGATTAACTGAGTTATCGAGATGACAAAAATTGAACTTGAGAATTTTAGAGGACAGATCTTGGAGCAAACTGCGTTTATACCTGAATCCTCAAATTCTAAAATTGAAAAAACTACTACTGAACTTAACTCATCTAACAATCAAGAATCTATCTCAAAAACAGAAAAGAAAAATCTGAATAAAATCCTTGATGGAGATTTCCTTGTAGAAGAAAAATTCAATAAAGTAGAAAAAGGACTCAGATCAGATTTTAGAAAGTTGATCGATTTGGTGGAAAATACCGCCTCTTTGAAAAGAGTATTTAATGTTTTGAAAGCTCAGGTAGATGCTAAAATTGCACTTCCAGATTGGTCTAAACTTTTCGTAAAAGAAAATGGTGAACAATGGACAGAAAAAGAGCTTAATAAACTTCAACAAGCATATTTGGCTTACTTGGAGTCTAAAAAGGATAATGCAGATACTGCCAGATGGAACCGTGTAATGAATGCTCTTGAATCAGGAATTATCAATGGAGAGAAGAGCTTAGATGTAATCTATCAAGAAAATGTAAGTAGACCAATTTCCAAAAAAGAAAGAAATCAGGGGATTGAAGATGAACAGAGGAAATTTAGACTTGAGCTTGCAAAAAATGGAAAGGCAAGCGAATGGAAAAATAATTACATGCAACAAAATCGAGAAGAGATTCAAGATATGCAGCAAAATTGGCTTTATGAAGGATATGTAGGATCAGAAATTTCTAAAATGACGGAAGATTATCTCAATGATAGATTTGATTCCTACACCAGAAAGGAGTGGAAAAACCATCTCAAAGAAGAACAAAAAAACTGAATTCAGAAGTCAGATTTAGGTAATTTTAGAGTTTTGGTTGATAGTATTAAAGATCAAAGTACTGATAATCAAATTTCTGCATTACTTACCGATACGAATTTTGATGGAGTAAGAAATCATCTCGATGGAAGAGGAACTAAAAGAGGAGATCAAATTGATCTAGCAATTCGTATGGCTCAGGCTGAGGGATTGTCCATGGATGCTATTGCTAGAAATATTGTGATTCATTTACATACCAAAAAATGAGAAGAATTTGATGGTGCTGTACCCGGTACAGCAAATACCTTTGCTGCTTGGCTTAGATCAGATATTAAACATGCAAGACTTGTGCAATCAGCACTCATGGATACGCCAGAAAATGCTGTAGATATTATGAGATATGGAGCAGATGCACTTAAAAAGACACTTGAAGCGCAAAAGTTAACACCAGAAGAGTTAAAACAGATCGAAGATAAAATCAATACTGATCCTGCAACGAGAGAACTCTCTCAGCAAGCAAGAGATACGTTGATGGCAAATCTTTCAAGTTATTTGCTCTCTAAGATGAGAGAACCAGGAGTAAATGCAAATGTCAATGGTCTCGGAGTTGGAGTGAATGTCCCACTAAATCAGATTTTGAAAGGACTTTCCTTTAATCTAGGAACAGGAGCTTCTCTTGAGGGACAACCATTTGCATGAATAAGTGTTGCATGGAATACTGAAGTTGCTAAGTGGGATACAGGAAATGTTTCAGCTGGAATCTTTGCTGGAACAACACTTGGAATTATTCCAATTTATGGCTTTAGCGTAGGAGTCAAACAAGATCTTAATGCCAAAAAAGTTCTTGGAAATATTGATCCAACCTCTCTTACGTCTCTCTCTATAGGTGGAAATATGACTATGCTCGGACCTATCCCATCTTGGGGTGTGTCTGTAGGCATTGATAAGGATAAAATCGCTGGTATCGAAAAACAATACGATCATATCAAAAAGGAGATTACTCCAATTATCGAGAAACTTCTAACCAAAGATAAAGATGGTAACTATCCAGATATTACAGCAACCCTCAAAACACTTTTCAATACCTCATCAGATGCTGAAATCAAAAAAGCAGCAGAAAATCTGACTTCCGTGATTGAAAGAACTAAAGCAGAAAATTTAGATCCAAAAGAGGCTGCTCAACTTGTCGGACAGCGATATGCAGAGAGTTGGAGAAATAATGCCGTACATGGTTTGCCAAAAGAATGGAGATTTACAGGAGCATCTCTTGGAGCACAGTTTATAGCAGGATTCTTACCAATAGCTACACTTAGTGTAACATTGACTAAATATAAGAATCTCTCACATAGCGATTCTCCAGAGTCAAGGGCTCGCCTCCAGCAAAGTATTGATGCAGGAAGAGGAGATAGAACGAGAGAATCTATCCAAAAGCAAGATTTTGAAAATATCAAAAAACAACTACAAGCAATAAATGTCCTCAATCCTAATGACAAACTAGAAATGAAAGATAACTGAGAACTTGTTTTATCTCTCTCACTCCTCAATAAAATTGGATTTAAGGTAAAAATCAATGAAAACTTGAAAGGATATATCAAGTCAGAAAATGGTACTTTGACTATTCCAGCAGGAGTATCTTACCGTTTCTTGACTTCAGCGAGAGCTAATGGTTCTGTTTCAGAACTTGATATTGGATATAAGGGAGCTGGATCTAGAGCTATGAAGCACTTAAATTCAGATTCTTTGAAAGAGTATGTCGGACTTAAGGATTATGGTCTTGACCAGAATATTACAGGATTGGCAAGTGCATTAGCTAAATTAGATTTCTCAGTTGGTGCAAATGGAATCATACCTAAAACAGTCCCTAATCCAAAGCTTGTTGTTATCGATCTAAATGGAAAGATTAGTCAAGGAACTCAAGATCATAAACGAAAAGAAATTTGAACTCTGACTAAAGATTCAGGTCTTGCTATCGACAAGGATGGAAATGTCTCAATCACAAAAGAAAAAGGAAAAATTACCAAAGAAAGTGTTGCTTCATTGACTCTTGATCAAAAATTGAATAATGAAGTAACTTCACTCTTTGATTCGAATACTATCAATAGTCTCGTAAGACTAAGCAAACAAAGAGCTCAATTTGATAACTTCAGAGGCTTCCTCGCAAATGCAAAAGCCATGAAAGCAGAATATATAGCAGCGGCAAAAGATTTGATGAAAATGCTTCCAGATGCTCATTATAGTTGACTTAAAACAGCTTTGGGTATTAAAGAGGAAAATGGAAAGAAAGAGTTTGCAAATCCAGAACTCGCAACTCAGATTATGGATAGACTGAAAGCTGTCTTTGCGACAATTCCAGATTCTCTAAAGGCTTCGAAAACTGCAGTAGAAAACCTTGCAAGACAGAGAAATTCAGAGTATATGAGAAATCATGATAAAAAATCTGTTTTGGAGGATTTCTCTGCTGGTAAGTTAAAAATTGATTATGTAGGATTGGCAGGTCAGCTTTCTCCTAAGCCTGAATCAAAACCTATGGAGAATTTGATTGGTTTTACTGCATTCTATAGAAGAAATGCAAAAGATGCGAGGGGAATGTCAATGACAGCCTACGGGCAGACAAATGTGCTTGATAAGACATTCCCAGTAGAAAAAGAGCAAGAAGCTCAAGCAAAACAGTGGCTTCTCGAAAATCTTGAAAAGCAACCAATGCAACTTAAAGCTATCGCAAAGAGTATTGGAAAATTTGAAGAAAACTCTGGTGCTTTGACAAATGATGGATATCTTTCAGAAAAGTCTATAAAAGCACTATTAAGTTGAAAATCTATTGATTTATGAAAGCAAAAGATTACATTAAATACTCAAATTGTCAAGTACTTCTTGGCTGAGTGTGCAAACGAATCTATTGGAATTCAGATTGATGGAATCACAATTGAAGACTCTCAGCATGTAGTTCAAGAACCGATAGGGATGACGTTTAATGCTTCGGAGACTACCACTCGTGCTAATGTAGAGCAGCAAAAGTTTACTCCTGGATTATCATTTGGTGGAGGAAAGGAAGTTGAAAAAAAGCAAGATGATGGATATGGAGGACATACTGAACAAGAAGGATGAATAAGTACAGGATCTGGTAATGGCGGAACTCCTTTAGAAGTTCATAGAGGATCAACAGACCAAGACTCAAGTATCCATGCCTGATCGGGAACAGGATGAAGAGAAAATGGAAATGGATGAGGAGGTAGATAGTATAATAAGCAGAAAGTAATATTTTATTGATTTAGTAAATGAAGATGAAATCAAAAATTTTAATTCTCTCATTGTTGTTGGGGGTTGTTATGCATGGCTTCTCTATGGCAGAGGTGGTAGGAATATCACAGCAAAACTGGGATTCTTCAACAAATGATTATTGGTTTAATCAAAAGTGTGATGAGGTAAGACAGCAGGAGGTGTATCTCAATCAGTATGGGGTATATCTTGATAATTTTGTTAATCCTGCATCAAATCCTGGTGCATTGTATTTGCACAAGAATAAAGTCTTGACTAGGGGGAATTATTTATTGTATAACCCATCAAATCATGTAAAAGGAAATGGTTTGAGTATCTTTAACCGCGATCTTTTGGGGGTAAGGTGATGGAAGGTTAATCCAGGAGAAAAAGTAAGACATATGACTACTGCTGAAGAGGTAAGTGGAGCATCATTTTCTTATGACTGGAAGTTAGATGTTCCATATACAGCGTTTGATGGAAAAAAATTCTATAAACCAAACTTTAGATCAGATGGTACACATCCACAAGCTCCAACAAAATTCCCATCACGAGATGCGGAGTTTAGAACTATTACTTTGTATGATAATGATGATAAATTATCTACATCATCAAACAATCGTGCAATTGTTGAGTGTCAACAACATGTAATTCGCTGGTGTGGAGATGGAATCTTGGATAAAAAATATGGTGAAAAATGTGATCCTAAAGACCCTCAAAAAGCTGGATGGGGAAATAAGGGATGTGATGTATCTTGTCAGCCAATCAATGAGGAAGTAAAAAAGATTTATGATCTTGCACTCACAAAAACTATCCAAAATCAAAAAGATTCTTATACAAAAGGAGAAAATATTACTTTTGCTATTACGGTTCATAATCAAGGAGAGTTGGTAGCGAGAAATATTGAAGTGACTGATTATTTGCCAGCAGGTCTTGAACTGAAAGATGCTAATTGGACACAAGAAAATGGAATGATCAAGACTACTATTATTGGTCCTATCAATCCAGGACAGAGCAAAACAGTAAACTTGACAACAAGAATAAAACCTGACTTTTCAGGAAGTGATATTCTCAATTTGGCAGAGATTTCAAAAGATAATTCTGGAGAATATGGAACCACAGATAAAGATTCTACCCCTGACAAAAATCAGAATAATGACTGTTTTGTAGAAGGAAAGCATTTGACAAGCGGAAATGCAAAGTCAGGATCAAATGCTTGTAATGATGGAACAGATGAAGATGATCATGATGGAGTAAGATTCTCAGTTCGTGATCCTAAAAAGCCAATCTACGATCTCGCACTTACAAAGCAGATTAAGGCTCCAGTAAAGCATGCTTATGCACTTGGAGATGAATTAACTTTTGTGATTACTGTGCACAATCAAGGAGAGTTAGTAGCTAGAAATATTGAAGTGACTGATTATCTACCTGAGGGGCTTATTCTCAAAGATACAAGATGGACTTTTGATCCACAGACCCGTAAGGCTACTTATCAGATTCCAGGAGAACTTGCTGTAAATGGAACAAATTCGTCTAGATCTATTGAAATGAATGTAGTGATTGATGGAAACTTTAAGGGATCAAAAATTCTAAATAGAGCTGAAATTAGTCGCGATAATGCTTCAGATTACGGTACAGTTGACAAGGACTCTACTCCGGATCAAGATCCAACAAATGATTGTTTCTCAGAATCGTTCCTTCATAGAACTTCTGGAAATGGAAAGGCTAGTTCTGTAGATAACTGTAATGAAACTACAGATGAAGATGATCACGATGGAGATATTATTACTATTGCAAAGCCAACTATCAAAAAAGATCTTCAAGAAGTTGGCAAGGTTTATCAAGAAGGAGATCTTGTTGGATTTAAGATGCCTTTTGCCAATAATACTAATGATACTGTAAACAACGTATCTATCAAGGACTTTATGCCACTCAATCTTGAGTATGTAAGCAGTGAAATCCATGGAGTAACTCCTGCATATCATCAAACATATCAGATTGGTGGTGCAACTGTAGATGAGTGGTCTGGTTTCAATCTTCTTCCTAGTCAAAATGGAGTATTGTATCTTACCGGTAGAGTACTCAAGACAAATTTGGATTCAAGACTCAATACCGTTGGTATCTATACCAATAATATCCTTGTAGAAAAGGATTCTGAGCATTATGAACTCGGAAATAGAAAAGTAATTATTGAAAAAGATGTAAATAAAAATCTGGTTGCATCTGGTGAAATTGCTCAATATACGATCAAAGTAACGGCAACAGAAGGTGCTTATGATGAGCTTTTAGTAGTTGATACTTTACCAAAAGGAGTAGTATATCAAGAAGGTTCTTACAAACTAGGAGCTTCCAATACTCTTGTAAATATTGAATCTGCAACACTTGGAGTTAATGCTCAAGGATTACAGACTATCACATGGAGACTTCGCTTTCCACAAAAACTAGCTAAAAATCAGACTTTTTCTCTTGTTTATGATGCGAAATTGACAGTTGGAGAAAAGAAAATATATACCAATGTGGCTTGTGTAGAAGATCCAAAAAAGCCAAATGATACACCAATTTGTGATCCTGCGGATATTACTCCACCAGATCCAAATCCTCCTCGTCCTCCGAGACCAACCGATCCAACAGTTCAAATCAAAAAATATGTCAATAAGGTTGGTGCAGAATCTGGAAGAGAAGATGTTTTGATGACAGGATTTGCACAAGGACAAACAGGATACTTTACACTAGAAGCTCAAAATGCTAGTGCAGGAATGAATACTTTCACGATTACAGATACTATTGAAGGAAATTTGAGTTATGTTGATTCTTCAGATCTTCTTAATAATGCCTTTACAGGAGTTTTCCTCAGAGGAAATGGAAATTCATCAGCATACAAGTATACAACAAATCAAACTGTTGAAAAGCTTTCAAACAATACTACTAGACTTACTTGGAAGGTGGTAATGACAGAAGGTCAGTTCCTTCCTGGAGATAAATATCAGGTACAGTTTAAGGTAAAAGTAAATGGAGATCAGAGAAATATTGCATTTATCGAATATCCAGGTGGAAAGTGAAATGATGATGCATCAGTAAAAACAGAAGATGTAAAGCTGACTATCAAAAAGTATGTTTCTGATAAGATTGACGGAACATATAACGATGATAGTATTACACTATCCAATAATACGACAGCATTCTTCAAACTTGTAGTATCTGGTGCAACAAATTCTCTTACCTGATTTGTAGTGAAAGATACTATTAAAGACAATCTTAAGTTTGATTTCAGTTCGACAGGACTTGCAAATAATGCCTTTACTGGTGTGATTGCATTTGGAGCACAAAATCCAAACAAGCCTGCTTACAAGATTACACCTACAATCTCAGGAATTTATCCAGCAGATATTGAGTGGAAGGTAGAGATGTTGAATGGTAACTTTATGCCAGGAGATAGTTTGACTATCATCTTCAAGGCTACTAAGCTCGGTACACAAGAAAATATCGCAACTGTTGAATATCCAAAAAGAGACGGAACAAAAGGAAAATCTTCTGATCCTGCAAAAGTAAGAAGTCATAGTACGCCATCGGTTACTCCTCCTAGTACCCCATCAAATGGATGATGAGGATGAGGTGGATATTACTCTCCATCATGTGGAAATGGATATAAGAACGGTTATGAAATTTGTGATCGAGAAGGAGAATATAAAATTCCTTCAGATGGAAAACTTTTCAAGAATGAAAATATCTATGATACCAAATATGCCGGATATATATGTACCGCTTCTTGTGGTTTAAAAAACAATGGAGAACAAGTAGCTCCAAAGTGTTTCAATCTCCAAAATGGATCAATTTCAATCATGAAGTGAGAAGTGTTGCCATTCTACTGGAATCTCGATGGTATGGCAGGAAAAGCTACTCCTAAAGAAAAGCAAGATTGGCTTAAAGATCATTATGTAGAAAATAAAGACAAAGCTGATTCAACACCAAAGATTGATATTTCTTCTATGAAATGTACCTTCAAGGTTTATGGTCCAGGGCGTAATTTGAGTAATGTAGTTTATGATTTTACAGCTCCATGTTTTAATCCTGATGGATGGCAGGACGCACTTCATGGTACTTACTCAAGTATCAAGGACTATATCAATCAAAATAGAGCTGGTTGGTTAGGAGGTTCTCTTCTTCTAAAGCAAGGACGAGTGAAAAATGTGTTTGATACCTTAGATAATCAAGGCCAATATCCTGTACTTTTCCCACTTTCATCAAAGCTATTGATTACAGATTTTGGGTCTGGAAACAATAGTCTTCATAAGTCAAATAATGATATTGTAAGATTGGATCCTACAAATATTAAAACCTTTGGAGAATATAAGGTTGCTCTAGAGAGGATTGATTATACGCTTGTATCAAAAGGAGAAAAGACACTAAATAAAGAAGATAAATTCTTTAATGACAGGATTTGTGAAGTAGATTTCGCAGTAACTGATCACTATATGATTCAGAGAAGTCCATATGGAATCGGAAACAAGGCTACAAAAGATTTGACGGCATATAAATTGATGAAATGAGATAGTTTTATTTCAGATGGGAAACTTTTTGGTACAGAAAGAGCTGTAGAACAAGCTTATGCTCCATCAAAAGAACTTCAAAAGCAATTCACAACCTTCAAAAACAAGTATGCAAAGTTAGCAAAACCTGTAAAAGGAAAAGAAGGTCTTTCAAAAGTACCAGGAAAGTCTATCTATCTTGTATCTGGTAAAGAAATAAATCTTGAAACTCTGATTTCTGATTATAGTAAACCTTTCACTTTGATTGCTACTAAGCCAGATGCAAAGATTATAATCAAGGAAAATCTTAATACCAATGCGATGATTATGACACAATGAACGATTACCTTTGATGCAACTAACGCATGTAATGGAAAGCTTGATAAAAAAGGTCATGCTGGACAGATCGTAAAGGGTATCTTCTATGCAGGAGCTGGATTTAAATCTTCAGAACATGACAAGCTAAAGAATACTTACGAGAAACTCTCAAAGGGAGAGCGATGTAATTACGGAAATCTTCATATCAAGGGAGTTGCTATCGGAGATCTGTCAAAAGTTGTGTCAGCTAGAAGATCAGAACTCTATACTTGGTTCCAAGGAAATGGAGGTGGTAAAGATGGAGGAGAAAAAGTACAAAAAATAATCAATGGAGCTTCAGTGCTTGTTGATTACAACCCTACTCTTCGAGGAAATCTTCCTCCAGGTGCCAACGAATTTAACAAGGCGCTTGCTGTTTATAGAAAATAGCATAAACTCTTAGAATACCAGAGAAAGTGAGTTAACCACTCACTTTTTTCTGATTTTGTCTTTTTTCTGCTTCAAAGGAGTTCTTTTGTTTAATAATTCTCAAAACTTTTTTTCTCACTTGCTATTATGGTCAAAATTGATATAGTAATAAAAAATAAAATCTGTAAATGTCGCTATTTTGTAAACAAAATCAAAAAATTTGATTTTTTATCTCGTTTTTTCTTGAGATGATGTGGTATTTTCTCTTGATAGTGATTGTTTTGATTATTGCCTTTTGAGGTCTCAAATGTTTCCAAAAATGGAGAATTCTTGATAAACCTGGTTCTGACTTAAAAAATACCAGAGCACCAGTGCCGACCTTACAAGGAGTCTTTGTGATTTTGGCGATGATGGTAGTGGTTGGAGTTTTTTTTCCTCAGTGGTATAGTTCTCAGCTGTTTTTAGGTTTATTGATTCCATCACTCTTGATTGGTACAGTTGAGCTGATAGAGGAACTTAGCTATCTTGGAAAGTTTCCAAAAATTCCACCTTTTATTAGACTTGTTGTACATTTACTCTCAGCAGGATTGGCTATTTGGATTTGATGACTTGGTAATCAAGAATTGATTTTTGGTGGTATAGTCTATCATATTCCACATCGGATTTTTAGCATTGCATTTTTGATCTGGACGATGTTTTGTATCAATGCAATCAATCGATTTGATGGGATTTATGCACAGGGAAGTGGAGTTTCTGCAATTGGTTTCTTTACGCTTTTTGCTTTGATCAAGTGGGTAGTATTTTCATCATATGATTCATTCCCAAATCTTGAAATACTCCTCTTTGTGCAAAATATGGCATTTATCCTCTTTGTGATTAGCTTGGTGTATGCAGTTATCGAATATAAGCCTCTTGGTTTGGTAAGAGATGTGGGGATTATGGTCTTTGGCTTTGCAATTGCCTATCTCTCTATTCTCTGAGGGGTAAAAATCGGAACCATTCTTGTAGCACTTTCTTTACCACTATTTGATGCGATTTGGGTTGGGCTTTATAGAATCTTTGTAATGAAAAAAAATCCACTCAATGGGGATTATACTCACTTTCATCATAGATTGATGGGGTTGGGATTCTCTAGGGGTGAGACCAGGGCATTTATCCGAATCTGGTCAATGATTATGATGATCTTGATGATTATGCAGTGAGCTGATAGATTCAATAAAATCGTGATTTTTATACTGATGGCAAGCCTCTTTTTCTGAATCAATTGGTATCTCTTTATTTATAAAAAACTCCCTTGTGGATTGCAAATCCAAAAAGAGAGATAAAAATAAAAAAGTCTGATCTCATTTCTGAGGTCAGCTTTTTGTTATTTGTTTTCTCAAATTTTAGGATTATGAGCTTTGTAAGCTTGAAATCCATATTGATCGAGTTCCTTATTAAAATAATCTACATACGTGTTGTAATTTCCAGCTTCTCCATTGATTTCTACTTGTACAGAATTGATGCTGTCTTTGAGTTTTTTAAGGCGTTCTGGATTTGACAAGTGTCCATTTACAAGATGGTTGATTGCTTTTGAAAAAGTTGGAATCTGAGTTTTGTCTCCATGTTCATATTGATCAAGAAGTGTCCAATAGCTAATGACTTTTGCAGCATAATCGTCTCGAGAACGTCCAGAGTATTTGTTAAGTGCAAAAATCCATCCATCTTTTCACTTGTTCATCCCATAGGTTTCATAGCAATTTCTTAAAAACCTTGCTGCAACATCTACTGCGAGTACGGGATTCCATCTTTCATCATGCTGTGCTAGGGTATAGGTGTCCTGTGTTTTTTCATAAAGCATAACTGCTTTTTTTCCTAGTTCGATATCTTTCATATTGCGAGAATTTGGTTTCCCTGGAGTTGTTTGAAGTACTTTAAGTCCATAATCTTGTGCATTAACGCCTTGGATATGAATCAATCAAAGACCTCAGTCAGATTTTGTTATCCTTCTTTTTCCTGTTTTTTCATCCGTTTTCCAGTTCAAAATGTTTGGTAGGGTTGGATCTCCCATTCCTTCTTGTGCCATCATTGCTAGGAGGAGATTAGAAGGAATTCCATATTTTTGTTCTGCTGCATCGGTAAGTTTTTTTCGTCTTAGACATCTCATAACTTTTCAAATGGTTCCCATATCTTGAGGAAAATATTTCAAAATGAGTTTGTCGTGCTGTTTTCTTTTGAGAAGATGGATTCCTTCTGGTTTGCTTTGTAAAATGCGAGTTCCAAATTTTTTGTTTGCAAGAAGGTGGTAGGAGTCTTGTTCTGTATTTTCTTTACTCTGTTTCTGTGTGATTTGTTGTTCTATTTTGTCGGGTTGTTTTTCTGGTTTAGGAGAAAGTGTCTGATAGGCAATACTTCCTCCACTAGCAATCCCTCCAGCCGCCAATGCAATGAGTAATTTTTTTCTTGTTTCTGCTTGAAGTTTGGATCGATATTCTTTTGCTCTGGTATAAGCTTTTTCAGAAAGATTAGCAACTTCTTTCCCTCCTTGTTTTGTGAGTTTTCGTCCAAGTTTTGCTCCACTTTTACTTACATTTCGACTTGCTTTTGCAAGTTTTTTGGCATCTTGCTTAAAGTCTTCGTATTCTGGAGAGTGTTTCATCGCTATTGCTTTAAAATAAAATCTCCCTTATTATACTTCCAAATTATCAAAAAAGCAAAAAAATCTGACTTTTCATCTTGATTACCTTACCTTCAAAAGTTTACAGATTTTTCTATCTTTCTCTTGATTTTTGAGAGGAAAATCAGTATAAAGAGATGATTTCCATCACTGGAAATATCATTTTTTGAGAAATCAAGATTTGCTCCTGTAGTTCAATGGATAGAATAGGCCCGTCCTAAGGGTTAGATACTGGTTCGATTCCGGTCAGGAGTAGAGGGACATCCATATTTACGGTATCCTTGATCTCAAGGCGACTGTGGGATTGGTTCAGCTTTATTTTATTTTTCTAAATCCATTTTCAAATGGCAAAACAAACACAAGAAAATGTATTTCAGAGACACGAAAGAGATACAGGGTCTCCAGAAATGCAAATCGGGCTTTTATCTAGCGAAATCGCGATGCTTCAGGCTCATGTAGCTGCAAATGCAAAAGACTATGATGCAAAAAGAAGTCTTTTGAAAAAAGTAGCAAAGAGAAGAAGTTTCCTCAGATATCTCAAAGCTAGAGATCTCGATGCTTATACAAAAATCTCTAAGAAAATCGGACTTAAAGTTTAGTCCAAAGAACAAGTAAAAATAGACAATGAAATTTTTGACTTGGAGAAGATATTTTGAAAAAACAAAAAATCTGACTCAATTCTGTAATTTTTTATTGTTAATTGTTCATTCTTTTTATTTCATTACTTTTATATTTTAATGGCTAAAAAAGCTACAGCAGTTGCAGCTAGCAACTACACTGTTCCTGTGATCAAAGAAGGTCAAAAAGTAAAGGGAACTATCTTGAAAGAAATTGAGAACGGAGTTTTGGTTAATTGTGAGAATGGTGCTTTCACTGGTATCATCCTTTCAAAAGAAGCTAAAGAGCTCAAAAGATCTCAATTTGATCTTAATCCATCTACAGAACTTGAACTTGAAATTATCAATCCTGCTGTAAGACACGAAGATGGATATTATATCGTATCTGTTACTAGACTTTTGCAATACGATGTTCGAAAGTCTGTTATCTCAAAGTTTGAAAAAGATGAAATCATCACTGTGGTTCCTACTGAAGCAAACCTTGGAGGACTTTTGATCGATATGCACGGTATCAAGGGATTTATCCCATTGTCTCAACTTGCTCCTATTCACTACCCTAGAGTAGAAGATGGAGATCAAGAAGCTATTTTTGACAAACTTCTTGAACTTATCGGACAAGAAA
The DNA here is from genome assembly GCA_963517005.1 of uncultured bacterium. Lineage (GTDB taxonomy): Bacteria > Patescibacteriota > Gracilibacteria > Absconditabacterales > Absconditicoccaceae > HOT-345. Next base: position 32,502 of record CAUQDZ010000002.1, read on the forward strand.
TCAAAGTTAGAGTGATCAATATCGATGAAGAAGATAGAAGAATCATCCTTTCTGAAAGAGAAGCTCTTAAAGAAGAAAGAGAAAAGGTTCTTGCTGAACTCGAAGTTGGAAAGATCTTCGATGGTGTGGTATCTGGAGTTTCTTCATATGGACTTTTCGTGACTATCGGAGGAACTGTTGAAGGTCTCGTTCACATCTCAGAAATTACTTACGGACACGTAAATGATATTGATAGACTTGGAAAGATCGGAGACAAGATGCAAGTTAAGGTAATTGGTCTTGAAAATGGAAAAATCTCTCTTTCAAGCAAGCAGCTCAAAGGAGACCCTTGGACAGAACTTCCAAAGAAGTACAAGGTTGGAGATGTTATCGAAGGAGAAATTATCAGATTCGTTCCTTATGGAGTATTCGTGAGAGTATTTGACGACATCAATGGACTTGTTCACCTTAGCGAGCTTTCTCAAAAATCAGTTAACAATCCAAATGAAGTTGTAAAACTCGGACAGATTGTTAAAGCAAAGCTTATCCTTATCGATCCAAAAAATAGAAAGATCGGACTTTCAATGAAACACTTGGAAGACAAAGCAGAAGCTAAAGCTGAATAATCGAGAAACTTTCAAAAAAAAAGAAGAAACCTGATTTTTCATCAGGTTTTTTTGGATACGAAGAGAATGGCTAATTTCAAGATTGGAAGAATCATGATTGGAATCAAAGATCAAAACGGAGACGGGAAAAAGGAGGTTGTTTATATTTTGACTGGAAATTATACACAACCAGGTGCTGTATCTGTTTTGACTAGCTTAGGATGTTTGTCTTTAGACATTATGATGTTAGATGGCCATTCCTCTGCTCAGATGATGGCTGAGGGAGTTGACTATTACAGTAGTGTTGTTGTTTCTAGTATATGGCACACGCGACGAAACATTCCCTGTGTAATTTATGTACGACATAAATAGGGAGTGTAAATTAAAAAAAGAAGGATAGAATTCTATCCTTCTTTTTCTATAAAGATAAAGCTGAATATAAATATCAATATAAATATAGAGCAATACTTTCCTGTCCACCATTTCATAACAATAAATGCCCAGTGATCAATAACGAAGAGCAAATTATAAACCAAATAAAATTATACAAGCAGTTTTTTTTAACGAAAGCTTTCTTTTTCCATAGATAAAGTTCATTACATATAAAGACAAGACAGAAAATAATAATTCAAAAAATCATATAGTAATACATTTGTGCGGCTAAGGTAGAGAAAAAGTACTCAAAATAGACAAGGTCAAAATACTCATCTGTTCCAGGATTGTCCAATAATGGAACTACCTTCATATAAGACAAAAAATTTACAATAGTTGTGAATAATACAATAAAAGTATAGCCAAAAGAAAGTAGGAAAAAATATCTCGTAGATTTTGGAAAAGTGGGTAGTTGTCGTTTCATTATTGGTTTATAAAAATAAAACATCTGAGTTAATATATAGTGATATAAATAATGAAATCAACTAAAATTTTCCTCAAAAATTCCCTCCCTAATACGCTTCTACATAGATATTGCTATATCCTCTCGCTCTGAGCTTGGTCATAAAATCCTTGACCATCAAAGGCACTCCACAGATGTAAAATTCCGTCTCGGGAGCAAAATCGATCTCATCGATCTGAATTCTTCCTTTTTCATAATCTGCCACATCTTCTCTAGAAACGGAAATATGAGTTTCATCAATATTGAGAGCCTTGATTTCTTTAGTGTAAAAGAGATCTTTTTCGTAGGAAACGGAAAAGAAAAACCACTTTTTAGCTCAGCTTTGGTCTTCTTTTGCCATACGATAGCACGGAGCTAGTCCAGAACCTGTCGAAAGAAAAACTTTTGGATTTTGTGTATTTTTGAGAGTAAAGTGTCCATTTGGACCTTCAAGTCCTACTTCTGCACCAATTTGCAAGATTTTGAGCTGATTTGAGCCTTGTCCATTGTCTACTAGTTTAATCAAAAAAGTTAAAATGCTGACTTCTTCTTGCGTTTCGCTATTTGCGATGGAGTAAGCTCTTTTGAACGGTTTTTCTAGTCCAAGATAATTGATAAATATCCACTGTCCAGGGAGTGAGTCGATTTTTGATGTTTCGAGTTTAAGTTCAAGCATTTCATCAGTAAGCATTGTTTTTGAAAGTATTTTTGCTGTTTGCATTTTGAGTTATAACGAATTAAAAAGTCAGATTTCTTTTTTCTTTTCAAAAAAAAGTTTTCTACTCACTATTGTACGAGATTTTTTGATTTTTGCAAATTTTTGGCATTTGACTTGATTTTTTTGAAACTTTATTTACAACTATTTTTACTTTATCTGTTAGTGCTACTGATGTACAAGAGATTTTCTTTGGACGAGCTCCAGACAATTCAGAATGATTTTATCCCGCACTTGCAAGAGGTGATCAAGCGTGAGATTCGTAATCCTCGTGATCAAAATCTCAAAGCTTTCTTGAAACTTGCTTTTAGTGAAGGTGATGAGGTGTATTATTACTTTAGATCTGATGTAATCTTTTGGCTTTCCAAAACTGCAGAGGGATTAAGCTTTTTTGATGAGAGAGACAAGATCGAAGTTTTTTGTAAAAATAGTGAGGAAGAGTCAAAACTTATGAGAATGCTTCTCAAATTTGATCCAAAAAAACAGGAAAAAAACTGACAAAAGACAATTGAACAAATTTTGATGGACGAATTCAAAACAGGGAAGTATTCGACTATTCTCGGAAAACCTTATTTAGTTTACGATATTGAAACTACCGTTGTTGATGATCTTAAATCTGCAAAATATCTCCTCGGCTATGCAATGCATCCTAAAGGAGATCGTATGGAATACGAATGTGTTATGCAAGAAGATCTCAAAGATTTTGTAGATCGTATGCTTACTTTTGATGGATATATTATTGGATTCAATCAAATTTGGTTTGATAATCCAGTTTCTATCTATAATGTGGGATATGGACAAGCGGAAATCGATGAGCTTAATCGTAAGAGTATTGATTTGTATCTTTTCTTTCTTCATCTGACTAAAAAGAGAATCGGTCTCAATAAATTATCAGAAGCTTTGATTGGGGTAACAAAAACACTCTCTTCTGGGGCAGAAGGAGAAGTGCTCTGGAAACAATATCAAGAATCCTGAGATGAGTCACTACTCAATCAGTTCAAAGAATATTGTAAAAACGATGTGAGGATGACAGCTCTGGTGATGTTTTATTTCCTCTATTATTTAAAGATATTTCACGATGGACAGGAGTATAGTTATACTTTGCAAGAATTCGTAGCCTATTCAAATAATAATCAATCAAATGTCTCTGAGGACAAAAATATTCAAAATCAGTCAATTTTTGGCTAACTTTTTATCTATTACAATAATATCAAAATGAGGTGCCCAAAATGTCAAAATATGGACTCAAAAGTAGTTGATTCAAGAATGATTGAGGAAGGTCAGGTAGTCAGAAGAAGGAGGGAATGTGAGTTTTGTTCACATAGATTTACCACTTTTGAGAGAGTTGGAGTTGTCGAGCTAATCGTGGTCAAAAAAGATTGAACTAAAGAAATGTATGATCGTGCAAAACTTAAAAGAGCTGTGATGCTTGCCTTTGCCAAAAGAGCAATTCATCCTGAGGAGATTGATAAGTTGATTTCCTCACTCGAGATCAAATGGCAGGCTGAAAGCCCAGAAATTCCTAGTAAACAAATTTGATCTGATATTCTTGCTGCTCTTAAGGAGGTAGATCCTGTGGTGTATGTGAGATTTGCCTCAGTTTATCAGGATTTTGATAGTTTTGAGGATTTCAAGAGGCTTATTGTATAACTTTCAAATAAAAGTTAAAAATCTCTTGCAATTTACAAAGTAGGCTATCTTATAGCTATCAAAAAACAAAAAAGAAGTCTGATTTTTCCCTTGTTTTTTCTTTCTTAAATACTACATATAGTATCGTGTAAAGATTTTATTACTAGATGTTGTGGTAAGGAAAACAAGATATAAAATCAGATTTTTTAATTTTGTTTACAAAAATACACAACACAATGGAGTATTTTTATTCTATTTTATTGAGATTCCAGATGATTACTCAAGTATTGAAAAGAAATGGTTCAGTTATGCCGTATGATCCACAAAAGATCCGCCTTGCTATCCAAAAAGCAAATCAAGAAGTGGAGTCTTCGCAGCAGGCAGAAGAGGTTCTTATAGATCAGCTTATTAGTCAGTTAGAAGTTGAGAAGTCAGGGCTAGTAAATATCGAGGAAATTCAAGATTTTATTGAATCTTTCTTGATTTGAGCAAATAAAGCGCCTCTTGCTAAAAGATATATTATTTATCGCTATCAAAGAGCACTTATCAGAAAAGCAAATACTACTGATGATTCGATTTTAACACTCATCAGAAATGACAATATCGAAGTTGGTCAAGAAAATTCAAATAAAGACTCAGCTATCGCTTCTACACAGAGAGATCTGATCGCGGGTGAGGTTTCCAAGGATCTTGCAAGAAGAATTATGCTCCCAGAATCTTTGGTAAAAGCTCATGATGAGTGAATTTTACATTTTCATGACATGGATTACTTTATCCAACCTATTTTCAATTGTTGTTTGGTCAATATCAAGGATATGTTTGATCATGGAACGGTTATGAACGGGAAGCTTGTCGAAAGTCCAAAAAGTTTTCAAGTTGCTTGTACTGTGATGACGCAAATTATTGCATCTGTTGCATCTTCTCAGTACTGAGGGCAGTCAGTGAATATCAAGCACCTTGGGAAATATCTTTATCAAACAAAGCAAAAATATCTTAAAAAATATCAGCAAGAATTCTGATCTGAGATTTCAAGTGCTCAAATTCAAAAACTTGTTGACTCAAGAATTAAGGATGAACTTGCCTCTGGAGTACAAACCATTCAATATCAGATCAATACTCTTATGACGACCAATGGTCAATCTCCATTCGTAACACTTTTCCTTGAACTTGACTCCCAAGATCCCTATCTAGAGGAGACTGCACAAGTTATTGAAGAAATCCTCAGACAGAGAATCACAGGAATTAAGAATGAAGCAGGAGTCTATGTTACACCGGCATTTCCAAAGCTCGTCTATGTTTTAGATGAATGTAATGTACTTAAAGGTGGAAAATATGACTATCTCACAAAACTAGCGGTTCAATGCTCTTCCAAGAGAATGTATCCTGATTATATTTCTGCCAAAAAAATGAGAGAAAATTATGAAGGAAATGTGTTTTCTCCAATGGGATGTCGCTCTTTTCTTTCTCCACGAAAAGATCAAGACGGTAACTACAAATTTGAATGAAGATTTAATCAAGGAGTAGTAAGTTTGAATTTGCCGCAAATCGCACTTTTGACCAAGGGGGATGAAGTCAGATTTTTTGAACTTTTGGATCAAAGGCTTAAACTTTGTTATGATGCATTGATGTTTAGACATCAAAAACTCAAGGGTACTACCTCAGATATTAGCCCAATTCATTGGCAATATGGCGCAATCGCTAGACTCAAAAAAGGTGAAGTTATCGATAAATATTTGATGGATGGGTATTCTACACTTTCGCTCTGATATATCGGGATATATGAGGCTTCGAAGCTTATTACTGGTGTCTCTCATACTCAGCCAGAGGGAGAGGCCTTTGCACTCAAAGTAATGAAAACACTTGCTGACTCCTGTGAAAAACGAAAAAAAGAAACCTGACTTTGATTCGGTTTATACTGAACTCCAGCAGAAAGCCTTTGTTATCGTTTTGCCAAGATAGATAAAAAGCGTTTTTGAGAAGTCAAAGATATTACAGATAAGGGCTATTATACCAATTCTTACCATGTTGATGTGAGAGAAGAGATTGATGCTATGAGCAAGTTCGTCTTTGAGTCACAGTTTCAAAAAATCTCTTCAGGATGAGCAATTTCCTATATTGAGATCCCAAATATGCAAAAAAACCTTCCTGCACTAGAGACTTTGGTTCAATTTATTTATGACAATATCCAGTATGCTGAGTTTAATACCAAATCTGATTATTGTCATGAATGCTGATTTGAAGGTGAAATCCTCGTAAATAGTGAATGAACTCGAGAATGCCCACAATGTCACAATACCAATCAGAGAAAAATGAATGTAACTCGTAGGACTTGTGGATATTTAGGAGAAAACTTTCGAAATCTTGGGAAAACCAAGGAGATTTCAAAGAGAGTCTTGCATGTGAGCTAGGTATTGTTAAAAAATAAATCAGAATAGCTGGATATTTATAAACTATGACTTCATGTCAGAGGAAGTATGGAGAAACAAAGAGTTTGATTGTAGGAAGCAACTCGGTCTATAAGTTGTCGGAAAAGCTCCTAGATTGTAAGTACTATATTGATTTTTAGTTAAAGAGAAAGAGGGCTTATTCTCCCTCTTGTCTTATTAGATAGCTTAGTCTTCCTAGCCAAAGGCTTGTAATCGGATCTTGTTTAATTTCAAGATCGATTTCTTTCCAACCTGTTTGTTTTAGTAGTTGTCTTATATTTTCTTTGAGACTTTTTGGGTCTACATGTATAAAGAATTTACTTTTTATTAAAAGTTCTCTATACGTTAATTCACAACTGTAAGATACTCTCTTTGGATTGTAGGTTGTTAGAATGATAATCTTTTTTTGTTCTGGTATCCTCCCTTGTCTTGCGTAGAGGAAGGATGTTATTCTGTTTTCTAGCTCTTGTAGATTTATAGCATAGAATTTTCTTTTCTTCATTTTTTAATGCTCCTATTAAACTTCTTATGAAGTCAGACTTTGAGCATTTTGGTCTGTTGGTTATTTTTTGTTTTCAATAACTACTATACTAATTATAGGGAGAAAGTCAAGATAAAAAACTGTTCTGATATTTTTAATTTATCTTTTGTCGAAGTTTGTTGAATTATAGTTTTTTGGGGGAATCTCTTGATTTTTAGACTCCCTCGAGTAATATGTGTTTATCTATTTTTTTCAGTTGCTTATCATGGTAAAATGCACTACGGAACGATAAAAACAATGGATACTGCCAATGGTCCTGGACTCAGGGTTTCGCTGTTTGTGAGTGGCTGTCATCATGCTTGCCCAGGCTGTTTTAATGCTGAAGCTTGGAATTTTAAGTTTGGACAAGAATTTACGCAAGCAACTATTGACGAAATTATAAAAAAATTGGAGCCTGACTATATCACGGGTTTGACCTTACTTGGAGGGGAGCCGCTCGCTCCAGAAAATCAGTCTCAAGTTGCAGATCTCATCACGCAAGTTCGTAAAGAGCTTCCACACAAGACTATTCGATGCTATACAGGTTTTACTTACGATTTTCTCTGTAAAACTGATCCGAAAAAGCTTCCCTTTCTTGAGGATATTCTCTCTCAGATTGATGTCTTGATCGATGGGCGTTTTGAGCAGGATTTACTAGATCTCAAGCTCAAATTTAGAGGATCAAGAAATCAAAGAGTTATTGATATCCCAAAAACCCGTAAAAAGCATGAAATCATTTGGACAAATGCTATCGATGATCAGGATTTGTATCTTTTTAAGCCATCTCCTGAGCGAGAAAAATTTGCTTACTTGCTCCCTTAATTTTTATCTTTTCCTTCCACTACTATGACCACTTTTCAGCAAAAAAACAAAAAAATCTGAATCTTGACCGCGATGTCCGAGGAAGCTCAGTTCATTATTGATCTTTACTGATTAGAAAAAACACACTCCTTGACAACGATCTCGTTTTATGAAAATGCTGAGATGGTGCTTGTTCTCGCAGGAGTAGGGAAGGTACAGGCAAGCATTGCGACAACGCTTTTAGTTCAAAATTACAGTCCAGAATTGTTAATTAATATCGGAATAGCAGGAAGTCTTCTATGACAAGATGCTAAAGTTTGAGATGTTTTTTTGATTGATAAAATTGTTCAGCACGATATGTATTTGCCGTTTGACTGATCTCATCTTGATTATGCCAAGGGAGCAATTCAGATTTCCTTTAATCCTCAGTTTGACTTTAAGGATTTTGATTTTACAGTATATCAGAGAGGAATTTGTCTTACTTGAGATCAGTTTCTCGATGATCAGCAAAAGGTGTCTCAACTCCACAAAGCTCGAAATGCACAAGTCGTAGAAATGGAAGCTTTTGCATTTGCCAGTGTTGCTCGTGAATTTTGAATATTAGAAAAAACCTTAATTATCAAGGCAATTTCTGATGGTGGAGATACTGAGGCAAAGTCTGCTCATATGGATAATCTTGATTTTGCAATGCATAATTCACTTCTCGTTTTGCAAAAAGTAGTCAAGCATCTGATCTAGTCGCTTGTTCTTAGAATTTATCGAAAGTCTCATCAATTTTTTGATTTACACGATCCTTAATTCCATTTTTTGCATCGTCTTTGAGTTTTTTGTATTGTTTTTGAGCCTCAGTTTTTGCTTGATCAGCTACTTGGGTGGCTTGTGTTTTTGCACTATCGAGTGCTTGATTTGCAACAGTTGTTGCCTGCTCAAGTCCTGAGTTTGCTAGTGATTCGATCTGTTGCATATCAGGAGTTGTTAGATCATTGCCACATCCTGCAATTATAGATACCAAGGTAAGACCAAGGATTAAAGTCAGATTTTTATTCATTTTTTACAAAAAAGATCTAAAAGTCTGACTTCAACTATGCGATTTTTTTATTGAAAATCAAGAGAGAATAGCTAGACTTTAAGTATTTAGTTTTTTTAGATGCTGATGAAGATTTTTTTGGTGTCGATTTTCCCTGAAATTTTTGAGAGTTTTCTTAAAACTTCACTCATTGCCAAGGCTCAGCAAAAGGGAATTCTTGAGTTTAAGATTATCAACCCCAGGGACTTTTGCACCGATAATCATCAACAAATCGATGATGAGATTTATGGTGGAGGTAAGGGGATGTTGCTCAAGGCTCAGCCGCTTATTGATACTATTAACCATATTATTGATAAAAATCAGCTCCAAAAATCAGATTTTTCGATTTTATTCCCCTCACCTTCTCCGCAAGTTTTCAATCAAAAGATCGCCTATGGTCAGAGTAAAAAAGATGCTTTGATCTTTGTCTGTGGGAGGTATGAAGGAATTGATGCGAGATTTGAAGAGTATTGCTTATTTCATTATCCAGATCAGTTTAAAAAGCTTTCTTTGGGACAGTTTATTTTGCTCGGAGGAGAACTGCCTTCTTGTGTGATGATCGAGGCAATAACGAGACTTATTCCATGAGTGATAAAAGAAAAGCAAAGCCGAATTGAAGAAAGCTATACCATAAAAGATGGAATGTCTACACTCGAAGCACCAAATTATACTAGACCCGAAGAAGTATATGGGATGAAAGTTCCTAAGGTACTTTTAACCTGAGATTTGGAGGCTATTGCTCAGCGAAAGGTAGATAATACAATACATCTCTAGCTTTTTTATTCCTCCCTTTACACAATGACTTCCTTGCTCAAACAAAAAGGCTACCAATCAGAAAATCTAGTAAAAGAGCATTATCTCAAAGCAGGATATCATTTTCTTCATGCTAATCGAACGATTCCAGGAGGAGAAATTGATCTGATTTTTGAGTCGGCTTCCGAACTGATCTTTATCGAGGTCAAAACTGTAGATTATATCGATGATTTGGACAATTATATTACAAAATCCAAGCTCAATGCTCTTTCTAGAACGGTCGATACTTATCTTGTGAAGTATCCAACTACCAAAGATATTAGGATCGATATAGCATTTCTCCAGCAAGGAGAAATTATCGAAATCTATGAAAATATTACCAATTCCTAATTCAGATTTTTATCTTTTTTTCAAAAAAATATGCTTGTTCATTATACTTCTGTGGATCAAAAAACACAAGAAATCTGACTTGATACTTTGATCTCTGCTAGTCCCTATACAATTTTATATTTTTATCCCAAGGATAATACGCCAGGTTGTAGTTTAGAAGCAAGGACTTTTTCAGCATTGCTTCCGGATTTTCAGAAAAAACAAGTACAAATTATCGGGGTAAGTCGTGATAGTGCGGCATCGCATTGTTCTTTTATGGTAAAACAAGACTTAAAAATTGGCTTGATCACTGATTCTGAGCTTGTTCTACATCGTCAGTTTGCTGCTCGAGGAGAAAAGAAAAACTATGGGAAAATTTACGAAGGAACGATTAGATCTACTTTTTTGCTTGATTCTACGGGAAAAATCCTCAAAGAGCGAAGAAATGTTAAGGCTACGGGGCATGCCGAGAGAGTTCTCAAAGAAATCCAAGATTTGGTGTAATAAAAAAAGAGAAGTCAGTTTTCTTCTCTTTTTTGTCATTAAGTAATATTGTTTAGAAACAAATTACAGAACAAAAACCATCTTCCCCATTGTTAGAATTTTCATATAAAAATCGAGCTGTCTTTCATTGAGTTTTACTAGAGGATCAATCTGTAAAAATCTGACAAATATGCTTTGATCAATTATTTGCTACTGTACTGAGAGCACAAAAGTTATAGTCTCCAATTTTTTTTGATTTATTTATTAAGTTTTTTCTTGTTGTGGGATTTATAGTATTTCTTCAGACAGTATAAAAATCACTTTTATTATTAAGCATCATTGTATAGACATCATTTGAATCATCACACTCCACATCTTTTCCCTTACACATATAATATCTCCTATTAATAATAGTTGTGATGATATTATCAATTCTGTCAGTTGAAGTTCATCATCCACTTGGTAAATTATTAAGTTGTTTCTTTATTTCTTCAATTGTTTTGTCAATCCCTGATAATCTTGTTAAAATTGAGGTAATTTGACTGTTGATAGTTCAAATGTTAGTATTTGTAGTATTGATTTTGTTATTGATAGCTACAAATTTATTTTCAAATGAGGAAACTTTTATTTTTATCCTTTTAAAAAAATCCAGCATCTCATCTCGCATTTCAGCACTTAATCTATTATTGTTTGCTGGATAGGTAGATTTTAATTTGCTAATTTCCGATTCACTAGGAAGAGTGTCTTGAGAACTTGCATAACTCTGAATTGCAAAAATCGCTCATCCTGCAATGAGAAATCAAACAAGGACTAAAGCCAGTTTTTTCATTTTTTTTGTCATAAAAAATATAAAAAGCTGAGTCTGTACCTCGTTTATCTTCAAAATTTATAAAAAATAAAAAAGACACATAACTCGTAAATGTGCCTACCAAGCGACAACCTGCTTTTTTCTATGAAAGAAATCAGTCAAGCTATGTGTCTAATTGCTTTCATAAATCAAAAAACGAGCAAATCGTCTTAGCTTGACGCTAAGAAAAATAATGGTTGAAAATTCCTTCAAATAAGGAATTATATGCTTGGTAGGCATCTTCCTTATAGCAATTTCTCACCCAAAATCAAGCAAAAACAACAAAAAAACTCTTCCCAAACGGAAGAGTGGTAATTAGATTTTGAGTTTTCTCATTAGTTTATCGATGGTTGATTGCTCATAGTGATCAAGAGCTGGGAGATATTGATTGAGTTTTTGTGCAAATCTTTCGATATTTTCTGGACTATCGGTAATCGTAAAGACTTCATGATGGGAAGCAAAAACAAGGACAAAATTCAGAATTTTTTTGCTTTTAGCCTCTCATTCAAAGAGAAATCACTTGATTTGTGAATAGGTAAATTGACGATTTGCTATGTCAAGACTCGTTTCTCAGATCTGAATTTGGATCTTTTGAGTTACCTTAGTTTGCAAATAGGCATATCCTCAGAGCAAAAAGAGCAAAAAGATCGCTCAAATCATATTGTCGTAGACAAAACTTAGGATAATCAATCCAAAAATTCCCAAAACAAAGAGGATATATCGCCACTTTGGTCTCTCGAAAACTTCTCCATTATATACTTTGAGCATCATCAAAACTAGAGGAGTTAAAAACTATTTTGTAGGAATGATATTCTTGATTGTTACATCAAAGATAAGGTCTTTACCTGCAAGTTCATGATTTGCATCTACTGTAACTTCCTTGTCGGTGATTTCAGTGATTGTTGCTGGCATATATCCACCGAGCATTACTTGAGTCCCTACGGTTACTCCTGAGAGATCTCCAGCTTGTTCGCGAGGTATTTTACCGATAAGTTCTTCTTTTTTCTGACCATATGCTTTATCTGCTGGGATTTTTAATGTTTTGGTCTCACCTTCTTTCATTCCGATCACTCCAGCATCAAATCCAGCGATCATCTGACCGGCACCTACGGTAAATTCAAGTCCTGACTTATAGTCTCTATTAGGATTATATTTTCCAGCAGCTTTTGCTACAGATTCTACACTCGTATCAAAGACATTACTTTCATCGAGTCTACCGATATAGTCTACGATAACTTTGTCGCCTGATACAACTTTTGTTTTTTTGATATCTTTATTTGCTGCTGCCAAATAGTCTTTAATTGCTTGTTTTGCACTCATTTGTGTTCAAGTAGTAGATAAAGTTTGTTCTCCTGTTAATTCAGTTTGAGGAGTTTTGTTTTCTTTGTTTCCGCATCCTGCAAGTACCAAAGCACTAGCTAATGCAAGCATAATCATTTGTTTTTTCATTCTGTACTATGATTAAAAGATAAAAGATTTTTGTTTTTTTGCTTTTTACTTCTTCAAAAGAAGACAAAAGCTGATTACAACTATATCTATTCTCAGGACAATAGCAAATTATTTTTTGTGCAAAATTACTTGAGCGACTTCTCAGTTGGGAATAAGCGGTTCGCTTGGTTCTAGAGTAATTAGATAAGCTCCCGTTATATTTTCCGAGGGCGAAATAGTCAATACAGAAGCTTTCAGTTTTTTATCTTTTATGAGCATATCAAGAGTTGAATCCTGATTTCGCTCGAAAAATTCTCATGAATTGACTAGAATTTCAAGCTGTTTAATCGGATGAGAGAGTCTAAAAGCAAGCTGACCTTTTTCGACATCTTGTCCGCCTGTGAGCAAGATCTCAGCTACGGTTCAAGAAACAGGAGCTCTCAGTTGTAGTGCTGCATATTGATACAAAGCATCTCGATAAGCGAGTTCTGCTGAGGAGATTTGCTGTGCAATATTCTCTTTCTTGCTAAAATATTCGGATTTTGCTTCAGCAAGAGCTGTTTTACTAGTTCTAAAATCTTTTTCTGCGGATTCAAGTTTGCTAGCAAGGTTAGAGACCAGTTCAGGAGAAAGTTTTTCCTCTTGTAGAGATTTATCTCGTTGGGAAAGGAGTAAGTGATAGTTTTGTTCAGCTTTTTCAGCTTTTTTTTGTAAAAGAGTAATGGTTTCTTGTTGCTTTCATAGTCCCTTTTTTGCTTCAAGAGAGAGTTGAAGGCGAATGTTTTCGTATTGTGCTTGATCAGCATAGTGCATTTGTGAGTCTTGGATTTCCAAAATAGGCTGTCCTCCTTTGACTTCCTCTCCAATAGTTACGAGAGGACGGATCATTTTCCCATATACGATTGAGGAGACATCAATTATTTCCCCTCCTGTTAGGACCGCAGGTTTGATAATCAATGCACTTCCGCTCAAGAGCGATTCAGGTTGAGATTCTTGTTGTTCAAAAAAAGAAAAGGAGAGCTTAAATCCAAAACGAAGGATAAGCATCAATCCAAGTCCTATTACAAAACCAGATCCAATTCGCAATAATTTTCTTTTCATCTTTGAGATAAAAACAAGATAAAAAGTCTGTTTTTTATTTTTGTTTATTTTTGGAGGGGAGTTATGATTTTTTTTGCATTTTTAGCTTTTGAATCTTAATTTCCAAAGTGAGAAGCTGATCTTTAATCATTGCATATTCATCTTCTTTTTCTTCGACTTTGAGAGGATCAGCAAGAGGAGAGCTATTGAGCATAATCAAAACATCCTTGACAGTTTGTAGATAGGTTTGTTTATCGTGATATTGCTTTTCCAATTCGGAAAGTTCATCTTTTTTACATTCGCTTGTCGCATCAGCAACTCCTAGCTCGCCATCAAGTAACTTAAAACTTGAAAAGTTACGGGGAATTGGCTCATTTCTTTCGCTCATTAAAATCTGATCAACAGAAAGAAGTGAGGAAAGTACGGTTTGGTTTTCCAAAAGCAAATTGAAGGTTTCTTGGCTTCCTTTATGAAAGAGTGTGATTTTTTGATGTTTTTTAAGTTTAAGTTCTGATTTTTTCTCAGAAATTTTATGAATCAGATCAAAAAGTTTGTAAATCTTAAAATCTTTTGGACAAGAAAGGTTAAAGCTTGAGCAGCATTGAGACTCTTTACCTATAAGATGAAGTATTTGCCCCCTCATCTCAGTAAGATATGGGCCCAAAAGCTCTATTAGTTCTAAGAAAATCGTTCCTGCAATATGATAATCTCAATAAATGTCTAGTTTTTTGATGCATTCCAAGTATCGAGAAAAATCTTTTTTGGTGAAATCTTGTACTCTAGAGATAAACAAAGAAGCAGATCAGTTTTTTTCATTATTTTGTGCGAGATCTTTGAGTACTGTACACTGTTCAAATATCCATAAGTCTAAAGCAGTTGCACTTGCATTGCTTTGTTCAAAGGCACTGTGTTCGTAGAGTCGCTTAAAGAGATTTCGCAAATGATTGTGGTAATCATAGGTTTGATCGAGAGACTCCTGATCAGGTTTGATCTGTTGAGCAAAAAGCCAAGTTATTGTATCTCGACCATATTCTTGTATTTGTGTTAAAGTTTTTTCTGTCCACAAATTTTTTCAAAATCAAAAATTTACATCGATAAATTCATATTCTTTATGTTTTCCTTTGAGGAAATCAATTAACAAGAGAATAGTCTGTGTTTGCTGGTGTGTATTTAGTGCAAGAGCAAAGGGCTTTTTGAGTTGATCTCTCAAAAGTGAAATTGCAAAAGTATCCAAAATTTGTTCATCTCGCACTCATAAAAGAGGAGCTTTATTGGGTAAAAAATTTTCTTTAATAAAAAGTAAAGAAAGCTGATCTGGACTGAGTTTGATCCCTGGATCTTGATTTTCTAAATCGAGTAAGAATGTAATTTGCTCTTCTTCACTGGCTTGTTTAAAGTCCTCAATAGCTCTCAAAAAAATCTCTTTCTCTCAAAATGCTTCTCATATTAATTGAAGATCATGTTCAGGAATTAAAAAACACAGATCAATCAAATCATTGAATGCAAGTGTCTCTTTAATTTTTCACTCTAACAATAAGCTCGCAAGTAAAAAAGGGAGAGGCTTTGTTTTGTTGACGATACTTGCTGGCGTATAGAATATTTTTTCTCCCTCATAGGCAAAATATTGTCCATAAGGATTGTTGACTTGAGCAAGGATTTTTGTCTCAAATTGAGAAAACTGTTTAGATATATTTTCACCATAATGCTCTTGAATCCAAGCAAAGAAATCTTCCGCTAGCTCAGTATAGTCTAGTGTGAGTTGGGGGAGAACTTTTTTGAGGAGACGATTTCCTGAAAGTGTAGAATACGCTACTTTTTGAACTTGAGTAGTTTCTTCTGCTAAGTTCCCAATTTCTTTTAATCCCAAAATAATATTATCAATATTTTGCAAGATGTTATACTTTATACCTATATTTTCGCTCTTTTTTTCATTGCTAACAACAGCTTTTTGTACAAAATCCTCTTGTAAATTACCATTCTCATCGATAATGTTTTCATCAATTGGTAGTCAGAGTTCTTTTACTTTTTCCAAATGCTGAGGAGATAAAAGAGGATTGATACGGACGATTCCATTGTTTTTCAGTGTATCGATACCATCAGCTCAGAGGATCGGAATTTTTTTGTTAATAATTGGAAGAATAATATTCTTACCTATAAATTTCTTATATCTTTTGTCGTTGTTATGCACCACTACTGCAACATCAGAAAAAAACGTAGTTAAGTCATCTACAACAAGAGTTAAGACTTCTCCTTTCGCTTCTACAAAACATTTAATTTGCAAAAGAGGTTGCTCTTCCTCTTTCCAAATGATATGTTCAGCATGTACAGGAGTCTGATAATAGGTATCCCGATATACTAGTTGTGGAGTATATTTCCATAATTTTTTCTCACTAAAAAGATCACAAATTTCTTGAATTTTACTACTATTGAGACTAGAAAAAGAAAAAGTCTGGTGTTCACCAAGGAAAACCTTAAGACTTTGGTCAGATTTTTTAAGATTTCTTATTTGAGTATGAGAGATTCTCTGTTTCTTTGCAAAAAAGGGAAGGTTTGTTTTTTTCTGTAGGCATGATTGATAATTTTGTGTCTCTTGAGAAAATAACACAAGTGGAGAAAAGTTTTTCTGTTTATTGTGTAAAAGTGATTGAGTATAGAATTTCCAAGATGCAAGACTTTCTCGAGATTTAAGGCTAAGAGGATCAAGTGTTGGCAAAATTAGGGGATAATATCCATCGACATCGAAAGTCTTATGATGAATTTTTCAGATTTTATGATGATATTTTTTGTTTATAAGCATGAAGACTAGATTTTTGGATAAAAAATATTCAAAAGATAAGGCAAAAAGTCTGACTAAATTGCGTTTTCGTCACTACGATACGAATAAAGTCTATAGATCAAGTATCCAAGCATTGTAAGGGTCAAAATTAGCATCATATCTTCTACTGGTCCAACCTTGACTTTTTGAGCTTCGGTGAGCACAGCTTTGTTCCCATCAGCACAGAGTGCTTCTACACTATAGTAAGCATAAACATCTTCTTTTGAAGTCTTATCAAAAGGATATTCGAATCTAGTCAATTCTGTTTCGCCCAGAAAAGCTTTATCTGTGTTGTCTGCAAAGTCTGATTTATATACTAGGTATTTTGTTGCATTTTCTACTTTATTTCGTACTAGGTAATATTTATTTCCAATTTTTTGGGTTGAAACCTTGATATTTTTGACTACACAGGTTGGGAGTGCAGCAGTTGGATGATCTGGAGTCATTTCTAGTCCAGAAGCTGAAAGTGCAGTTTGATTTGGACCTGTTCCAGTGGCAATAGGCATTGTGAATTCTAGTACATCTGATGGTACGCCATCTGGGATATTTGCTGTATTAAGAGGTTGTATCTTAAAAAAATAATCTTTTCCATAAGTAAATCCTGAGAGCATAGCAACAGTTCCTGTTGTGATAGCAGTTCACGCAAGTTCATCTTTGTTTATTCCATACTGAATTGCATAGGCAGGACTGGATCCGCCTATCACTTTCCAATCAAGTTGAATTGCTCCAGCTAAAGTAGTCAAAGCCTGAATTTTGACTTCTCCGATCTGGATGTTGTCAGCGACTTCTAGTGTCAGCATTTTGTCGTATTTTTTCACCAAAGTCGGTCCAGCTGAAAGCTCAGAAGCAATATCAAGTGATCAAGTTTGTGTTAACATCAGTTCTTTGCTGAAAAGTCCATCTTTTTCTTTATCAAGAGGATATTGTTTGTCCCCAGGTAAAATAAGTTTAGCTGAGCTGACAGAATCTTCTGTTGCGAGTTCAAAACGAACTTTATTTCAGATTTTTAGATTTTGATTTGGAGTTGCAGTAATGGATTTGAGGAGATTTTCAGATTGTCCTTGATAGGTAAAAACAAGCTTGTCTGAGGCTCAAACTTCCTCATTAGTTACAGAAAGGGCCTTGAGTTGTAAAACATTAGTTCAAAACTTAAGTCCTGAGATACTATCTCTAACAAGCCCATTGTTATCGGTTGTTGTTTCTTTTGCGAGTTCATCATTAAGAAGGATTTGTACACGAGCATTAGGCAGATCCTCAGCTGTAGCCATTACATCGATGGTAGACTGATTTTCTTCAACTCATGCACTAGGGGAGAGAATATCGATCTTTTTTACATCAGTTCTTTTGTCCGAAGATACAATAACTGTTGTCGATCCTGAAATAGAATCATTTGAAAAATCAGTGACATTCACAGTAAAATTTCCTGGTTTGGTAATTAGAAGGCCTTTTGTATATTTTTTACTTCCTTGATCAGTAAGCCCAAGTTCTAAGATTCCCCCATTGGAAATAGTTGCATCTGTCAAAGTTAATTTTGAAGAATTTCCCTTTGAAGCAGAATCTACTGTCATAAAAACCATTCCTGTGTAGTTTTTCATCACTTGCTTGTTTTTGATCGCCTTCACGGTAAAATCCACTGCTTGATTGACTGCAAATGATGAGGGTGAAACTTCAATCTGAAAAGCATCAGGAGAAACTGCAAAAGTTATCCCTAATAAGGCAATCATCAAACTTGATGCTAAAATCCTTTTCATAACTTAACAAATAGGTCAAAAAAATAAAATATTATTCATCGTGATGATGGTGTTCTCAGAGATTTCCAATACTGAGTCAGTGTTTTACTCCGTTTGAGTCGAGAAAGAGAGCTTCAGCAACAACGACTTGTCCTTCTTCTCCTTCAAAATGTATTTCAAAAAGATGTTGATTCAGAGGGTTGTTCTTGTAGTTTGAAAGTACAATATCCATAGTTCCAGTGTGTGTCGTCCAAGACTCGAGATAGCCAGACAAGGAGTCTGATTTTAAGCTTATTTTTTCTGGATTATATTGAAGTTGGAGTTTGAGTTTTCATTGAGTAGGAAGTCTCTCTGATCAAAAAAGCTCAAAAATCTGATCTTCAGCCTTGTATGCTACATCTCGACCGGAGTCTTTGATTTGAGAGATCTCAGCAATATCCAAAACACTGGCAGTCATTAGACCTCATTGTTGGGCAAGTTGAAAAAGCCCCCGTCCGAGCAGCCCTCACACTACAATAATCCCAAAGTTTTTCAAAAGTTTCGTCCGCATCTCAAAAATTGGAATAAAATACACAAGTATACCTTATATCATAGCAAAATTCAAGAAAAAGTCAAACCGAAAAAAGAAAAAACTGATTTAGAATTCTGTTTTTTTTCTTTTGATTTTTTTAGTCAAAAAAAACTTCTTGACAAATGGATAGAAATATTAAAAAAGAATATTTTTTCTGTCACAAAATGCAGGGTAATTCGTACATTTGAATGTAGCAAAAGAAGTATTCCAAATTAGACAAGAAACTTGCATAATTTTCCCTTCAAGTTTCACTCAAAATATGCTTTAGCACCTTTATTTCTCAAAAATCCATGCTAAGATTATGAAATTGTCCACATTCTTTCAGGAGCAGCAACGCATAAAGATAAGCGATCAACAAAAGCTCCAACTGTACCATCTTATTCAACAAAAAAAGTCCAAAAGTCAGACTTCCCTCATCAAGAGAGCTGTTTTTCACAAGCAGTTACGATATTCTTTGATGAGTTTGACAATGATTTTTGTATTTTTTGGTACATATTTTTGGAATAATTTAGAAACTAGGGATTATAGAGCATTTTTCTCACACAAGCTTCCCTCTCTCAATAGTGCACAAGCTGACCAGATTGCCAAGATACAAGAGATCAATTGAGATTATATCATCGAAAAGGATGGTAAACAATTTCACAACTCAGTCCTTTTTGATTGAGATTTGATCACTTTAAAACCTAATGCAAAAGTGATTTTTAATATCAATGAAAGTACACAAGTCGAAGTAAAAGGTCCTGCACAGTTTAGTATTAGTAAAAAGCTACAAGGTGGTTACTTGCTTAAGCTGATTGATGGTGAGTTTTTCAAAATCACTACTGACCGCTCTCAAGATGCACTCACTATTGAAACTCCAAAGCTTAGCTTAGAAACTGAAAAATCTCAAAAGATAAATCTTGAACTTACAAAAATTACCACAAAACTTCAGGTTAAAAATCAAGGAGATCCATTGCTTGTAGCACAAAAAGACGAGAAGCAGAAAAGGGTAACTAAAACATTAGCTTCTGCAAAAGTTCTTACTGTTCAAGAAAACGACATTAATCGTATTGAGGATATGTTCAGCTTTTCAAAATCAATTCTCGCTGGTAATCTCACTCATACTTCTAGTTCATCAAGCGTGGTGGTTACAACAGGAGAAAAATCTGAATTTACAGGAACGATTATCACTTGAGACAAAGAGCTTCTCGCTATTAAAGAACTTGTACAAGAAGAGGGAGTAGTCAATACGGGTATTATTGCTACGATTTCAGATACTCAATCTAATAAGAAAGTTCCTACAGAAGCTCAGATGAGTCATATTAGTGCTGCTCTTAGTTCAAGCTTCCTTGCTGATGAAGTCAAAGTTCTCTATGTTGCACTCTATTCTCAGGATGCTACTCAAGTGGAACGTTCTTATATACGATTCAATAGCAAGATCCAGGCTATTGCCCAAAATTTTGCACTACCTGTGCCAACTGGAAAAACAGCAAGTGAACTCTCGCAATCAGTGGAAAGTCTACTCTCTGGACTTAACAGTTATCATATTCCTCCAACTAAGATGGTGCAACTTAGAAAGCTTAGAAACTGGTTTAATAAGTTAAAAGCTCAGCCAACTGAAAGTTGGGAAGATTTTAGTCAGCATATTCCTACAAATCTCAAGTTTTAATCAATACTCTTATATCAAGAGAAAAAACAAAGGAGAAGTTCAGACTTCTCTTTTTTTTATTTTTTTGCTTTTTTTTGAAAAATAACTATACTGAGAGGAGATCGTTTATTTTTGACAAACCCAATGCCAAAAACACATTTGAAAAATGCTCCATCAGCAACAAAAAAAACAAAAAAGCTGATTTTATTCAGAGATCGAATCTTTAATCTCGCAAAAGTTCCAATGGAAATTAGGGAAGTTTCACTTTCTTTATTTCTTTTTACAATAGGATGGGGACTAGGAGGAGATACGTTTTTTTCTGTTTATATGAAAAATATCATTGGAACAGGGATCTGATTGACTTTGATCGGAACACTTTTGCCATTGATTAAGCTCTTTATTGTTATGCCAATTTGAACCCTCAATGATAAGGGACATGGGAAAAATCTCCTTTTGAGTGGAAAGATGTTTTATGCCTTTTCTGCATTGTTTTACTTTTTAGCAGGAGTCAATCAATCAGCCTTGTTACTCGTAATCGCGGTGATATTCAACGGGATCTGAAGCGCAACGATGTATACAACCTATCGTAGTCTTTATGGAAACAATAGTTGTAGCGAAAATAGAACTCAGGTTTTTTGAGTTTATTTTTCAAGTATCAATATCGCTTATGTGATTGGAGCGATTATTAGTAGTTGGTTGGTATGATGGTTAGATTTGCCATATATGTACTTATTTATTGTGATTTTCGGAATATTGTCAATTTTGCAAGATGGGAATATTCAGGATTTTATCCATCATAAAGTAGTGCACAAACGAAAACCGTTTGGTAAAAAACGAGAAAAAAAACTGAATCCAAACTACAGGTTAGTAAAAGATTTTGAATCTTTGCACAACTATCTGGGAAAATGAGGATTTCTCCATAATTTTTGGAAAGAGATTTTTTCTCTTAAGGCATGGAAAAGGACCTTTGCAGCACTTAGATCTTATCAGCGAGATATGAAAGTCGCACTCGGGACTCAGTCTTTAGTCAATTTTGTTAATTATGTTGGATATTTATTTATTCCACTTATCGCAATTGAGAAGAATCTTTCACTTTCTGAAATTGCATTGCTTTTTGGTGCGATGAAGTTGCCCTATTTAGTCAATATTTTTATCTGAAATCTCGGTGATAGATACAATAAAAAATTAATGATAAGTTTGTTGTTCTCAATTTGTGCAGTATTCTTTGTCTTGATGGGGAGTTTGAGTTCATTTGGTGCAATTTTAGGGATTTGTTTTGGAATTTCACTTATGGTGGCGATCCTTCAGCCAATCTCCACCGCTTTGATCACGAGTTATGCTAGACCAGAAGACAAGGGGCTAATGGCAGGACTGAGTGAATTAGTGAGTAAAATAGGAGAAATTGCAGGGTCGCTGGGATTTGGAATTTTGAGCGGAGTTTTTGGTATACAGGTAGCTTTTCAACTTGCTGGTCTTGGACTGGGTATTCTCGGGGGATACACTTTAGTCAAAAAAATCATAAAAAGAGGAGACAACTAAACCCCTCTTTTTTTGTTAGCAAACAGAAGACTAAAATCTGATTTTGAGCTTGTTTTAGCTTGCGATTGAAAAGTTATGGTAAAAATTCAAATCTTGGATACCAATATCGAGAAGCCACACTTTTGTAATAAGCTTGTGGACTTAGCAAAAGATAGCGATCAGGAAAATCCCAGCTATAAAGCACAACATAAGGAAGATCAACTCCATAGCCAAAATTTTGAGCAGGAAACTTTGATGAACAAGTCTGATCATACCCCCAAAATTCTTCATTCATATCCCCCGCTTCAGACAATTCTACTCCAATATCATACGGAGTTCTTAAAGTCCAAAAAGCTCACTCTTGCTCGGGGATAAACCTTGGATATACCCTATTTTTGGCTTCATATTCCTTTTTTGCTGAACTATTTTGTTTGAAGATACAATACGCCTGATCTTTGAATCGTGCACCTCCAGGAGAATGATATTCTTCATAACTTCAGATTCCATAATCTTTTTCGAGCTGTTGTTGTAAAGAAATCTCAGGATCTTTAGGTTTTAGGATATAATGCACTTGATGATCTCTTCCCAAAAAGAGCTCATTCCCACTCACCACTCCTGTAAGGTCTGCTGGATCAGGAAACTGAGGGTCTAAAGGATATAAATTAGATTTCTTGTCTGAAAGAGATAAGTGAATTTTTAACTTCATCTCAGGAACTAACACTTGATATACATCACCAGAAGTCTTTTGAAAAACTAGAGGAGAAGTCTGAGCTCAAACCTTACTCGTCTCCCATTTTTGAGAGTTTTGTGGAGTTGGACTAGATACATTGCTACATGCACAACACAGCATCGGTAATATACAAAGCAATAATTTTTTCATTGCTAGAATAAATACGAAATAAAAAGCAAGTTTTTTCAAGATATAAATACAAATGAGCTGGAATTGGGAGATAAAGAAAGAGAGGATAGTATATCTATCCTCTTAAATACACTCACTACTTCAATCCAATTGAGAAAGCATCATAGTAATTTACTCTATTTCTACCGTCAATTAGTGTAGTTCCTGATTCTGCCATACTATCAAGAAGTAAGGAATATTTTACATAGCGTCTGTTACTACCATTCCTCGTCTTGGCAAGAGGATCTAGATATGTTACTATACCATCTCCAGTAGCATCGGTATTGATTGCTATCAATACGATAACATGACCTCCAATATTTGAACTGTTCTCTTCTGGCTTAGAAGTAATGTAAAGAGGAGAAGTGCCAAGGTCCGGGTTCATAAATTTGTCGAGTTCGTTGTTTATGAGAGAGATGTTTCTTTTATGATATCACGTATACTCTTTTTAATGTAAAAATCAAGTTTTTTCTAAGAAGAGGGGGGCAAGAAAATACTATTTGCATTCTTCTAGATTTATAGATCTAAATTCTTTATCCTCTCTTTGCACCATTATACTTTATAGGATCTAAAAGCTCAACTCTCTTTTATAAATTAGTGGTGTATTTTGTAGTATAATGAATCACTTTACCTTGATTTTATTCTTTTTTTCATTATTTTTTAACTCGGATGTTTTATTTTTCACAAATCAACGATGAAACGACAACTACCCACTTTTCCAAAATCTACGAGATATTTTTTCCTACTTTCTTTTGGCTATACCTTTGTAGTATTACTTACAACTATTGTAAATTTTTTATCGTATGCTAAAGTTGTTTGACAAATCTCTAGTCCTGATGAAAACCTTCAACTCAATTATATGGTGTACTTTTTCCCTACCTTAGCCGCACAAATGTACTACTATATGATTTTTTGAATTATTATTTTCTGTCTTGGTTTTATATTTAATGAACTTTATCTATGGAAAAAGAAGGCTTTTGTTGGGAAAAACTTCTTGTATAGTTTTATTTGGCTTTTGATTTGTTCCTTACTATTGGTAAGTGGACATTTAATTCTATGAAATGGGCATTAAGTATTTTATTACAAGATAGAAAAAGAAGGATAGAATTCTACCCTTCTTTTTTAGACTCTAGAAATTATTTGTTCCATAAAAAACATTTTTATCTAGCTGAATAACATCTCCACTCAAAATAATTGGATAACAAACTTTGATCTCTTTTATTGCTTGATTCCTAGCTCATATACGATAGCTTCCGTTATAGCAGATTTTATATTCATGCAATCATAAACGAGGAAGTAATGATACTTCTAGTGTTTCAATTTCCAAAGGAAGATTATCAAGATTTTGCTCGCGATACGCTAAGGGAGACGAAAAGTAGGCTAAACTTTTTGGGTCTTTAAGTAATTTGATAAGATTAGAGTTTTGAGTATATTTTTGATAAAGAGAGGATCTCGCTAAAAAATAACTAATCTTTTCAAGAGGAGCAATATCTGGTTCATCGTGCTCTGTTGCGATAACATAGAGCAGATGGAGCATATCTCGATCCAAAAATCTAATCCACAAATATCTTCACCCCACACAGAAAAATACAAATAGAAATCCAAATAGAATATACTTCTTTTTCATAGGAATCTTAGGCATAATTCCAAAAAAAGTGTAAAAAATAAAGGGAAGTAGTGATGTAAACATCCAAATTCTAGATATATCAATATCCTCTATGTCAAAAATTACTAAAGAAGAGAAATTAACCGTTTCCATAATTCAAACTCAAGAAGATTTCATTGCAATGATGGTTTTATAAGACACCACCATAACACAAGCCCCTCTCCCGAACATCAATCATTTCCATAAACACGATGTAGACTCATCCCAAGCTCAGCTACAAAAACCGAGAAAGCAATATTTACTATAATATGAAGAGAAAACAGCACAATTGCGGTTCGCATAATTCGTTTAGCTACTTTTTTCATTAAAGGAACAAAAAAATTAAAGAAGACTAATTAATCACCTCCATAGTCCAAATTCAAAAAGAGTGCAGTACAAGAATTGTTTTATAAAACACCACCATAGTATAATTCAGTCTCCTGAGCATCAGTCATCAACGTAATGTCGCCCATGGAGATCCATCCCCCATCGAGCCATAAAAACTGAGCAAGCAATACTTACTATAATATGAAGAGCAAATAACACAATTAATGTTCGCATAATTCGTTTGGCTACTTTTTTCATTAGAGAAGCAACAAAAAATAAAGAAACTATAACTATAGAAACTTATAGTTATGGTTGGAGAAATTAGACTTTCATCGTCTATCCATTCCTAGCACAATAGGAATCTTTCTTATTTTAATTCCTTTTTGTCGTGTTTGTTGTTTATGAGAGATATTTCTTTTATGATATGAGGGATACTCATTTTAAATATAAAAATTAAATGTAAAAATCAAGTTTTTTCTAACTTTTTTGAAAAAGCTTCCTAAAATCTTTCTCCTCAAAATCAAAAGGAAAACGGAGAAAAAAAATCTGACTTTTTTGCTTTTTTTTGCTTTGTGATTATAATTGGAGTTGAATATGTATATTTTACTAGCAGAAATTTTGCACTATGGAAACTCAAGAATTTAGAGCACAACTTCAACAATCTATTCTAAGATCAGATATCGTGAGGATATTTGATAATCTTTTGACAATTGCTGTGGAGGAAGGTGCTTCTGATATCCATATTGAACCGATGGAAAATTACTCAAGGATTAGGCTTAGAATCGATGGAGTATTGGTAGAACTCATCCAATATCCTCGTTCATTACATGAGAGTATTATTTCAAAATTTAAAATTGAGTCTGGACAAATGAGGCCAGATGAAAAGAGGCTTCCTCAAGATGCCAGAGTTTCTTCTATTACTCAAACAAATAAGGAAATCGACCTCCGTGCGAATACTTTGCCAACAGTTTGGGGAGAAAAACTCGTAATGCGTATCGTAGATAAGTCAAAATCTATCCCGCCTCTCAATCAGCTTGGAATTATCGGATCGAATAAAGTAGCAATTGAAAAACACCTCAAAGATCCAAATGGAATCCTGCTCAATACAGGACCTACAGGATCAGGAAAGACTACAACGCTTTATGCTGCGTTGAATGAGATTAACACTATCGAAAGGAACATTATTACTTATGAAGACCCAGTTGAAAATAAAATGTCAGGGCTCAATCAATCGCAGGTGAGATCTGATATTTGATACACATTTCATTCAGGACTTAGATCTGCACTGAGACAGGATCCTGATGTAATTATGGTGGGGGAAATTCGTGACAAGGAAACACTCGAAATGGCGATGGAGTCTGCCATGACAGGGCACCTTGTATTCTCGACTATCCATACCAATTCTGCTGTAGAAACTCTTACTAGAGCTTTTAATCTTGGTGCAAAGCCATATATGGTTGCTGGTACTTTTAATCTTATTATTGCACAGAGACTTTGTCGTAAAGTTTGTTCACATTGTGCACAAAAAGTTAAAGTTCTCAATGATCCTCAGTTTCTTAATGCGATTGAGACCTTCAAGGAATTTGATAGAGATGCACTCAAAAATGAGATGATTTCAAGAGAAATTACAGGGCAAATGTGGAATGATTTTATCAAAGAAGGAATAATAACGATTGGAACTGGAAAAGATCCACAAACTTGATGAGTGTGTCCCGTTTGTTGAGGATCTGGATACAAAGGTAGAGTCTGACTTTATGAATTGATGGACTATACCGATGATATCAAGACTATGATCTTAGATGGAAAATCGGCTTTTGAAGTAGGAAATTATGCACTTCAGAAAGGAATGATCGATCTAGAAAGAGATGGAATTTTCAAAATTATTCATGGACAAACTACCTTTGAAGAACTTTATAGATTTGTAAGAATGAGAAATAAAAAATAACTACTGAGGAAAGGGAAAATAAGATGAAAAGTCAGATTTTTGATTTTATTTTCCCTCGGATTTCGACCTATTTTAGCTACAAATAGCACAAAACATGCAAATCAATCAAAGCCGAATTGAACAAAAATGGAAAGAGTTAAATAAACCGACACTCAAACAAAAGGTGACTTTTTTTAGACTTTTGGCGGTTTCTCAAAATGCTGGGCTAGGAATTAGAGAATCTATTCTTTCTATTGCAAAATCTGAGCAGAATGATGTGTTTAGAGGGATTATGGAAGAAATGACTATTACACTAACTAACTGATGATCATTAGCTGAAGCGATGGAGCCGTATGATTATTTTTTTAAGTCAGATGAAATTGAACTCGTAAGGTCTGCTCAGATTACAGGTAATATGGCACAAATTCTTGCACAACTCGCAGATGAATTAGAAAATGTACAAGAAATTAACCAAAAAGTTAAAAAAGCGATGACTTATCCAACGATGGTGCTTTGTATTGCGATTGGAGCGGTGATTGTTATCTTAACTTCTGTTTTGCCAAATATTGTGAGTATGTTTCCAAATCAAGATTCTCTTCCAGGAATCACAACTTTTATGCTTGGTCTTTCTGACTATATGAAAGCAAATTGGTATGTCTTTGTGATTGGATTTGTGAGTATTGTAGGAGGGTATATTTTTTTGTACAACAAAGTGCTGCTTTTCAAGATGTTTATAGATAAACTTTTTGTGGAGACGCCAGGAATCAAAGATGCAGTTAAAACCTATTACATGTATCAGTTTTCAAATCTTTTGGCTCAGTTTTATGATGCTGGGGTCTCCCCAGTAGTTTCCCTAAGATTATTAGCAAATATCTTTGATAACTATCATTACAAGCAAAAAATGCTAGCGGTAAAATCAGATTTAGAGTCAGGTTTCACTCTTTTTGAATCTTTGGTATCATCTCCACTTTTTGATTCAATTCTTGTCCAGATTATTAATGTCTGAGAAAATACCGGTTCTCTGCCAGAAGTATTAAAAAAGATGGCACTCTATTATCGTAATTCATTTAGAAATGCAATTGATGTAGTAGTAGCTCTTCTCGATCCGATTTTGATGATGTTTGTGGCGACTATTGTAGGGGTGATTGTAGCTTCAATCTTTATGCCAATGGCAGGTATGATGGAGGCAGTAAATAAAATGTAATTTTATCTTTTCTTGTAAAGAGATGATTCAACAGATAGCACGCAAGATCAGCATATTTCTAAGAAAAAAAATATGACTTTTATCTCTTTTTCTTGGAGGAGGAGCTTTGATTGGAGGTGGAGTTTCAGCTTCAGTACTAGATATTATAGACTTGCATTTTCAGCTTGCGGACTCGAGTTTTGTCTATCAAAATATTACTCAAAATCAGCTCCAAAAAAAGTTCAAAAATTCTGATCTTTGGTTCGTGTTATCAGAAAGTGAAGAGTTTATCAATACTGATCTTACTCAACTTCTCAATACTTCAGATCGTGAAAATGTACTTGCTAATTATATTCTTGATTGACTTAATTTAGAGCAGATACTGAGTTATCATTACAATCAGCAATCTTCCCAGCTCAATGCCGAAAAAACACAACTCGCTACATGTCAAGCAGATTTGAATATTGCTAATACTAATTATAGATCTGCCTTGGAAAATAATCAGGAAGCTCTTTATGATCAAGCTTTACGCCAAGTAAAGCAGGCAAGAACTTGTATTTGAGAGTATGGTGTTTCGAGTTCTTCACTGGTAACACTCAATAATAAGATTGTTCGCTATCGTAATGCTATTCAGAGGAGAACTCAATATTTACAAGCTAATCAATCCTTAATTATCAAAAATTACGATATGCTCAACCTTCAAAAACTCAGAGAATTACAAAAGATCACTTCAGTATTAGAATCTACAAAAAAATAAAGAGAAAAGTCTGACTTCTCTCTTTTTTTAGATTTATTGAGCGGCTATAATTATATTGATATACGTTATGGATCGAGTATAAAAACAAAAAAACAGTCTAGTTTGACTGTCTTTTGAAAAATTAGCTAAGTCCTGGAATTTCAGGGATTCCTGCACCATTACCACCTCCCAAGAGTCCAGCAAGATTGCTAGGATCAAATCCAAGGAT
Organism: uncultured bacterium; assembly: GCA_963517005.1. Classification (GTDB taxonomy): domain Bacteria; phylum Patescibacteriota; class Gracilibacteria; order Absconditabacterales; family Absconditicoccaceae; genus HOT-345. The sequence goes on from CAUQDZ010000002.1 coordinate 61,280, forward strand.
ATCTTTTGTTTTTTCAGCAGCAATTTCTTGAGCTTTGCTCTGTGCTTTTTGGAAAGCCTTTACAACAAGTGCTTCAAGTTCATCTTTTTTTATCGGATCTAGCAAAGAAGTATCGTTGATTTTGAAGTCCTTAAGCTTCATTTCTCCTGTCATATCTACAAGAACAGAAGCTTGTTTTTCTCCATTTTCAGTCATAAATTCACCTTCTTTTGCTCTGATAACTAAGTTTTTGAGAGCTTTTTGGAGTTCTCTATATTTGTCATACATTTTTTTGAGTTCTCCCATTTTTCCAAAATCCATTGTGTTGTATTATTTATAAAGATAAAAGTTCAATAAAGTCAGATTTTAACTTTTTTTTGATTGTACAGATTGTTTATTTTGGTTCCACACCAAGCTGTTTAATTACAAGGAATACAATTACTGCAGTGATCAAAAAGTCAATTATGTTTGCTAGGACTTTCCCATATAAGACACCTCTCCATGAGAGTTCTTCAAGTTTATGTACTTTGAGCTTGGTTAGAAGTGGACTAAAAATTAGCGGAGTTACCAAATCTTCTATGATGCCTTTTACGAGAGCTCAAACCTTACCTGCAATAAGAAGCCCAATTGCCATACCAATTACATTATACTTTGCGAGGAAAGCCATAAATTCTGCGATCATTCTTCTCAAATGATGAAATAAAAGCATATTTAGTATACAAAAGCCTGATCAAAATACAAGTCAGGTTTCAACTTTTTTTCGATGATCTTTTTGAGAAGTTTTGCTTTTTTTGAGTTTGGATGGTATGCTTTCTCATCCCAAAGCATAAAATTTTCTACACCATTTTCACTAGTGTTTAGATGTACAAAAGGAGAGATAAGCCCTAGATTTTGAGAAAGAGTGGTCAATTTTTCATCCTCTAGTTGCAAATAATACAGAAGGAGCATTCTTGCTCAGTCTGGATTGGGGCTTTGTGCAGGAATTGCGAAGAAATAAGGTTTGAAGTAATGCTTTTCTAATTTAGAAGGAAAGAAATCTGAAATCAGATCCGGATTATGAGCTATTTGTGAACGAAATGAAAAACCAACTGCCAAAAATCCTCTTTCAATCATACATGAAATCACTTGTTCTTTGCATTTTTCTTGATGTAGTAGTGCAGATACAAGTTTTTCACTGAGATCCTCATCAATCATACGATCAATCAGTTCTTGAAATTTTGCAATATTATTAGTTGCTTCAAGTTCTGAGATAAGCAGTTCGATTGCATGAGTATTTAGAGAAGTATCTGATCAAAGGTTGCTTTTTTCAGATCGAAGAGGGAAAAAGGCTGAAGAAGCTGACTTTGGATTTCGGGTTTCCTCTCGAGTTTGGAAAGATCAAGTCAGGTCTGAATTTTTATGAGTATAAACCATCAAAGGATCAACACCAAGTGGAATCAGATTTTGATTTTTTACGATTTCTTGCAGTCCAGTCAAAAAGTAATTCTCAATAGGACTTGAGAGATTGAGTGAAAGTCAGGTCAGGTCAGATTTTTCTGTAATAATTAGATCAGGTTTAGATTTAGATTTCAAAGAGGGTAAAATCTGAATTTTGACTCCGTATTTCTCTTCAAATCAAGAAAAAATCTCTCTCACTCCACTAAGTGCAATATTATTAGGGAGTTGAACTTTTAATGCTCACGAAAGTAGGGGAAGTATTGGAGTTTGAGAGGATGTTTGTTCGCCAGAAAGTTCAGTTCCTATCTCAGTTATTGTTTCTTCTTTTTGCTGATCAGAGTTTCCCCATGGTACAAAAAATACAAAGATACAACAAATAAATCCAAATCCTGCAAAAAATAAGATTTGTTTGATATCTGATCTCATGACTAAAAGATAATAGTAAAGTTTCAAAGGGCTGGTTGGTCAAGTGTTGGTTTTTTGACTTGAAGTCTGATGGCATAATTTCCGACTCTTCCTTCTCCTTGGATGGTAAAAAATCTATCTGCGATTTTCCCATCATTACTCTGAATTTGATATTCAAGGAATGGATAAATCGCTCATTTGTCTTTAGCCTGAACTTTTGGTGACAAAAGAAGATTAACAAGGTCTAAAGTCAGATTTGTTCCCGTTGTTCAATTCAAAATGTCTGAATACGGTTGGTTCCTGAGATCTGCTTCATTTTGTGAGATAATATTTACCTCTCCTGCTTTTCCTGCTTCATTGAAAGGATTTTTGTTACCTCAAAATGTTAGTTGTGTTTGCCCTCAGTTTAGTCTGTTTCCTCTTATCAAGGTATCTCTACTTTCGTCTACTTTACTTCACTGAAGTGTTTCAGTTGGAATGATAGAAAAGGGAGTTCCTTTTTTTTGTCCTTTGATTGTCCAATTGACAAGTGGGAGTTTTTGGATTCATTCATTCAGAACCTTTTTATTATTGCTTAATCTTTCAGATAATAGTGGATTAAGTCTTAGATTGACAGTTATTTGAGTATCTGGTGTTGTATAGTTGGCATTAGTATCAGGCTTTTGGTAGTAATTCCCAGTTTGAACAGTTCCAGGAGTTCCAAGAGCTATTGCCTCTGCTATATTATAATTTAACGTATTGAAGTTTTTAGAAGAATTATCTCCAGTCCAAAAATCAGAAGGAACATTTCATGCTCATGGAGCTGGAATTTGTATAGTAGATCAGGATACAATCCAGTAGAGTGAAGTCTTATTTGGATCTCCATAATTGTAAAAAGAATCAATTTTTTGGTCAGTAGAATTTCCTATACTTTCTTGGTTTTTCCCATCCCATCTCCAGCCAGATTCTCCATCAAATCCAGGTCCCTGGAGATTAGCAGCCAAAACACCTCTCTCTATTGCAGAAATTGCACCGTAATAAGCATTGGTATATTGCATCATATTTCCGTAGTTTTGTACAAAAGGCAAAAACGAAGCATATACTGCCAAGAGCAATGCAATTCCCATAAACATTACGATCAAAACCGTCATCAAAACCATCGATAAAGTGAGGAACAAGAAATAAATTCAGTTGTTTTTATTCTTCTAGATTAGGTGCTCCGCATTCTGGACAAAATCCATATCCACGGTAAAATTGTGCTTCACATTCTTTACAAGCGGTTCTGAGATTCTCTCCACAGAAAACACAAGCTTTGTGCTGTTCGTCAGCAAGATTATGACAGTGAGGACAAACTACTACACCTCTAGTCATTGCTTCTCTCCAATATCCTCTTTCCCATTTATAAACAAGTGGACGAAAAGCCAGGTATAGTGGCAATCATACTAGAGGAGAAAGGGCAGTTACGAGTAGCGCAGAAAAGAGTTGATAAGCCCAGCTATCGCTTCTTGCCATCGCATCTCTTAAAACCCAAAAAATTGTCAAAACCCAAATCAAGCCAGCCAATCCAAAAACAATAATCTTAGCATCATCAAGTCCAGCGAGCATCGGAATAAATTCTGAGATGTGATGCGAATTTCCAAGTCCCCAAAAAGTTAAAAAGTCTGAGTTCTGAGCAACGGTTGTCATCATCGGATCGATTTCTGTCCCTGAAAAAGAAAATCCGCTATTTGCTTGTTCTGTTGCAGTAAGAAGTGCTTGTGAAGTAATTTCGTTCATATTTTTGGATGAAAAGAATAAAAAGATTCAAAATCTGACATACGTCGCACTCAAAAATCAGATTTTGTATTTTTAGATAAAAAACAAAAAGTATTATCTAGTTTTTCTCATTAAGAGATTTGCTTTTTTAAAATACTCAAGCTTCCTTGATATTTTTTGAGTTCTTTAAGCAAAAATGAAGCCTTAGCAGGATTGTCGAGTTCAAGTGTGAAATCCACGAGAATTTGTCCGCTTTCTGTATGCTTAATAGCCATTTCTGTGAGTTGGATATTAAATTGGACAAAGAGCTGGATAAATTCCATCACAGACAATTCCTTAGGTAAGAATCTTATTTTGAGCTTGAGGAAATAAGGAGATGAAGCCTGGCTTTTTCGATGTGCTTCCATCAAAGCATCAAGAGAAATCGTTTTGAGAGCTTTACAACTTGTGGTATGGATTTTGATGCCGTCTTGAGTGGACTTGGCAATGATTTTTGTTTGTGGGTTTGGTTTACATTCTGGACAAAAAAAACAGTGCAAGAATTTATCGCCATCAACTACGATATCAGCAGGTGAAAATCCTGACTCCAAAGTGTGAATCTGAGTTTTGAGGTCAGATTTTTCTACTTCGGTATCCTTGAGGATTGTTCTTTCTTCTACAGATTTTCATGCATCTGGGTAAGAATCCCTAACGATATTTCAATAAGTTTCTTGTTTGTCGAGTACGGATAAGATTCTTTTTTCTATTTCGAGTTGATCTGTAGATTTTGAGATTTTGTCTTTTTCAGATCAATAGAGTGGTAAACCGCAGTCTTTGAGATAGCTATTTAGTCCAGTAATCGCCTCTTGCAAACGAGCATCTCTTTCAATCATTTTGATGTATTTGAGGAGTTGATTTTTTGCAGTTGGGGTACGGAGAAATTCGAGCCAGTGTTTTGTTGCTGAGTATTTGTTTTTGAAAGTGTTGATATTAACAATATCTCAGGTTTTAAGTTTGTAAGAGATAGGTTTGATTTGTCCATTGACGATAGCATTCTTGAATCTCAATCCAATAGAGGAATGAATGCTAAACGCAAAATCCAAAACTGTAGATCCAATAGGGAGCTCTTTAATATCTCCTCTCGGAGTATAAATAAAGATTGTTTTGTCTAAGACTTCAATGTTGAGTTGAGATTTGAATTTTTCCTTTTGTTCTGCATCGACATAGTCTGAAACAATTTTTTGAAGCCTTTGAACCCAAAGTCCTTGTTGTTCAGAGATTACGGTTGGTGCGTTGCTCTCAGCATAGGCAAAGTGAGCGGCTACTCCAAATTCTGCGATATTTTCCATTTCTTGAGTTCTGATCTGGATTTCTACGGGGAAGCGGAACATTCCCAAAACCGTAGTATGAATACTTTTGTATCCATTAAATTTTGGAATCGCAATGTAATCCTTGATTTTTTTGATAATTGGAATAAAGTACTTGTGAATAACTCCCAGTACTGTATAACAATCTCCAACACTCTTGGTAATTACTCTAAATGCGAGCAAATCCATTACCGTTGTAATGTCGGTGTCTTGATATTTTTTTGAGAGCTTTTCATAGACTCTATATGGACTTTTGATCCTTCATTTAACAGTAAAATTCTGAAGTCATTCTTTGTACAGCATAGTAGTTAAGGTTTTAACTCCTTTTTCGGTGTGTTTCTCTCCTTCTCCAAAGTACTTTTTGAGTTGAGCAGTGATTGTCTTAAAATCTTCAGGATGCAAAACAGCAAATGAGCCATTTTCGAGCAGAAGTTGAAAATGATAGAGGCCAAGCCTTTTTGCCAAGGGGGCATAGATTTTGATTGTTTCTTCTGCTATTTTTTTTCTTTTTCTTTCTTCTGGATGGAATTGTAGCGTCTGAATATTGTGGATACGGTCTGCTAACTTTACAAAAATCACTCTCAAATCTTTTGCCATTGCCAAAAAGGTTTTTTTTATCGTTTCCAGGTGGCGATCTTCTCCTTGATATCTGACTTTTGAAACTTTTGTGAGCCCCTCACAAATTTCTCCAACTTCTTCTCCAAATTCTGCAGTGATTTGTTCACGGGTAATCTCGGTATCTTCAATGATATCGTGCATGATACAAGATTGAATCGATTCCAAATCGGGTTTAAGCTCCATCAAAAAAAGAGTTGCCTTGAGGGGATGCACAATATAAGGTTCCCCAGATAGTCTTTTAACTCCAGAATGTGCAGCTTTGGTAAAGCGATAAGCATGGTAAATCTCAGGAATTTGTTCTGCAGGCAAGTATTTCTTTGCTTGTGAGACGATTTCTTCCAAGATTTCCACTGGATCTTCTTCAAAGGTCAATTGGTAATCAAAAAAACTATCAAGTTCTTTAATGTCCATGAGTTTCTTGAAAGGAAAAATAAAAAATCTGATTTCAGCTTTCGTGTGTCTCACCAAAAGGGAGTCTTAAAAAAAGCGTATGCTTAAAAAGTAAGGATATTGTACTCATAATCAAGAGAAAATGCAAAAAATTACAAAAAAACATCACGAATTTTCTCACTTGGCTTTTTGCCTTAAGATTTAAGAAAAAATCGTAATGTTGCTGTTTAAATGAAGTGTTGCTTAGTCTCCTATATAATCCTGCCATTTTGCAGCTTTCCCTTGGACTTGAAAATATTCGTGTTCAAGCCATTCTTGCATAAATACTTCATTAGCACAAAGTTTTTGGATTGCGTCATTTGTTTTGAGAAAGTCGACCAAAGTCTGATTTTGATCTATTTTTTCTGTATTAAAAAGGTCAATATTTGCTGTTTCTTCGAGCTTTTTGTTGAGAAAATCAAGTCTCTTGTGGCAAATGTCAGTTTTTCTCTCACAGTGTTTAAGGAGAGAGCTGATGGTGTCTACCTTTTTAACAGGATCTTTTGCGTAAGCGAGTCTCTTGTATCCGATCCAAACAAGCGGATTGTCAAACTTCATATCATCGCCAAGTTGGTCGAGTTGCATTGCGAGTGATTCGATTTTGACTGCGGTTTCAGTATTTTGATTGTTTTGATATTCGGCTTCCAAAGAGCTCTTTTCTCCATACATTTGCATATAGTCAGCATATTGTTTGAGGAGGTGGTTGACTTTTTCAGCTACCTGAATTGGGGAAAAGATTACTTCTTGAGGGTGGTTGCTGTGTACTGTTTTTTCTGAACTTTGGGCTGTAGTTTGTATCATTTTAAGCTCTTGTTGGGATAAAGGTTGTGTGGTAATGATGTTGAGGTGAGGAGAAAGTTGACTTGGAGCTCAGATTTTGATCTGATGATCAGCATTTTGTACATAGTCAAAAGAAAAATTCTGACCTTCGATTGTGATCGTTCCTTTAGCACGGATGACTTCATTTCCTTTCCTTTTGATTAAGTTTTGTAATTCATCAATACCAAACTGCTCACTTACTTTGATGCTTTGGGTATGAAAATGAGCATGATGTTCATGTTTTTCTGTTGGTCTAGCTCCATAGCTCAATCTTGTAGCGTGAACCTGTTTTTTGAGAAGATCTGGGGTAAGATCAGATTTTTCTTCTTTTTTAAGGTCTTCTTTTTGTTCTTCGGATTTGAGTTCAAAGATAGGAGCTTGAGTATTGCTAGTTTTGATTTGTTGTTTAGCTTCTTCGTTGATGGCGTGATTTTCGCTCAGATGAGTAAGTCCGATGGTATCTGCGAGTTGTATCTGAGTTTTCGCAGTCTGCTTTTGAGCTTCATTCATGAGAGGAAGTGCTTCTGCATTGACCAAAGTGATCACATGACTTCCCATGCCGAGTTCAGTTGCAATTCTTTTGATCTCTTGACCTGTAGCGATTCCTGATGGTTCAATCAGAATTTTCTTTTTTGAGTCCTTTAAACTTTCCAGAACTTCTTTAAGTGATCCGAGGTCGCTACAGCAGATGCAGCCTTGAGTCAATGCTGTTGGGTTGTATTTCGCTAGTCTCTCTGCATCAATGTTAAAATTTCCAATATCGTTAACAATCACTTCAAATGCTTCTCCCTGTTTGCTGAGATATTCGGCAATATTTTGCAAAAGGGTTGTTTTTCCTGCACCAAGAGTTCAGAGCAAAAGCACAATCTCATTGCTGGTCTTTTTTGTTTGTGTGAAGTGTTTTGGATTCTGAGGTAAGACTCCAAAATTCCTGCTTATCAAAGATTGGTTTTCTAGTTTTGCCATTGCTATTTCTTGTTAGTACATAAAAGGAGTGAATTTACAATATGATTATTGGGATGAATACTGATTTCCAGATTGAGATAGGTTTTTATGAGATCAAGATTAATGTTTTGATAGAGGAGTTGACGAAGTCATTCCACACTTCTGATAACTGCAAGTTGGAAGTTTAGTTGAGAACTAAGATGGCTTAGAATTTTTTTGTCAGTTTCCCCTCAGCAAAACAGGAGTGAGGCTAAAATGATTGCATCATAACAAAGATTACTCGAAAAATTCAAAAAATCTGAATGGATGACCTCGATTTGCCTTTGGAGTCAGAGTTTTTCGATTATTTTTTGTGAAGTTTGGACAGCGATTTCGTCTCTCTCCACCAAAACACAATGCATATCATATTTTTGTGCTAAAATAATTGCAGTAAGTGGAAGTGGTCAACTTCCTACAAAAAGGAGCTTTTTGCAAGATTCTAGTTGCGAAACGATTGCATGGTATTCGAGTTTTGTGAGGTCAGTATAGTTGTTTCGATAAGGGAATTTTTCAAGTTCTTTTTTGATATCTTTACAGTTGAGAAGGCGATTTGCTCGATACTGTTCCATTTGATATTCGGCTTGACTACAAATGCTGTGAAGCTCACTTAACTCTTGGCTATTGATAATTTGAGAGTTAAGTTCTCAATTGTTGATCACACTCATTTCATATAAATCAGAAAAAAACTGATTTACTTCTTCGTTTGGTTTATATGGAGCGAGTTTTTTTGCTTGATCAAGAATGAGTTGTAGTTGTTTTAGAGAATTGGGAATTAGCATTATTTTGATAATTTAGAGTTAAGAAGTATTCTGTCCACATCAGCAATGAGTTTGATGTTCTTTTTTCCATTTGATGAGACTTCTAGAGGAGATTTTGTGTTTTTGGATGATTTCTTTTGCTTTATGTCCTTGATGGCAGTATTCTTCAATGATTTGCTGTTTGAATTCGGGGCTATAAGTTCCTCTCTTGCCCTCAATTGTGAAACTAGAGTTACAATCTCAGCAAAAAAACCTCTGTGAATCATATCTTCCGTGGCCATTTTTTTTGGTATTTTCGCTTTTGCAGTTGATACAATTTTGCATCAGTTTCACTTACAAAATAAAAAAAAGATTTTTTTACTTGTGTTGCTTTTATATTGAATTAGAATAAAATGTCAAGTGAAAGATAGAGCTAGATTTCAATTTTTTTTGTTTTATTTTGATTTCAGGATATAATAGAGGTAAATTTTATGATTGTACTATTGGAAGATGTCTCTTGATAAACTAAAAAATGAGCTTTCTAGAGCTGAAAAGGGGAAACTCGACAAAATCACAGCGAAGCAAAAACAAGAGCTGATGGAAAATTTGACGGATGTTTTTTCTCATCTTTCCAAAGCAGAAAAGATTGCTCATATCCAGGAATTTCTTGATCTCAAGCAACATCTTGAGGCAGCTTTTGCACTGGAACAAAAATTTTCTTCTAGAAAAACATCGAGTATTCAGAAGCAAATTAGGCTTGCAAACGATTATCAGAAAATGATAGAAAAGGAATTATGAGCTCCTCTTTCTCATTATCTTGAAAATCACAAAAAGAAAGAAAAAATAAATAAATCAGATTTTTGATCTCGTTTGACTCCAGAGAAGGCTCAAGAGCATTTTGGAGTAAAAGAAATTGATGGGAAAAAGATTATTCTTGCAGAAGGTAATGATTTTATCGAAGATATGAAATACCTTGCTCATCTTGCAAAAACAACCAATCAAATTAAGAGAAATGATGCTCACCTAAAATCTCCCATTGTACAATATCTTCTTGCAACTGCAAAAGATCCAAATGTTGTTTTGGATCAGTTTATGATTTTTCAAAAGCAAGTAAAGTCTTTTGATGCATTAAAGGGGCAGCATATTGCTCTTGATGTAAATACTGGTCAAATCGTAGCATATACTGAACAGGTTCTCTCTAATGATAAGGATTCAAAAGAGGATGAAAATTTTTTACCAACAGTTTCAAAAGAGTTAAAAAATGCTGATTTAAAATCTGTTACTCTTTCAAATGAAAAGGATCCTATAAAGGACCCTATAGAAGATGCAGAATTTGAGGAAATTAAGGAAGATGGTGTAATAGTGGCTGAATCTAATTGAGAATTATGAGATAAGAAAAAGGATTTTCCAGTAGTGATTGCAGATTTTGATGATGCAGATTATGGCGTTTCTTTTGCAAAATACTGTGAACAAAATAATATTAGGAGAAAGGATAGCAAGAAGATTCCTTGGAGATGAGGAATGAATCCAGGGGTAGAGTATGTCGATCAGGAGGGAAATTTGTTAACTTTACTTCCAGTTAAGTGAGGTGCAGATCAACATGATGATACCGGTGCATATGCTCAATATCAATTAGTTAAAATGACAAATCCAGAATCAGAAGATAAAAAACAAGATAAAATTATAAAGCAGGACCATTCAGATGAATATATTGATTATGAGGAAGTTGGAGATCAAGCGAAGGGGGAATGAGAAAAACAAGATCAAAAATCAGAATCCTCATTTGTTGATTCTTCGAAATTATGAGATGATCAAGAAACAATCTCAAAAGGTTTAGAATCAGAAGATAAACCAGAAAGCTCCTCTGTTCCTATGGTTATCCCTATACCTTCAGTGCCAGAGTGAAAAAAAGAGAAAAATTCAGATTTAGAACCAGAAAGTTCCATAGATAGAAAGGAAGAACAAGAACTGAGAGAAAAACATCTAGATTGAGAAAATCAAGCTTCTGAATATGTTTTTGATCTCTCGGCCGTATTATCAGATACGCAAAATATTCATCAAGAACAGGCTCGTCTTGCAGCAGAAGAAGCATTGAAAGCTAAATATGCTGACATCGGTAAGCGAAATCTTTTCAAAAAAGGTGCCTATTTTCTTCAAAGAGGCAGAAAGAGAAAAAAGTTTATCAAAGACTTTATGAAAAATGCTTCTCAAGATGCATTTGGTGATCAAGTGGAAAATGCTGCATCAAGACACTCAAGAGAACTTCAAAATGGTCTAAAAACTATTGATCAAAAGGCTGAACTGGTATCTATACCAGAATTGAATCTTTTGTCTAGGTGATTTATTGAGGGAAGTATTGATGAGGCAACATTTCAGACTCAATTCAATTCCCTTCTTGAGACGAATGCTCAGATCAAATCAGCACTTGAACAGGTAAAGTATAAAGGAACTGATATTTTGCAGAATCTCAAACTCGAAAAAGAGCAATATAAGCTCGTAAATGAACTTGCACAAACGCTTGATACATGAGGAAATGTAGATCAGGTTGGTGCGAAAATTGAGGATTTTATCAAAAAATATCAACAAAATCCTGATTTTCTTCAGGCGATTACTTCAGATTTGGACAAAAAAGATCTTAATAAGCTTAAAAAATACTTTCATCACCAAAAAGCCGTGAGAAAGATAGCACTTGAAAATCTTCAAATCAAACTTAAAGTCCTCACAGGAGGAAAGTCAGCCTATCAAATCGATAATTCTGCAAATGAGAAAAATCGAGTTCATAAGTTTTGAAAAAAGCTTGATAAGATTCCTCGATATTTACAAGTTCCTGGATATGCAGGAGCAGGAGTATTACTTGGACTGGCTGGAGGACCGCTGGGATTAGGAGTTGTAGGAACTTCAATCTTGACGACGAGTACTTTTGCGGCAACTTCAGGATTCACCAATTTTATCAAAAAACGAACTCATTATACCAAAGAGCATAATACGCATGAAAAAAATCTGACTCATGATTTTGATGCTGAGCAGACTAAAATTGCTCAATGGCAACGAGATTTGGAGAAAAAGTGAGCTAAAAATCGACGAACTCGCTATAAGGCCAAAAGACAGCTTGATCTTTACAATAATTCAACTCAAAAGGATATTATCAAAACTGAAGATTTTACTAAGGATCTTTTGTGATTTTCGACATCATTAAGACCGCTTACATCATGAGATAGAGAGGCACTTACTCATCTTTTGATGCAAGGAAAGGCAAGACTTGATGCATACTATGAGACGGGGCATAACTTTTTAGCTTCATCAAGTAAGGAAGTTGTAGAATCAGATATGCTTAGGCTTCATAAAGCGCTTCAACTCTGAGCAGAAAAGCTTGGTATTGCTTATGATGAAATTGATAATCAAAGCTTGATTTCAAAGGCTGAAGAATGAGAGGAGCAAGAAATTTCATATAATCATATCAAAGAACAATTACTTACTGATTATTCCTCAGCAAACAAACACTTTAAATCTCAAAGAAGACGACTTGCTAGCAAGTACGGTATAGGATCAGCTGCTCTCTCTGCAGGAACTGCTATTGGAATGCAGTATATGATGGGAACAGGAATGTTTTCGACAGAATCGGTTTCCCATACGGTTTCTTCAACTTCGAATGCATCCTCAAATGCTAATTTTAATCTATGATCTCATCAATTAGCAGAAGAAAATCAGATTCATTCTACGGTAGCAGATCAGTTTTCATCACTAGGAGACAAGGCAAACGTAGTAGCTCATTATGGTGCTGGAACAGATGCAACATTAGTTCGTGCGGGGTCTCAGGCACTTTGAGAGTCTGCTTATCAAGCGAAAGTAAATGCTGTTGCAGATCAGATTAAGCATCTTGCACTTTCTTCAGATCAAAAGGCAGCTTTCTTAAAAGAGTTGACAAATAGACCGTGGGAGATGGATCGATCAAAAGCCTTTACCAATGATTATCTCCAAGGAGATAGATGTGCTGAGGGGCTTTTGCAGATGGCAAAAGGACTTGCTGATTCGGGAAATCAAACACTTATTCCAGATCTTGCTTATGATGCAGGAAGGAGCATCGCAGGAAATACACTACATAATTTAGGTGAGAGATCGTTCAATCTCGGACTAGAAATTACTACACAAGCAGTACAAAATCAGCCAGGTAGTTGATCTACACGATTTGTGCCAATTGTTTCTTTCTTTAATACCTTCAAAAAAAATCCAAAATCTGAAGAAAAACAGGATAAAAATTCAGATTTAGATTCTACTATTCAATCAAAAGAACAAAATTCTGAAAAGCTTTCTCAGTATTCATCAGATTTGAAGCAATCGCATATTGCATGAGATCAAGATTGAGAAAAATTAGATAGTTCTACATCTACCTCAGCAAAAGTTGCAACAGGAGTAGCACTCGCTGGAGCAGCTGCAGTAGCTGTAGAAGCCCAAAGAAATCCTTCAAAAGCTCGTCAGTATCGAGAATCATTCAAGTCATGAGCTAAAAAATTTGGTGGAAAGATTAAAGAATCTCGAAATAAAGCTGCTCTAAAGATTAGAGAAAAGAGGCCTACAATCAAAGAAAAGTCTAAAAAGGGACGAGAAAAGACTAAGGAAATTACTCATGATGGGGTCGAAAAAACAAAAGAAATTCGAAATTCAGCCTCAGAAAAAGTAAAAGAAAAATCTCCAGAGCGAAAGGAAAAAGCAAAACAGGGACGAGAAAAAACAAAAGAAATTACAAAAAAATGAGCACAAAAAACAAAAGAAAAAATACAATCACTTAAAAATAGACTGTTTGATAAAGAAGGAAATGAGGGAGAAACGTCAGGTTTAGAGGATTTTGAAACATTAAAAAAGAGTGAAGCGGCGAAGTATTTTCTTGAGACTAAGGGGTGGATGAATCAGAGAGATGAAAACTGATATACAGTATTGGTAGAAAAAGAAGTTTTAAAACCTAAACAGAAAATTGATTATCACTGAAAAGTGGTTTATCTTACTGATAAAATTAATGATCATTATGTGATTGCTTATATAGAGCATAATGGGGTACTTGAGCCAAGAGTATTCCGTAGATCAAATTCAGGAGGAAATTGGCATGTAGTACCTGGTTATGATGGCTCAAGAGTTTCTAAAGGTGAATTTGTTAAGAATATCTCTTATGAAAAAGGAACTGTAGTACATCGTGATTTCAATCAAATTCTAGATGATATACTAGATCAAAATGAGAGAGTATCTTCTATGGAATTTGTGATGAAAGACGCTTATGGAAAAGATATTCCTCAATCTGCATATCAGGAGATTGGAAAACATTACGATGATATGCCAAAAGCAGCACAAGAGTTCTATGATGAAACTATCGTGTATGATGAGCTTATCCAAAATGAGTTTAATGTAAATAGTACCCGGAACAATGCTTTTGCAAACTATCAAAATGTGGAACAAATAAAAACTTATTATGACAAGCTCAATTTGTCTAGGAAAATGGATTTTAGTGAGAGTCATATTATAGATAGTTATCATTCTGAGCATAAATATCTTGGTAGTGTTGAAAATCAAGTGATGACAGCAAAAATAAAAAGTTCAAATCCTGACTTTGATGGACGTGAAGTGCAGATTACGATTTCTACTGCACAAAAAGATGGACTTTCTTGGGTTGAAAATATGGTTTTTTCAGATGATTCAGGGACAAGTTTTCTAACTCAAAAAAATCCAATTTCTGCTGGACTTTTGACTACTAAACCTTTGGAATATGAAATTCAATTACCTCAATTTGTAAGAGAGGATCCTCTTTTAGAAGACTATATGCCTTATATTGATATTCGTCCTCTTATGCAAAATAATCCATTGATAAAAGAGTGGAAAAAAATACAATCTTAATGATCCTCATACGAAGGAATCAGCTTTTTACTCCTTTAAATCTCCAAAAAGAATGAACGCAAACAACAATCAACATCTAGAAGAAGCTCATGAAGAAGATTTTCTCAATGATCTTTTACTTGAAGCTGGGTTTGATCCAGAAGAAGATGACTTTGATCAACTTAAAGCAGAGTTAGAGCCAGTTTTGATGGATAGGATTATGACGAGTGTTTTTGATGCACTCACAGACCCTCAGAGAAAAGAAATTATGAAGCTTTTTGATGCAGGAAAAGAAGCCGAAGCATTAGAAAAAATTGAAAAACTAATTCCAGATTACGATAATTTTTTGGCGGAAGTTTTTGCAAATTTTCACGATGAATATTTGGCTAATATGGAGCTTCCTGAATAATCATTTTTAATCTAAAAAAATAAAAATCTGACTTTTGATCTTGATAGTAATCTACAAGGTAGTCAGATTTTTTTAATTGTTTTTTATATTGCTGGATATTATTCTATTCCTATCCTTTAAATAAGTCATTTAGAGACTCAGAGATTGTCGGATGGGTAAAAATATGATCTCTAATGCTTTCGTAAGGGAGTTGATGCTTCATGGCAAACGAGATAATATTGATAAGCTCTGGAGCTTGTATTCAAAGGAGACTAGCTCAAAGGATTTGATGAGATTCGCTATCGACGATTGCTTTAAATAGTCCATCAGTTTTTTTGAGGATTCTTGCTTTTGGAATTGCTGCAACAGGTAAGGAGAATACTTTGTAATTAAGTCCTTGTTTTTTTGCATCAGATTCGCTAAGTCCAACTCTTGCAAAATTTGGAGTCAAGAAAAGCGAATAAGCAACTGAATTTCTATCCTTTATTGATCTCGTCCCAGTTCCGTAGAGTTGATCAAATACAATCCTAAAATCATCCAATGAAATATAAGTAAATTGAGGGCCTCCGTTGACGTCTCCCATAGCCCAAATATGATCTTGTGAAGTTTGGAGTTTATCATTCACGATAATAGCTCCTTTTTCACTGACTTTTACTCCAGCATTTTCGAGTTCAAGGCCTTCGATGTTTGGGATTCTCCCCGTTGCAAGCAGTATTCCATCAGCCTGGAGTTGAATTTGTAATTCTCCAGTTTGGATTGCTAAGGTTAAAAAAGTTTCAAAGTCAGACTTTTTTTCCTCTTTCCCCTCAATGATTTTACTCGTATTGAGGATAGTGATTCCTCTAGATTCAAAGTTTTTTTTGATGAGAGCAAC
The DNA here is from genome assembly GCA_963517005.1 of uncultured bacterium. Classification (GTDB taxonomy): domain Bacteria; phylum Patescibacteriota; class Gracilibacteria; order Absconditabacterales; family Absconditicoccaceae; genus HOT-345. The sequence continues at coordinate 76,889 of CAUQDZ010000002.1, forward strand.
AATTTCAGGCTCCTCATTTGGTAGGATGTCGGTGTGTTTATTGATAAGTGTAACTTTTGCTCCTAGATCTGCATACATTGAAGCAAACTCTAGTCCTATATATCCAGCTCCCATAATAACAAGTCTTTCAGGAAGTTTTGGTAAATTCATAAGTTCTGCACTGGTATAGCAAAGCTTAGAAGTTTCGAGGCCTGAAATTGTTGTTTTTTGAGGAGTTGCGCCAGTATTGATAAAGATTTTTTCTCCAAAGATGATTTCCTCATTTGCTCACTGAATTTTGATTTGATGATCATCAACAAAACTCGCTTGTCCATTAAAAATGGTTACCGCTTCTAAGGTATCGAGCATTTCAAAATTTTTTTGTCTCAAAAAAGAAATAAGCTGATTTTTTTCTTCGATAATTTCAGGGTAGTGTGAAAATTTATCATCGGAGTGAGCTTCTTGACTGAGCTCGATGAGTTTTTTGGAGGGGATACATCCACGGTTGATACAGGTTCCTCCATACATTTCAGCATCTTTTTCGATGAGAGCAATTTTTTCTCCTTTTTTTGCTAAGTTTGCAGCAAGAGTCTTCCCTCCTTTCCCAAATCAGATAATTACGCTATCAAATTTTTTCATATAATATAAATAAATATATAAAGATCAATATATAATATAGTGAAAATCAAATAAAAATCAACTGAGAATTTTATTTTTTACGAAGTAAGAAACTCGAAGAGATATTTTTACGAAGTAAAAATCTAGGAATGATATTTTTATTATTTTATCATAAAGCATTTCTCTATTCTAAAAGTTATACTACAAAAAAATAAAAAATTTGATTGTCAAGGTAAGATAAAAGTCCAGAGTCAGATTTTTTTGTTTTTTTCTTTGAGTCTGAGTATACTAGTAATGATAGTAAAACTTTATATCTCTATAGTGTATTCCTTATGAAAACTGAAAATACGCGTATACCTCTCATTAGTATTAAAAATCTTTCTCGATCTTATCCTGACAGTACAAGAAAGCTTTTTGATAAATTTAATCTTGAACTCAACAAGGGGGATTTTCTTGTGGTAACGGGGAAATCGTGATCCGGAAAATCTACATTGGTTAAATTTCTCATCGGGCAGCTTAAAGCTCCCAAAAAAACACTTTTTTACAAGCTAGAAGATATGGCAGATTTTTCTGATGCAGAAATTCAGAGATATAGAAGAAAAATAGGATCAATGTTTCAAGACTATGAACTCATTCATACGATGACACCTCAAGAAAATATTATTTATCCGCTTTTGCTTGAGGAGGTTCCTTTGACTATGATCAAGACAAAATATGAGGCGGTCAAGGAGATTATTGATCTTTCATCAATCCAAACCTCAGATATTAAGAGATTGAGCGGAGGGGAAAAACAGAAGGTTTCTATTGCAAGAGCTCTGATTCATGCTCCAGACTTTATTATTGCTGATGAACCTACAGGAAATCTAGATAGTGAAAGTACAATGCAAATTGCAGAAATCCTCATTAGAGCTAATAAACTAGGAAATACAATTGTTTTGGTAACACACGATACAGCATTACTCGAGTTTTTGAGAAAAAATGCCAATATCAAAATGCTCGAACTAATCAATTAGTCAGTTTTCTAAACTTTTTTATTTCCAAACTTCTCTTACATTATGAAACATAATACTGTTGGAGAGCATATTGCTGAGCAGGTTGAAGCTTTGCATATTGCAGGTTATCTCAAGGAAGAAGCTCTTGCTTGTCTCAAATATCTCACGCTCCCAAAACTTAAAAATATAGAAAAAAATCTGACTTGTTTTTGTGAGTATCTCCTCTTTCTCAATCAGCAAAATACAGAGAATTTCCTCTTACTTACAGCAGGTTCAGATACAAAAGCAAATACGAGTACTCGTGATTTATCCTATTTTTTTGCTCCAAAACAAAAAATCACAAAAACCCAGACAAAATCTTATCTACAAAAGATTGCAGAGCAGGGTTTTCATCTTTTGAATCTTATGCAAGGAATTAGAGGTTTATTGGTTTTGACAATTGATGAATTTTGTAATGCATCTGCCACAAGAATAGATATTCATAAACTCCTTATGCAAGGAAAGTGTAAAGATTCTGCCTGTATTGCAAAGTCTACTCCTTGTAAAAAAAGTACTTTAAAAAATAAAAAACCAAAAAAAACAGAAAAAGCTGACTAAAATCAGCGTTTTTTTAATTTTTTTAGATTATGATAATTTAGTTTTCCAAAGTGTCAGAATTATTACCTCCATACATCAGTGAGATGATTTGTTCTTTAGTAGATTCTAGACTGCCTGTTTTGAGATAGTGGGTAGCAATGTGTACGACCAAGTTGATGAAAGCACTTTGATTGATTGGAATATTGTCGTGATAAGTTGATGAAAGCTTTCCTAGGTAAGCTACATACTCAGAGAGAGTTTTTGCTTGTTCAGGTTCTAGCCTGCTGTATGCAGGCATGATTCCAAATCTTTGAGCATCTTGGACAAAAAACGGAACGAAAAATCCTGCCATTACCATGGTATTTGCATCTTTTCTGAGGTAGGTGATGCTATTTTTTGGATTGATGGTTTTATAAAAAGTTTCATACATCTCTTTTATGATTGCTTCATTTTTGATTTCACTAAGTAAAAAACTCAAAAACTTTGCAAATTGAAAATTAATTGCTTTGTCTTTTTGAATTTGACCGGCTATTTTTTTTGCTTGGTGAGCTTGTTCTTGAGCCTGAGCAACGGCGTCTTCGCCTATTTGATTGAGGTCCTTTCTAACTCCTCCTAAATCATCTATTCCTCAAAGGATTTCTGTCATCTAGAATAAAAAGAAGATAAAAGTCTGATTTTATTCTTTTTTGTCTTTACTTGTTTATTTTTTTATATCCTAGTTTTTGACTAGTGTTTTGCACTTTATGGTGCGGTAACTTCGACAAGCAAGACAAAAATTCTTTTATATTTTATTGTTTTTTCCTTGAAATTCAAATCTATTTCAGTATATAGTATATCACTGCACTTGGTGAGGTGGATGAGTGGTTGAAATCAGCTCACTGCTAACGAGTCAGACGAGAGATCGTCTCGGGGGTTCGAATCCCCCCCTCACCGAACTTGAGGTTTGATTTGCAGTAATATGGCACTATAGCTCAGCAGGTTAGAGCGCGCCTCTCATAAGGGCGAGGTCGGTGGTTCGAGTCTACCTAGTGCCAATTTCTTTAATAAAGATCATCTCAAAAGTCATTCAATATAAGGCGAGAGCCTGTGTTTTATTTTGTTTTGCTAAAGGTATTATGGCCGCAAAGAAAAAGGGTGGAGTTGTAAAGGTTGCAATGGTATGTTCTGTTTGTAAAGCTACAAACTATTTTACTAACATCAATAAGGCAACTACTCCAAAGCTTGCTCAGAGTAAGTACTGCAAACATTGCAAAAAGCATACTGATCACACTTCTAAAGAAAAATTGAAGTAATTCGTTGTATTTTTTTGGATTTCTTAAAGGAAACTTAAAATTACTTTTGATATTTTATATTTATTATTATCACTTCTAGGATGTTGACTATTAGATTATCTAGACATGGAAGATCAAAGAGACCTTTCTTTAGAATTGTTTTGACTGAGCATACTAAGCCAGCAAAGACTGGATATATGGAAGTATTGGGTTCTTATGATCCTTTGCATCATATTTTGCAAGCTGATGTAGAAACTATCAAGACTTGGGTGGCAAAAGGTTCTCAAATGTCTGAAAGAGTTGCAAAACTTCTCTTCAAACAAACTGGTGACGCTCTTTTCCAAAAGTTCTTTGAACAAAGAGAGAGAAAAGCTCTTCCAAAAAATGAAAAATAATTAACTACTATTTTTGAGAAAATCCTTTAACGGATTTTTTCTTTACTCAAAATCTTAAAATAAGAAAACGCTACATTATATTTGAATTTATGAGTAAGAACAACAAATATTGAATTTTATTTGTTGTAGATATAATATAAAAAAGCTCTAAAGTCAGACTTTTTATCCCTTTCTCCCCTTGAAAACGATGATGACTATGGATCAGATCGGAGGTTTTGAAGAGATGGTACTCTATATCCTTGGAGGGCTGATGCTCATTATTTTGTGAGGATGTGTGTACTCTTTTTTTAGAGCGATTTTCTTTTTTATCTTTTCTAAGGGGGATGATAAGCAGATAAAAGCAGCTTGGGACTCAATTAGGCATATGATTTGGGGTCTTTTTTTGACGGTGATGGTGATTTTTATGTCACCGACTCTGCTCAAATTTATGCATGTACAAGGTGCAGAGAAGTATGAGGCAAGAGCTATATTTGTCTATATGGGAAAGATCATATCAGGAATTTCCAAACTTGGAAATGTTATTACTGAGAGTCAGCTCAATAACCAGTATAATGGTGATATGTATTATGATCTCAATTTTGATAATAGTCCAAGCATATAAACAAATATATTCTTATAGAATACTTTCAAAAAATAAAAAGTCTGAATGCTATCTTTGTTTTCAGGCTTTTTTTGAAAAAATAAACCCCCAAAAACTGAAAGAATTTTCACTTGCTTTTTACCCAAGGAAAAAATACAATCATTGTAGTGATTCAGCTTTTTTTACTTTTTTAATCAAAAAATGCTTGCACTCCATAAGTTTATCAATATTTTGATGTATTGCTTGATTGCGACTGGACTTTCGGTGCTTTTATATCCACGATATATTCGCCTTTTAAAGTATCTTAAAGCTGGAAAGACGATCCGTGAAGTCAGTGTTACAGGTGAGAAATCTGAGATATTTACTCAGCTCCATGCTCACAAGGCAGGAACTCCTACGATGTGATGAGGACTTTTCATTATCATTATGCTGATTATGATTGCGATTAGTTTCCTTGTGCAAAAGTTCAAATTGATTACCTTTTCACTTCGAAATCCACAAGAAACTTATATTATTCTCTTCGGTTTCTTTAGTATGGGACTGATTGGATTGGCAGATGATTTCCTCAATATCAAAAACTTTGGTAAAGTAAAGGGGCTTAGTGCTAAAACTAAACTTATTGGAATGTTTCTATTCTCGGCTTGGATTTCTTATCGATTTTATCGAGTGTTGGGGGTGGATTATATCAATCTTTGGCCATTAGGATGAAAAATTGAAATCTGACTTTGGTTTCCTATTTTGACCTTCATTGCAACGATCGCTATTGTAAATGCTATCAATATCACTGATGGGCTTGATGGTTTGGCAGGGGGATTGATGATGATTATTTTAACAGCATTGGGACTGGTAACTTTTCTAAATGGAACTTATATTGCAACTACGGTTGTTGGAGTTCTGGTAGCAGTACTTGGAGCTTTCCTTTTTTTCAATATCAATCCAGCAAAAGTTTTTATGGGAGATAGTGGTGCTTTTGCTCTAGGAGGAATTCTTTCCGCACTAATCTATTTGCTCAATATGAGGTTCTGAATTATTGTTCCTTTTATAGTTATTTTTGGGATATTTATTGTTGAACTTTGTTCTAGTGGATTACAAATTTTTTGGAAAAAAGTATTTAAGAGAAAGCTCTTTGCTATGGCGCCATTTCATCATCTCCTTGAGCACAAAGGTATGAAAGAGACATCTATTGTGATGAAAATGTGGCTTGTGCAATGAGTATTAGCAGTAGCTGCAATTATCTTGATCTTAGTGGAGTATGTTCTTATGAAGCATGGAAGTTTATAAGAGTTCTTAGTTATTTTACAAAATTTCACAATCTAAAAAGTTTCAAAATCTGAATTCAGAGAATGAATAATCTTTGGAGTCAGATTTTTTTTATTTTTTCTCAAAAAATAGCATGTTACTTTATTTTTTCTTTTGGAAATGTCTCCTATCGCCTTTTTTATTCTCGGAAGCTACTCAATACAGAATGATATTTTTGCTTTTTTTCTTGGATTTGAGTATAATAAAGAGAAGCTTTATATCTTGACTTGCATTGATGATCGCAAATACTCCAGAGCCAAAGCTTGGTTTGCAATATGCTAGCAATAATGACTTCTTCGCGGAAGGTATGGATTTTTTGCAAAAAATCAGTTTTGTGTCGATGTTAAGTGTAGATATGTATGTAAAATATTCCTTTCAAAAGGTTAATCGATCAAATATTATCCAAGGAGCTGAAATTGATACCTATGACAATGATCATATGGTTAATGATACTTTTTTTGTACACAAGATTAAACTTCCTGAGGAGACATTTCTTACGCATGCATTAGTTTATATTCAGCTTAATCATAATAAAGCGATGACACTCAAGGAAATCGCATCAATCTCACGCTCAATTCCTATGGTTTCACTCTTTATTTTTACAATTTTGTTCTTTCTTATTCCTGGGGTAATTGGAAGGATATTGCAAGGCATCTCCTTGATTGCGATTCTGATTTTTATTCTCTTTTTTGCTTATAAATTTCTCAATTATTTTTATCAAACATCGAGAAATAAAACAACTGATTTACAAGATCATAAGGTTACTTATCTCAATCCGCGTGATCTTTCGCTCTTTACTCCGCAAGTTAAGCAAAAGATAGAACAACTCCAGTCCGTTGGAGTGACAGATATTGCAGTTGATAGGAATATGCTTTATCTCAAGCAGGATCTTCTTGATACTCAGGATACTACACTTATTTGAGAACTTTTTGGATCACGTAAGATGGTCGATGAAAATCAGAAAAAACGCATTATGGATCAAATGATAGACCTGCTCAGTGATCAGAATTTTTTAGATCTTTTTATAGAACAGAAAAATGCTGACTAAAAAGTGGCGATCAGACCTTAAGTCTTCGATATTCTCCAAAAGTCAGGATCTTATTTCTCGTTGAGAAGCTGCTTTTTCTGTTGATCAAAAACAAGAATTTGAACAGTTACAATCACAGCTTTCTTCTCTTACCCCCTCTGCTCAAACGAGCCTCAAAACGCTTGTTGCTAATTCAAAACTTCATAGACAAATTCAGTTGCCAGAAAGAGACCAATTGTTAGCTGAGATTACTGCATATTCTTATCTACCTCCAGAAAAAAGACCTTATCAGGTATGAAATTTTTATCTTGAACCTGCTTATAACTCAATTTTTCACTGTATTTATCTCAATCATCAGGAGAAAGTTTGTATTATTGCTTATAGAGGAACTGACTTCAAAAACAAATCAGACCTCATCTCTGATGCTCAGATTATCCTCTGAGTTAACGCAATTGATCCAAGAGTTACAGGAAGTTTGACGCTCTTTGATCAGTTGAGAAAGACCCACGGGAATTATCAAAAATGGATTTGTGGGCATTCACTAGGGGGAACACTGTGTTATATCGTAGCAAAGCATAGAGAGGTAGATTATTGTTGTACCTTTAATCCTGGTTCCGCTCCCAATAAAATTTTTATCCTAATGCTCAAAGATACGCTTCTCAAAGCTCCTCGGACTACCAAAATTCATACTTACAAGATTCTTTGAGATCCTGTTTCTCTTTTTAGTTATGTAGGGGAGACGGTGAGCTTTTTTGTGCCAAGTATGAGTGTGATGAAGTTGCATAGTATGAATAATTTTTTCTCTCTTTCTTCTTGAAAATAAAGAAGACTGAAAAATCTGATTTCAGTCTTTTTTTTTGTTGTTGATAAGTTTAGAAAATTATCGTTCAGAAGTATACAAGAGATGGAAGTCTTTTTCTTTTTTAACTCTTTTTATATTAGACTTTGCAAAATAATAGACTCGATCTTTATCATCTCAAATAAAATAGGGATACTCTTTTCCTCCGTTTCGAATAATTGCATTTATGAATTCTCAATGATACTTAATATGAGAGTTGTTCCCTGTAGGATATCAAAATCCACTTAAATGATTTTGCTGATAAAGATTGATTGTTTCAGCATCTACAGGATAGCCGATCGCAGGTAAAATGATGTATCCGCTTGTATAGGATATTGTCCCTAAGTAAGCTTGAATTCCTATGTCTTGTAGAGGGATAAAATCAGGAAAATCTTTGAGGTTAAAAACAATATCAGAACCTCGAAGCGGATAAATATATGAAGCATCATACCCAACCGAGGGGCTTGGCTTCTTTAGAAATTCAGGATCTCATTCTTTCCACTCAAAAGGATGCTCAAAATGAATAAAAGTGTTTCGATCCCTAGGTTTTTCATTGATAGGATAGATCTTCTTTTTTCGATTAAAATTTTCTATACATACTTGAGCTCTACGAAGTGGTAAGATTATTTTGTAATTCCAATAGGATTTATTAAACAGATCCTTAAAATCAAAAGGTTCTTTCCAATAAAATGGATCGTCCCGTACAAATTGATCATAGTGGCAAACTTTTTCAATGAGTCCATATTTCTCCAATCAAAGTCTTTGAAAGAAAAAAATATGGAGGAGGGTAAAAATAAAAACAATTATTATACTAATCATGTTAAAAATTAAAAAAGTGCCTTTTATTTTCGAGAGATTTATTAGAAGATTTATTATAATTCAAAATCCGCTACTAATCTCTCTCTCCTCCATCTAAATAGAGCTCATCCAAATGATAAAGCAAGTAACTCAACCCAAAAAAACCTCAAACGGCAAGGATAAAGCTGATACTACCAATTCAAAAGGCTTGTCCAAGATTGTAGATCCCATGAATAGCAAATCCAATACCTAATGCAAAAGGGTAAATGAGATATCGTCTGAGATTTCTTCATTTCAAAAGGACGAGAGCGATTGTTCCTGTGGCAAACAAATGCACCATTGTAGCGACTATCCCTCTTGCGAGGATAAAACCTCATCATATCTCGTTTTCCCCAAGAATCATCATTACCAAGGCAAGTCCATTTTCTATCAAAGCAAAGGCAAAGGAGACTGAGAGACTTAGTGCCAAGAGTTGTGAGATTGTCTGCTGGTTTTCTCATTCATTTTGATATTGTGCTAGTGAGAACTTAAAAAACTCTTCCGTATAGGCCAAAATGATATAATACGGTACCAAAACTCATAATACTCAAAAAAAACTTTCAAAACTGACTTTGCTCATTGTTCGAATCAAAATTCCTAGGATCAAGGATCAGACTGCACTTTGAAGTCAGATTTTTTTCTTTTTTCGAAGACTTCGTATTGCCCATAGTATCGTAATCACGAAAATACACCATAGCCAAAAGATCAGTCCAGTTTGTCCTCAGATTTCCGTCTTGATGCTAGATCCTCCTAAGGTTGAGGAAATCCACTCATATCCTGCCAATGATCCGACTAATATTCCAGCAAAGAGGAGTTGTTGAGTTTTAGAAATGTTGATTGTATTGAAACGAGCAAAAATCTGACGAAAAAACCAAGTTCGAAACAGGGTTATTAAGAATAGTGCTAGTAAGATTCAGATAATCTGCACGCTAATTGACCTTTAGCAAATAAAACCTATTGAGAGTTGCTTTTCCATTGCTTCAAAATCCACTCTGCGACTTCGTTTCCGCTGCCTTCACGAGTAATTACAAATAGTTCTTGAGAGGTTGAACCTTTGGACATTTTTGCCTTAAATCAGGATACAGTCGGGTAAGAAATACTAAAACGAAGCTCAGAAGATGCTTTTTGTTGTCTGTGGATTCTTCCAGGAATGATGCGAGCAATTTGCTGGTGCTGCTCAATCTGGCGAAGAAATTCGTGAAATTCTTTCAGGATATGATGCTCGGTCTTTACCTTTTCAAACCCCAGTCCCATTTCTTCAAAAAAGCAATAAAAATCTGATCTAAACCTACGGATTTTATCGAAAAATGCAAGGGAGAATTTCCTCGTTCCTTAGCTTGAAATCTTTTGTCAAATCCCTATTCTTACAAAAAGAAAAATGAAATCTGATGAAAATCTCCGTTTGTGATCAGACTTTTATCCCTTTTTTTGTACTGATGGCAACTATGAATATTCACGAATTTGAGCTTCGCTATCTCTCGTATAAGGGACTAGATTTTAGATTGGGGCTGGGACGAGATGAGGATATGCTTATCAAACTTGTTAAGATGACCAACAAAGGTCAGCTTGAAAAGTCAGTTCCTGAGACATCTCCTGCAGATCTTAAACATTTTACTCAGGAAACTTATACTACATTTAAACAAGAGCTGATTGACAATTCTCGTGAAATTTTCCCCCTAAAAACTTCAAAATATTCGCTTGCACATTATATTGAGAGACTTGAATATGAACTCAAGGTGATCAGAGAAATGGGATTTAATTCTTATTTTCTTATCGTTTCGGATTATGTGAGATGGGCCAAGAGGCAAATGATTGTTGTGGGTCCAGGAAGAGGTTCAGGAGCAGGAAGTTTGCTTGCGTGGGCTATAGAGATTACCGATGTTGATCCAATGCCTTTTGATTTACTTTTTGAGAGATTTCTCAATCCAGCAAGAATTTCTATGCCTGACTTTGATATTGATTTTGAAGATACGCAAAGGCAAAATGTGATCGACTATTGTACACAAAAATACGGTGCTGCAAAAGTCTGTTCGATTGGGACGTTTATGAAGATGGCTTCCAAAGCTGCCTTCAAAGATGCAGCTCGTGCTGTAGGAGTGCCATTTGAAAGATCTAATCAGGTTTCAGCTCTTATTCCAGAAAAAACCAGTCTAAAAAGTCTGATTGAAGATCCAGTTCCTGAGTTTGAGGAGATTCAAAATATTTATAATTCAGATGAAAAAGTAAAAAAGGTTTTCGATTACGCAAAATCGCTTGAGGGAAATATTAGACAGCTTGGAGTGCATGCCTGTGGAATTATTATCGCACCAGAAGAAGTTTCGACCTATTCTGCTGTACAATACGCAAAAGAAAATGATCATACCCTTGTAAGTCAGTATGATGGACCAACCCTTGAGCAAATTGGACTTTTAAAGATGGATTTTCTTTGACTCAGAAACCTTTCTATTATCAAAAACTGTATCAAAATTATCAAAACCAGATATGAAAAAGAACATAAGGAACTCCCTGAGATCTTTACTCATTTTCTTAAGACGACATCTTTCCAGCCGGATATTACCGATGAGTTTACTTATGATGAAATCTTCAAAAAGGGGGAGACAACTTGAATTTTTCAGTTTGAATCTCAGGGAATGAGAAAGTTTCTTATCCAGCTTGAACCCAATAGAATTGATGATTTAGTAGCGATGAATGCTCTTTATCGTCCTGGTCCAATGGAGTTTATTCCAAGATATATCGAGAGAAAACAAGGTCGTGAACCGGTGACTTATATGACTGAGGAACTCAGAACAGAGCTTAGCAAAAAATATGGTGAACAAGTTGCAGAAGAAGAAAATAAAAAACTGATTGAAGATTTAGGTCCTATTATGTCTTTGACGTATGGAATTGCTATTTATCAAGAGCAGTTGATGTTTTTGGTGCAGGCAATGGCGGGATTCTCACTTGGTGAAGCGGATATGCTCAGAAGAGGTATCGGTAAAAAGAAAAAAGAAGTAATTGAGAAGCTCAAAAAAGAATTTGTTGAGAGAGGACAAACTTTTAGAGGTTACAAACCAGAGACAACAACCTCGATTTATGAAAAGATGATTGAACCAGCAGCATCTTATTCGTTCAACAAATCACATTCAGTTTGTTATGCGATGGTTGCTTATCAAACCGCTTATCTCAAGGCACATTTCCCGCTAGAGTTTAGTGCTGCATTGATCAGATCGGTGGAGGAAGATGTAGATACACAGAGTTTCTATATTTCAGAGATCCAGAATTCAGGGATTAGTGTACTTCCACCTCACATCAATGAATCCTTCAATCATGTAGCAGCGATCGATGAAGATGTCAGACTTGGATTTTTTTCTATCAAGGGTGTAGGATCCGAGGTTGGAGAAGTAATTCAGCAAGAAAGAGTAAAAAATGGGAAATTTACTTCGTTGGAAGATTTTCTCAAAAGATGTACCGATATCATCAATAAAAAATCTCTAGAAAGTCTTATCAAATCTTGAGCTTTTGATGGATTTTGAGATAGAAAAACATTGCTTGAAAACATTCAAGTGATGATTGATTGGAGTAAAAATATTGGGAATGCTGATTTTGGACTCTTTTGATCTGTGGGATTGGATACTACAATTCAACTCAAGGAGGCAATAGTGCTCTCGACTCCGATGGAGAGATTGATGATGGAGCAGGAGGTGCTCAAAGCATTTCTCTCTGGAAATCCACTTGATTGATTTTATCAGCATATCAAAAAAGGTTCTTTTCTCAATCAGATTAAGGATTCTGAAACTTTCCCAAAGTTTGTTGTGATCGGTTATATCAAAGAAATTCAAAGAGCAAAGAAAAAAGGATTTTTCATCAAGATTGAAGATATTTCAGGAGATTGGGAATTTTTTACCAAAGATGTATTCAATTTACAAAGATTTGATCTTATTATTCTTTATGGAAGCAAAAATAATGGAAGAGTGTATATTGATAAGCTCATTAAAACATCCTATGAGAAACTTAAAAAAATTGCTTGATGAAGGTTTGATCCAGAGCGAACCGTCGTTAGAGCAAAAAAGGAAAGATATGGAGATATCAAAAAACAAGAACTCGAGAGAATAAAGTCAGAAATTCAGACTTCAGCTAACGAACATACTCCAAGTCAGGATTCTTGAACTTTTTCTCCAGATGAATTTGAGGATATTCTCCCAGAAAACTCCAACGATTACGAAACAGAAACGGTGATTGATGAAGAAGTATTCGATGAGGAATTCTTGGATGATAGTGAGAATATGGATGAAGTATCAGAAGTTGGAGAACCAAAAGTGTCTGCTGATCAAGAGGAGACAATACAAGATTCTTGTAAAGAGATTAGTTTAGAAGCACAATCTTCGTCTCTAGATTATATTCGACAGATGCCTGAAAATATGGAAAAAATCCAAAAACTTATTTTGATTCTCAAAAATCATCAATGACTCATTGAGATTACGTTAGGAGGGAAAAAATATCAACTTTCGGAGCAGGGAATAGCCGAGATTCAAAAGTTATTAGGATAATCTTAGCACTAAATATATCATTTTATTTTTCTATTTATAAAGGAAAAATCTGACTGTTTGCGGTTGTTTAACCTTTGAAGTCAGATTTTTTACGAATTAAAAAATTATTAATTTTTACTATAGGCTTGCAACACTCAGTATTGAACATACGAAAAAGCCTATTTCTACTAAGAAATAGGCTAGCATAGTTACTTCTTCAAATTGCCCTGACCCGGAGTCGAACCGGGGTTACAATATGTTCATGCAGTATAT
>CAUQDZ010000003.1:0-87981 GCA_963517005.1 uncultured bacterium
TGATATGATAAAGAGTGATATAATAGAGCTGGATATGATAGAAAATGATATGATAAAGAGTGATATAATAGAGCTGGATATGATAGAAAATGATATGATAGAAATTGATATAATAAATCTGGATATGATAAAGAGTGATATGATAGTAATGGATATAATAGAGAATGAATTCATAACATAACACAAACTCTTCGAGATGAATCTTGATATGATAAAGAATGATATGATAGAGATTGATATGATAGTAACGGATATAATAGAGAATGACTTAATAAAATAACACAAACTCTTCGAGATGAATCTTGATATGATAAAGAATGATATGATAGGACTTGATACAATAAAGATTGATATGATAAAAACTGAAAAAAACGCTCTAGATTTGCGAAACTAAGAGAAAAAAGTAAATCGATGCTCAAAAAGTAAGAAAATTTTTTATTTTGTAAGAAATGTACTATGAAATTTATCTTGCCAGAAATTTGACAGCTTACCGCTGAGCAAAAAGCACTTGTTGCTATAGATCTTGATAGTCCTGCAAGAAAGTGACGATGAGAAAACCTTGTAGTAAAAGGATATTGAGGGACTGGGAAAACAGTTGTTGCTATTCATAGAATCTTAAGACTTCAAAGACTGGGGAAAAGGGTACTTTTTCTCTGTTTTGGAAAGGCATTGAGTACTTTTTTGTCTGTTCCTCAACTTAGGAGAGGAACTGATCTTTTCCATTTACAACGATTTTATAACAAGATCAGATCCTACTTACTTTTAAAAATTGAAAATCGTGAGGAGATTTATAAAGATGGAAAATTTATAATTGGTCAATATATCTCACCTAAACATGTCAAAAAATATCCTGTTATTCATTATCAAATAGGAGATAAAATAATTAAAGAAAATATTGAAGAACAACGATATTATGCACAAAAACAATCAAAAGAATTTTTGGAAACTTTGTTTAGTCGATATAGAAATACTTATCATGATGGAAATTATCCTTATGATGAGATTCTTATTGATGAAGGGCAGGATCTCTCTCCCCAGCTTCTGGAAGCATTAAAAATTTTGACTCCACATCTCTCCATCTTTGCCGATGAGAATCAGAGAATAGGATTAAGTTCTGAGTGAAGCTCGATAGTGGATATTGCAAAAATTGCATTCCCTGATGAACCAGATCCTGAGACCTTGGTAGAGGAACTTACTATCAATATGAGAAGTACGAGAGAAATTTGTACTTTTGCATCGGAATATTTCTTGCCAGAAGATGAACAAGTCAAGCTTGCACTCCAAAGCAAAAATTGTAGATCTATCCCTGACTCCCTACCAGAGGAAGTTTCAGAAGCAGATCCGCATATGCAAGATACGCAATTGTTAAAATGGATTAAGGAAGCTCAGGCTCATCAACGGACTACGATGATTTTTGCAGATAGTCAGAAAAATGTTGATAAAATATCTCAATTCTTAAATGATCAAAAAATTTATCATGGAAAATATCACAGTAATGTAAATGTAAAATATCACAGTAATTTAGAAAGCCATTTAAGCCATTGAGACTACAGCAAATCTTGAGACTTTTCTCAAGATGTGTTTGTCTCTACTAATAAATCATCAAAGGGACTTGAAGCTGATTGTGTAATTCTTTATATTACACCTAGGGATGAAGAAAGAATACAGGATGGTGAAGAATGATGACCTACTACAAATCTTTACTATGTCTTGGCGACTAGGGCGAGAAAAAAACTCTATATGCTCTTTACCTCAGGAGAAAATTAATTTTTATCTAAAAACTTAAAATCACACTATGTCGCATTCACTTCTCTCCTTTATGCAAGAAGTTGTCAAAGCACAAGATCAGCTTGATCAGCAAAAACTCTGATTTTTAGCAGATGATACTTCTTATACTCAAAATCTTGAAAGGAAATTTTTTGCTTATCGATGAGTAAATAAAGATAAACTCTTTTCTAATCTTTCAGATTTTAGACTTGAGGATTTTGATCTTTGCCTCGATTTTGTGAGTATTATGCGTTTGCATTTTTTTATCAATGATTCGTATAGAAGTATTTGAAAAGAGTATCAGGAGCTTTGTCGTTTTTTTGTTGCTTTAGGAATTCGTTTGAATAAAACGGGAATTTCTAATTATCTCAAGTATTTGGATCCAAATGATTCGTATAGTTTGAGAGTAAGGGCATTGACACTTTTTAGATTGCTCAAAGATCCGAAGTCTGAGATAGAACAAAAATTCCAGTCAGTTTCAGACTTTTTGTATCAAGCTATTCAAAAAGATCCTGAATCTCTGCCAAAGGCGATCTCTATTCTCAAAGAGTATTTGGATAGAGTATTTTCGTTGACAAGAGTTACTAGAGAGCAAAGAATGGTTTTTATTAATACTCATCAATTTGACTCTTGGTTAGCATGGAGAGCAAATCCTGATGTGAGTCAGTGGCTTTCTTCTACTCTTAATCCAGATATTTTCAAAGAAGTGCAACAAATTATTATTGATAAGCAAACTCAAGCAAAGAATGTTGGTGAATTTATCAATGCAGTAGAGACAGATTCAGAACTCAAAGAAAAATTTGAGATTCTTGAATCAGAACTCAAGATTCTTAAAACAGAACTTGCTCTTCAAAGAGATTATTACGAAGAAGAAAATAAAAAACTGATTGCTGAGATCGAGCAACTTCGTAATGCAAGCAAAACACTCCTATCACTCCCAGTATCTCAAGTTATTTCTCAGGATCAAATATCTTCTTTGAAAGAGAAAAGGCAATACTATCAAATTACTATTGTTTGAGGCTCAGAAACTGCGAATAAGGCATATAAAAATCTCCAAAAAGAAAAACCTGATTTTCTTGCACATTTGTGACTTGAACGAAGGCAGTTGGAACTTGAATGAGACTACAATAGTCAACAAGATAGAAAATTTGCACGTAAGATCCAGGATCTTTTACTTCTTGAAAAGTCTCATTTTGTGCTAGCATTGCAGACTGATCATGAGTCACCTTTTATCAATCTTTTGCAAGATCCAGATATTTGACAGAGAATCACGATCATCTGAGAGAGAGGAGAAAATAATGATAATCCAATTATTAGCTGACAAAAGTTTTCTCAAGAAAAATTCAAAATCTATTTAGAAAAGGCTCTTGAAAAATATGAAAGAGAAATCTTAAATACTAATACTCTTGATTAAAAAAATCCTGACTCTGGATTTCGTTCGTCTTCTGGAGTCAGGTTTTTCTTTTTTTGAATGATATTATATTCTTTTTCTTGCTTCGAGGAGTCTTTGCTTGAACTCCTGAGTGATAGAAGGATTTTTAAGGGCTCGTTGAAGTTTAGACTGGAGAAATGGCATGAGAGTTTGCCAGATGAGCTGAGTCTTTTTTTCAGTTTCCAAGAGTGGATCTAGCTGACCATCTCGCCAAAGGCTCTGTTCATCGAGCTTTTTTTTTATTTCTTCATCGATGGTATCTTTGAGTACGAGTGATAGTGTACTCTCAGGCTCGGCTTCAGCAAGGAGATTGACGAAATCAAAGAGAGACTCTAGTTTTTCATTCCCCTCTAAGTATTTGAGGATACTCCCTTGGTGAAAGAGGCTGAGGATGATGAGATCTCTTTCCAGTTGATACTTTTGAGATTGTGACTGTTCAGCTTGTCTTTGCTGTTGGAGGAGGATCGATCTCCCATCTCAGGCTTTGTATCTTTTGAATTGAGCATCGAGAATCTCAGGAGCAAATCCAAGCTTCTCAGCGAGGAGCTGTTTGTAGTGTTCTTGGATCGTGAGTGAGTTTACAGACAAAATAAGCTCAAAAAGACTATTGATGAGTTTTTGTTTATCTATAGGTGAGGTAAGATCAGATGCAGATCTGAGGCGATGATAGATTTTGATAAATCCATCTTCTGCTTGGTGCAAACAGTTTTCAAAATCAGACTTTCCATTTGGGGTATTAGCGAGTTCATCAGTATCTTTGAATCCCTCTGGAAGTTCAATAATTTTTGGATATAAATTTTGTTGATAAAAAAGTTTTAGTGCTCTAATTGTTGCTTGATTTCCAGCTTGATCAGCATCAAAAAGGAGATAGAGATTTTCGGTGTATCTTTTGATAAGCTTGATATGATCAGAGGAGAGGGCAGTTCCTGAGGTTGCTATTCCGATAGGTTGATCAAGTCTTGCAAGTCCGATAACGTCCATTTGACCTTCGACGATGATCAGTTTTTGAAACTCTTTTATTTGATTTTTTGCAAAATTGAGTCCATAGAGGACTTTTGATTTTTCAAAGGCTTTGTGTTCTGCACTATTGAGATATTTTGGTTTGTCTTCAGCATTGAGCACTCTGGCAGAAAAGGCGATTACATTGCCCATAGCATCAAAGATCGGAAATGTGATTCTATTTCTAAAGAACGCATAAATTTCTCCGTTGAGATTTTTTTTGGCAAGAGATGCTTCGATGAGATCATTGTCAGAAAAGCCTTTTGATCTTAGAAATTGGATGAGCTCGTAATGCTTGTCTGGTGCATAACCAATCTGAAAATGGTCAATGAGATCGGATGTCAGATTTCTTTTTTCTTTGAGATAGGTGAGTGCAGTAGGAGAATCTTGTAGAGCAGAACGAAAAAACTGATGTGCGAGAGCGTGAAGCCTTTTGAGTTTTGCTTTTTCATCACTTTCTGCTGCTAACTTTTTGTTATCAAGACTATATTTCTCGATGTCAATGTGTTGAATCTTCGCGAGTTCCTTGACGGCATCTCGGAAATCGAGTTTTTCAATCTCTTGCATAAAGGTGATGGCATTCCCTCCTTTTCCACAGCCAAAGCACTTGAAAATTCCTTTGCTTGGTGAAACCATAAAAGAAGGGGTTTTTTCGTTATGAAAAGGACATCTTCCTGAAAAATTGCTTCCTGATCTAGAAAGTGGAATATATCTCTCGATCAAGTCTTTGATTTCCACGGAGGAGAGGATTTCTTCGATGAGCGGATTATTTGCCAAAATCTTGAGGGAAAAGGATAAATATTTAGTAGTATACGGTTTTTTGATGATTTGTAAAGAGAAAGGTAAAAAAACTGTTTTCCAAGGAAAAATAAGGTTAAAATTTAGATTTCTTTCTTTATTTCAAAAAAGTTATTGAAAAGTTGACATTTTTTGATTTTGTGATTAAAATAGGTGTGTTGTTTTAATTCTACCGAGATTACCATGACAGTTAAATGGCAAAAGTATGAGGATTTTAATTCCAATTTGCATAAAAAAATTGGAACAAGAATCGTTAAAAAGCATCACAAGGGAAAAAGAGTTGATAAACTTTTCAATTTTTCCAACAAAGTAAATCAAAATTTGATCTATTTGGGAGAGATTTTGGTTGTGGGGCTTTTTAGTTTTTCGACACTGATTTTTGGAAATGGAACAAGCCTAGTAAACAATACGAGTCTTGTCTATCCTGTAGATGAAGTTTCAAAACTTGAATGTAGGCACAAGACTTGGCCAGAACTTGATAAAAATTGTAAGATGAAACTTCCACTTATTGAAGGTGCAAACTTTCAAAAGTATGGAGCAAATCCATTGTATACCAATACCTATACGGTGCTTTTTGGTGGAAACTATTTGAGTGGATGGGATATGCAACATGGAAGTCACTATGGTGTGGATCTCGCTTCCTCTAGAGGAACTCCTCTCTATGCGATCGCAGATGGAAAGGTATTTTTTGCAGGACAGCAAGCTTGATATGGAAATGTAGTAAAGATTCAATTTATCTACAAGGGAAAAATGTATTTTTCAACTTATGGACATATGGATCAGATCCTTGTTCAGACTGGACAGCCGCTTACCAAGGGGCAAAAGATTGGTATGATCGGCCATTCTGGAACTACCATGGGAAGTTTAGAAGGAAATCATGTGCATTTTGAGATCGATAAAGGAGATTTTGGACGTCCAATCTATCCTTTTGGACAATGTAGTGAAGCTAAAAAGTCGGGTATTGAAACTATCAATAATGGACTTTGTCGTGAGCAGATGTATAAATATGGTCAAGATCCAATTGCTTTCCTAGAGGGAGCAAATGCGACACGTCCTTTTGATGAGTGAGGCAGAGAGGAGCATGCTAGTGCAGATAATCAGCACTCTGAGAGTAGTGGAGCAACTGCGGAATCTCTTTTAGAAGAGCTTGTGAAACCTCTTTTGCCTGAGAGTCCAGCACCAGTAGTAAACCTCCCAGTAGAGACTAGTCAAGGACAAAGTCAGACTTCAAGTCTTATTATTGATACGAGTAGTTTGGATGGTAATGGGAAAGCCTTCTTTGATGAATGGAGAGTAGATCTTACAGGAGACCTAACTTCTCCGATAAAGAAGAATCAGACCAGAATTCTCAAACTTCTCATCAAAAACAAAAAGACAGGAGTTTGATTTGATGGAATCTTGCAGCAGCCGATTATTTTGGTAGCAAGCAGTACCAATGTCAGTCTTGATCCTGTAGCAATTAGTCTTGTTAAGAACTGAGAAGTTGAGATCAAAGTGCAGGGAAATCAAGTAGGAACAACATATACAGCGATCAATTTGGGACTAAGTAAGGTTGCTTCGCTTAATTTATCTGTATTTTAGTCAATGGATTAATGTGTGTAAAGAAAAACAGCAAGAGAAGTATACTCAAGCTGTTTTTTGTTAGAAAAATCTTTTTTGTGCATTTTGATCGGAATCTAGAGATCAGATTTTTCCTTCTATTTCTGCGTCAGGTTCGTGGAGATATTTTGAGAGTTCCGCTGTTTTTTCTGAGGCTTTTTTGATGTGAACATAGTATTTTCCTAGTTCTGCTACGACATCTGAAAGCTCATCATTTTTTTCCAAAAGCTCTGTGGTTTTTTGCCTAAACAGCTCGTTTTGAGCTTGGAGTTCATCGATTTCCTCTTGCATATCGATGATTTGATCATTGGCAGATTTGAGGTTGTCTCTAAGTTCTGAGACGATATCTCTTTGCTCAAATCTTCGGTAGAAAATCGCATATCCAGCTCCAGCACCGATAAAAAGCGATAATATTACAAGTCCTCGCATGATATTTTTCAGAGATAAAAGAGTTTTGAATTCTGATTTTTGATGGTATTTCTCTTTAGATTTAGGGTATATGTTTTTACTCTACATTTTTCCCTTACAAAAGCAAGATCAAAACTTTATTTTTCACTTTCATATCGGCGACGAATGACAAATTTTTTGTTTTTGGAGAGTTTGGAAGCGAAATAGTCATTGACAGGAGTTCTGTTTTTGAGGATTTCGGTAAGACGAGTTTTGAGATTTGAGAGTTCTACTCAGCCTTTGAAATTTGGTCTTCGTCTACTTTCGATTGCTCTGTCTTGATCTAAGATAATCACTACATGCCCATCTCGTACAATGATATCGAGTGGTTGTACTTTGGAGATGATTTGATCAATATTGAGTCCTTCGATGTCGACTGGATTTCCTACGGTAAGGAGTTGACGAGTGTTTCTTGGGGTATTTCCCTTATTTGCTTCTCGGAGGAGGCCAGAACAATCTACTCCATTCAGATTTTTTTGTTTTTTATGAATAGAGGAAAGCGGACTTTGTGATGGGAAAAAACTTTCCATCTGAGGTAATCCCTGATATCGTGATCCTCCTCGAACATAGGCTGAACCTTGGGTTTTGAGGAGATTGGTGATGATTTGATCGCGTGATGGGAGTGGATTGAGGATTTCTTCAGGTTTTTTGTCTGTTTTTTGAACAAATCTTGCATCTAGAAAATAGCCATGCTTTGCACCTGCACCAGCATCAAATTCTCTTGTTCTGACCAGATAATACGTATATCCATCAACTTTGTATTCTGCAATAAGGGTAACAGGGGTTTGAGGTGGTAAAACGACAGACAATTCACGAATAAGATTTTGCTGATCAAGTTTGAGCCCTGTGCTTGATGGACTTGCTGCAAGGAGCTTGTGAATAGCAAGGTTATCCTTAGGCATTCGATAGAGAGGGGTAGGGATCTTGGTTTCTGCATAGCCTTGAAAACTCGCAAGCGATTCGATTTGAAGGCTTCTTCAGAGTTCATAGGACATCAATTGAGTTTCTTTAAGATCTTTCATTTCTTTTTCTAGATCGGATTTGGAATAATTAGAAAGAACTTCGATCTTTTTTTTGATATAAAGTTTGTCTGTGGGGGTGAGTTTTGCACCTGGAATTTTACCTTTTCCTCCATTGAATGCTTGGCGAATTTCCAGGGATTTTTGGGCTAAACGAAGGAAAAAGTCAGCTTCTTTACTTTTTTCACTTTTGCTTAAATTTGAAAAACCTGAGAGCTGAAGGTCGATTTGTTGGTGTTGGATTTTGCTCATAGGAGAGTATGCAAAACTCACACTAAATAGCAGGATCATTAGTGGTAAAATGAGTAATTTTTTGAACATATTTGAAAAGAGAACAAAAGTAAAAGTCTGATTTTTGTTTATGTTTGTAGTTTTAGAAAAGTCCTCATTGAATTGGAGTTTGTGATTTTTTGTTAGAGATTTTTGGCTCAGAAAGGTTAAATTCTTGCTGAATTTGCTCTCGATTTTCATAAATTTTGATGCCATATTTGCGAGCTTTGTCTGCTTTGGATCAAGCTTTTTCTCAAATCAACATAAAAGTAGTTGTTTGAAGGGGATTTTCATCAAATTGATAGCCCTGAGCGATGAGCTGATTTGCAATTTCTGTTCTGGAAAGGGGGAATGTTCCTGTGATAGAAAAAGAAAGAGTATTCTGATCAGAATTTTGGTTTTCCTTATTGTCTTCGAGAGCTGAAAAATTGAGCCCAAAGTTTTCGAGTTTTCTGAGTATATCTTGTGTTTTCGTATCAGAGAAAAATGCAGAGATATCACTTGCTACCTTTGGTCAGATACCATAGATTTGGGCGATTTGATCAGAGTCTTGGAGTTGAATGATGAGAGAAGTCAGATTTGAGACTTTTTTTTGTGCAAGGTAGGTGGCTAGATCTTGAGCAGTCTTTTTTCAGATATTTGGAATTCAAATGGCATTGAGCAGTCTTCGGAGTGGTTTTTTCTTGGAAAGTTCAAGTTGGGAAGCTAATTCTGAAATTTTTTTCTCTCAAAAGGAAGGGAGCTTGCGAAGCAGTATTTGATTTTTGACATTTGTGAGATCGTAGAGATCTTCAAGAGAATGGACAATCTTTTGCTCGATGAGAAGCTGGATTATTGATTCTCCAAATCCTACAATATCAAGAGCATCTCTGGAAACAAAGTAGATCATTTTTTCTTTGATTTGAGCTGGACAAGTAGGATTTTTGCAAAAGTAGTGCATATCTTGTTGGATGATTGGACTCTGACAGCTTGGACAGAGTGTGGGTGCTAAGATCTCAGTCTCCGTGCCGTTTCTCCTAGAAGGAATAGCTGAGAGGATGTAAGGGATTACTTCTCCACTTCTTTGAATTCGTACGAAATCTCAATTCTGAATTCATTTTTCTTGGATAAAATCAAAATTATGAAGACTGACTCTGGAGATAGTGACTCAGCTGAGACTCACAGGATCGAGGTTGGCAACTGGGGTTATGATCCCCGTTCTTCCTATTTGAAAATCAACAGAACGGATTTGAGCTGCGATTTGTTGAGCAGGGAATTTGTAGGCTATTGCTCGCCTGGGATGATGCTCGGTAGTACCTAGGATATTGCGAATAGAGGGCTTGTTTGGATCTGACAGAGTATCGGTGATTTTGATTACCAAACCATCAAAGTCAAAATCTTGGTGGTCTAAGAAGCTTTTTAGTTCAGGATTGAGGCAGGCTTCGATTACTTCTTGAATCGAGTCAAAATCCTGGAATTTTTCAGGAAGATCAAAGGTAGGAAGTCATATTTCTTTTATTGTTTTGTTCGTATCTGACTCGAGAATATCATAGACAAAGCAAATCAGGCTTCTTTTCTCGACTTCTGCACTATCAAGAAGTTTGATGCTTCAGGATGCCGCGTTTCTGGTATTGGCAAAAGAGTTGAGGCCTTGGGATTCCCTGATCTGGTTGAGTGCAGAAAGTTTGGATTTTGGCATCATAATTTCCCCTCTGATGCGAAGATTGAGGGGTTGAGTGAGTTTTTTGGGGAGGGATTTTATAGTTTTGACATTGGTAGTAATGTCTTCTCAGGTTTGACCGTCTCCTCTAGTAATTGCTTGGGTTAGTAGTCAGTCCTGATAGATAATTTCACAACTGAGTCCATCAAATTTTGGCTCGAGACGATAAAAAAACTCAAAATTCTGATCAGATTTTTCGATTATTTTTTGGATTCTGGTGGATCGATTTTGGAGATCTTGTGCATTGTAGCTGTTTTCGAGTGAGAGGAGAGGGGTTTTGTGATCGGCCTTGGCAAATCAATCACTGATTTGTCCGATAAGTGATTGGGTCGGAGAATTGGAAGAGATGAGGTAAGGGGAGAATTCTTCAATTTTTTTGAGATAAGCAAAAAGTTGATCATACTCATAGTCTGAAATGATAGGTGAGGACTGGATATAGTAGAGATGATTGTGCTCGATGAGGGTATCTATGAGAGTTTGATAGGTTTGAGTTAGTGTTTCTGGATTGAGTGATTCTAGGTTTTTGTTTTGCTCGATGAAATGCAAGAGTTCAAGCGTTTTTTCTGAAAGTGTCACTATATGCAGGATAACAAGATAAATTGCTTTGAGTATAAAAAAATAGAAAAAAAAGGCAACTGAAATTTGCTTGCATTTTTTATTGAATTGCTTATCTTATAGTCGTGATAAGAATGTGGTGTAGTGGTAGCACATTGGTCTCCGAAGCCAGTGGTGGAGGTTCGATTCCTCTCATTCTTGGACTTTGTTGTGAAGTAGAAAATAAAAGATAAAAGGCTGAACGCAGTCAAAGGTCAGATTTATTTTTTTTGATTTTTTTTTGTAAATATGTGAGATATGAAGCAGTTTTTCCCCTTGTGTGTTAATCATCCAGATATCATTTACTTAGATAATGCAGCAAGTACCCAAAAACCTCAGGCTGTGATTGATGCGATGAGTGATTTTATGGCAAATGAATATGCAAACATTCATAGAGGACTTTATAGTTTGTCTGAGGCATCAGAAGTACATTATCATGCAAGTAAAAAGCTTGTGGCAGAGTTGCTTGGGTGTTCGAGTAAAGAAGTAATTTATACCTATAATACGACTTATGCAGTCAATTTGCTCGCACAAGCGATGGTCAAAAGTAAGTTTTTGCAAAAAGGTGATGTAGTACTGGTAGGAATGCGAGATCATCACGCAAATGTTTTGCCTTGGATGAATTTGGCAGAAATGATTGGTTTTGAAGTGCAGTTTGTTGCTACTGATGAACACTATCAAATCGATTGGGAGGATTTTGATCACAAGTATACGGATAGCGTCAAAGTCGTAGCAATGGGGCAGGTCTCAAATGTGACTGGTGCAATCTATGATTTGAAAAAAATAAGGTCAAAAATCAGACTTGAAACTTTTTTTCTTATCGATGGATCACAGTCTGTCCCTCATATGATCGTAGATATGGGAGAGTTGGGGGCAGATGCAGTAGTTTTTACAGCACACAAGATGCTGGCTTCAACGGGGCTTGGAGTGTTGGCTCTGAGAAATCACTGGATCAAGGAGCGAACTCCGCTTATTCTCTGAGGAGGAACGATCAAGGATGTCAGTATTTCCTCTTTTTCTCTCCAAAATAATGCAGATAAGCGAGAAGCAGGTACTCCAAATATTATCGGTGCTGTCTCGTTAGAAGCAGCTTTGAATTTTATTAAAAATCTTGATGAAAATTGAAATCTTAGAAAAGGAATAGAAAAAATCTGACTTCACGAGCAGGAGCTTACTAATTTTGCGATCAAGAGGTTTGAAAAATTAGGAGATAAGGTTAATCTCATCGGTCCAAAAGATCAGAGGGTAGCTTTGTTTTCTTTTGTTTTGAGGGAGAATGGAAACTTTAATCAGATTTGAGAATTTTTTGCTGAAAAGGGCATTTGTATCCGCTGTGGTGGGCATTGTGCATATCCGCTCCACAAGCATTATCATCTCGGAGGAACGTGTAGGATGAGTGCCTATCTCAATAATGATATTAGCGATTTGGAGAAATTTTTTGAGAGATTGGAGGAACTGGTAGGATAAAAATATTATGATTTAGAAAGAGTGAATTTTTTTTACTCTTTTTTGGTTAAAAAAGTTTTTTATAAAAAGTCTTGAAATAGATATATGCATATATAAAGTGGGGAAGGTGAAAAAAATTTATTTTTTTTTATTTTTATGATGAAAAAATTTTCAAAACTGATCTTTACTCTGATGGTAAGCTGTATCTCGATCGGTTCTGTGTTTGCTAGAGTAGAGGTGGATTCAGAGACTTTTGATTTGTGAGGGGCAAAAGCAGTATGGAATAAGGATGCTCAAACCCTCAATATCAATGGAAAAGGAGAAAATGGAATAGTTGATAAAACTAAGTGGGAAAAATTGAAGGAAACCTTAAGCTTGAGGGAAGATGTTGCTAGTGCTGTTCGTATTACCTTTACCGATGGAGCGAGATTTCCCGATGATGCTTCATCATTTTTTGAGAATGTAAAAGGAGAAATCAGCTTTCGGTCTGCTAAGCCTCTCGATACGAGTAATGTGGTGAATATGAGAGCAATGTTTGCTGGTACAACGTTTAATCGAGATATTAGTAGTCGGAAGACGAGTAATGTAACGGATATGAGTTATATGTTTTCTGGTGCAACTGTATTTAATAAACCTATTGGAAACTGGGATACAAGTAAGGTAACAGATATGAGCTATATGTTTGCTAGAGCAACTGCATTTAATCAACCTATTGGAAATTGGGATACGAGTAATGTGACTACTATGGCTCATATGTTTGATTCTTTGAGAGTAGTACCACTTCCTGCACCTGATAATTCTCGAACTTTGGGTAGTGACCTCTCTTCTAGCTTCAATCAAGATATTAGTGGCTGGAAAACGAGTAATGTGAAAAATATGAGTTTTATGTTTGCCTCTGCAGTTCATTTCGATCAAGATATTAGTAGATGGGATACGAGTAATGTGAAAAATATGAGTTTTATGTTTGCCTCTGCAGATGAATTCAATCAAGATATTAATAGATGGAATACGAGTAATGTGACCGATATGACAGCGATGTTTTGTTTGGCAAAAACTTTTAATAAGCCTCTTGGAAACTGGGATACGAGCAAGGTAACGAGTATGAAAGACATGTTTTGATGGAGTTCGTTTGATCAAAATATCAGTAAGTGGAACACGAGTCAGGTGACCGATATGTCATGGATGTTTGAAAGAACTCCCTTCAATCAAGATATCAGTAAGTGGGACACGAGTAAGGTGACCGATATGTCGTGGATGTTTTTTCAAGCAAGAGCATTTAATCAACCGCTCGAAAACTGGAATGTGAGGAAAGTGACCGATATGCATGATATGTTTGCTGATGCAGAATCATTTAATCAACCGCTCGAAAAATGGGATGTAAGTAAAGTTACAGATATAAATTATATGTTTAATGGAGCAATTAACTTTGATCAAGATCTTTCAAATTGGAATCCAGAATCTTTAGAAAGAGGAGTAGGTTTTATCAAAGATACTGTTTTTTCTATAGAAAATAATGACAGACTCTTGAAATGATGGAATGATAAGTTGTGAAGCAGTCCTAATACAGTAACAGTGGACATCGATGTTCCTTATTGTGAAGGAGGAGAAGCACTGGGCAAATTAAAAAAGAAGAACTATAATTTTGTATTAAGAGGTGGTAAAAACTGTGATAAAGTAATTTATTATCTCACTAAATGAAAAAACAAAAACTTACCTATTACCTTTGAAGTTGACTGGAGTAGTGATTATGTTGGTGACTGGAATAATTTTCCTGAAGATTTTGGATTACAAATCACAAAGGAAAAAATCAATGACAATAAAACAAGGGTTAGGATTTCAGGAGTTCCTCAGGAGGTGTGAAAGTTCAAAGTAATAGTTAGAGCGAGTGGTCAGAAAAATAAATTTAGAAAGGAGATTGCTTTGATTGTAAAAAAACATAAGTCACAAGGAGATACCGTCATAACTCTAAATACAAATGAAAAACCAAATGATAACTGATCTAAAGACACTCCAAAGCAAGAGACTCCTGTAGTGGATAAGTATACTCGACCATTGAAAAAATTACCTCCAAAACCTAAATCTCTTGAGGATAAGAAAGTATTCTCAGATGATGAAATTTTCAATCCTACGATTGTCAATGGACAGTGCTATACGAGAAGGCCTTATTTGTGAATCAAAGACTCAGCTACAATCATCACAGATGAAGAATTCAAAAAAGCTTTGTCCTTCTTGCGAACGTATGAGATGACGATGTTTGATAGTGTAGATGGCTATGATCCTTATAGAGACTTGTCTAGAGAGGAAGCTGCCAAGATCTTTTCAAACTTTGCGATCAATGTACTTTGTAGAAAACCTGATCTTAACTTGAAGGTGAACTACTCAGATGTAGAAGATGCAAATCCTACGCTCAAGCCATACATTACTCTTGCATATCAGCTCGGAGTGATGAAAGGAAGTGGAATGGGAGATGGAAAATTTAGGCCATTTGATCAGATTAGTAAAGCTGAAGTAAATGCAGTACTGATCAGAATGATCCTCAAATCCTATCTTGATGAAAGCAAATCTGAAAATAAAACTTGGTATAGCGAATATAATAAAGTAGCTACTGAACTCGGAATTATCCATCGCGGTGCTTGAGTAGAAAAAATCTCAAGAAATAATACTGCTTTAATGCTCTTTAGGGCTTACAAACAGCAAGTATTTGAGTGGAGATTGATTGATTATTATTCCTATGTATTGCAGTCTAGAGATCTATTTGTAAAATAAGTATCTTGAAAAATAAATGCCCTTGTATTAGCAAGGGTTTTTTGATTTAAGGGATTTTTGTAGATATGATTTTTGATACAAGGAAGTCATTAGTTTCTTATGGTTATTAAAATAATAGCTGTTTCTAATAAAAGATTGACAAAATTTGCAAAATATTTTTTTTGAGTTATAATTGAGTGAAAAAATTTTACTCTCTATCTTTGCAAAAATGCCAACTTCTGATAATCAAAACACAGGATTTACACCTACCGTTGGACAAACTCAGGATCCAGTAACAACAAATGATCCAAATCAGACTTCAGCTTTTGATTTTAGTTTGGATTTACCAGATTCTTTTCCTGCTGCTAGTAATACTGTTGCTGAGGAAACTTCTGTCCCAGAGCAGCAGACTTTCCCTAGTGCTGAAGAACCTGTCAGTGAAAATGTTCCAACTGTGGAAGAGGTGTCAGCTCCGGTAGATACGGGTATGGATTTTTTGCATGAGGAGCCTGTTGTACAAGAGGAAGATTCAAGTCTTGAGGAGGCAGCAGAGGTTGCTCTTGGACCAAGTCAGGAGGATATTGTGAGTGTAGAAGAAATGCCTTTGCCTAGTAGTGATTTTTCTGTAGAGCAAGAAGGGGGAGAAGCTTCGTATAGTTCTGAACCTACTCAGATGGTGTCTGATGTGGTAGAGGAGAATAGCGTGCAGTCGACCTCTCAGGAAGCTGTTCCTGCTTCACTTCAAATGTCCACTGAATTGCCAACCTCTTTTGTACAAAAAGAGGAAGAAAGTCAGACTTTGACTTCTGTTTCCTCAGGAGAGGAGGAAGTCAATATTCCAAGTACTTTTGTACAACCACAAGAACCAAGTCAGACTTCAACTTCTTTTGTATCTCAAATGCCTGTTTCTGACTCTGTTTCAGAACCAGTAGCGAGCTATTCAGCTCCAGAACCAGCTCCAGCGATGCAAGATCCTTTTGAGGCGATGAGGACTTCACTCAATCAAAATCTCACTCCAGAGCCAGTAGTACAGGCGAGTACTTCAGTTTCACAGTCGCTAGAAAACCCTGTTGCTCAAGTAGCTTCTCCTACTGAAGAAAAGCCAATGGGAATGCTTTCTTTGGATGATATGATTGCTCAGCCTGTGGCTGCTCCTGCTCCTACTATGAATTTGGATGCGATGATGGGGGCGTCTGCTCCAGTTGTAGCCAATCCTCTTTCTAATCCAGTTGCTTATCCTTCTATTACACAGCCTCAACCTGCTCAAAATAAAATGTCAGCACTTGTTGCAGTATTTGGAGTGTTTGCATTGATTGTTGCTGTTGGATTTATGGCGTTTTTGAAGTATCCAAATGAAATTCAGCAAATGTTTGGTCTTAGTGGAGGAACAACTCCAGCGATGCAAATGGCTCAACTCACTGGAGAACAAGAGCATGGTGCAGCAGAATTGACTGGTGAGGTTATGACTGGATCTACTGCAGATGATGCGACTGATACCTCTGAAACTGAGGAATCAGCAGATCTTGGAGAAGTAACGATCGATGAGAAGCAAGCGGAAACTTCAGATGACGTACAGGAAGTTGTCCTTGGAGATGCTTCTTCTGATGCTGAAGAATCTACTACAGAAACAGAAATTAAATCTGATGAAAGTCAGAATTCAACTGCTATATCTGGAAATACTTCATCAGAGCCTGTGGATGCACTTGGAGCAGTAGAGGGAATCGTTGGTGAAGTTTCAGCAAATGAGACACTTACTCAGCAAGTAGAAAACTTCAAGCTCAAGGCTCAACAAATCGCTGATACTGGAAAAGCACAAGGAAATAGAATGATGCTCAAATATGGAATTTATGTTGTTAATCAAGTGAAAAAAGTTCAAGATGATCTTGCAAATGGGCAAAAGATGAGTATATCTGAGTGGAATACTCTCAAATCAGAACTTGAACTTTCATTAGCAAAAGCACAAAATGATGGAAACTAATCCGTACAATAACAATAAAAATATTATCGTAAAAAGGAAAAAAGAAAAGAAGAAGTCTGATTTTTCTTCTTTTTCTTCATTAAACACGAAAAATACAAAAGGTGCTGGAGGGAAAAAAATGTCAGATTTGCTAGAACTTTTTCTAGATACACTTCATCACTCCAAAAATAGTAGTCAAAAAACAGTCGATAATTATAAACATTGGATTTTGAGGGCAGTGGAATTTTGGGGGAATCCTGAGGTAGAAAAGATTCAGAGCTTAGATATCCTTAATTTTAGGAAGGCTCTTGCTGAGCAGTGATTGTCAATAAAAACTGTTAATTTTCATATCATTGCACTCAGATCTTTTTTCAAATTTTTGCTCAAAAATGATGTAGATTGTCTCAGTCCTGATAAACTTGAATTAGCAAAAATACCGCAGAGGGAGGTGAGTTTTTTGCAGGAAGATGAGATCGAAGATATTTTGCTTGCTCCGCTTCGTTATGAGAAAAATCCACTCAAACAAGCAAGAGATTCACTGATTTTGCAGATTTTGTATGGAACTGGATTGAGAGTTTCTGAACTGATTTCTCTTACAAGGGACAATATTCAGTTTGGAGAGAAACAATGTCTGATCCGTGGAAAGGGATCAAAGTTAAGATCAGTTTTTTTTACTGTTAAGGCATTGGAGCTGATGGAAGAGTATCTAGACATGAGAGTTGATAACTATGAATATTTAATCATCTCGCTTTCCAATAATAGTTATGGTAAACCGATTTCGAGAAATTCGGTTGAAAAGCTCGTAAAGTATTATGCAAATTTAGTAGGTATCGCTAAAAAGGTTACTCCTCATACACTCAGGCACAGTTTTGCTACGATGTTGATTAAAAAGGGGGCGGATATTCGTAGTGTGCAGACATTACTTGGGCATTCTTCTATTATGACGACACAGATTTATACGCATGTGGATGACCGTTTTCTCAAAGGTGTTCATGAGCTTCTTGATGAATAATGTACACAATAAAGGTAAAAATAAGATGCAAAAAATCTGACTTTTTTCTTTATTTTATATTGAAAAATTACTTGTTGTCTTATTTTTGATAACCTAGAATCTGAAATGTGAAAAATATATTGACTTTTTGTGAAAAAATTATATACAATAATATTGTGTTTAATAAAAATTAAATACATCATCATATGAAAAGGAAAATAACTTTGGTTATGGTAGTCGTCATAATCACAATATTCTTGGGATTTTTATTCCTGAGGGTAAAAGAGATATTAGTGTGTCTTCTCCATATTTATGGGGTAGTGATGCTTTTAGCTCTCTTAGTAATTATACGATTGATTCCTATTGATCATTCAGATTTTCTAGATGATATCCAGAGAATTTATCTCTTTTTAGTGTTTTCTGGTATGGGATACTAAAGAGAGATTAAAAAAAGACTTGATTTTTTGGCATATAAGTTTAGAATCTCTCCACAAATAAAAATCTATGTAAATTATGAGAAAAAGAATCGCTATCATCTTGTTAGTATGCTTGATGATTTTTGCACTGGGGTGCATGTGTTTTGGAGTGTATGAGATGCTCTATGTAGGAGTAACTATCTATATAGTGCTGACCTTCTTCCTTATGGTGGTTTTAGCCCTTTCTTCTTTTAGAAGATGGAGAAAAAATGATGAGCTTAATTAGCTTATTCTCTTTACAATCTCTTTGTCTTTTCTTGCTGTATCAGTAGAGGAGATGGAGAGATTTTTTTTTCTTGCAATTGAATGGAATAAGTATATATTTGAGTTTCATTAAAACAGATATGTTATGAAAAAGAATCTCCTTTTTGCTCTCCTGGTAATAGTGATGAGCTCATGTAGTGATCGATTCGCAGTTGTTGAAGAACTGTGGTTTAGTCTAAAAAATCTAGCAGTAGCATTGGTTGTGTTTGTACTGTTATCAGTTGTTTTTTCTTTTCTTTCAGTATTGTTTTTAGAAAAACCGTGTCGCGAACAGTTCTGGAAAGTAGTGAAAAACAACAAAAAAAAGTAACTTGTATCAAGTTACTTTCAAGAGTCCTTATTTGGACTCTTTTTTCTGTTTTTGAGGGAGAATTGCGTATTTGATGAGGTAAGGAAAAAGTTTCAAAGAATTCAGAATTTTTTTGAAGTTTCTTTTTGGGTCTGAGATAAAACGATATAATCGTTCTAATTTGAGATCTCTTCGGAGTTTTGGAGCTCTTTTTTGGACACCAGCGATAAAGTCTAGAAGTCAGGCAGTATTGAGCACAATGAGCTTTTTTTGTTGGATTTTTTGAAAGTTTCTGCTAGCTCGGAGTTCTTGAAGAGGAATTTCTGGGGTCGATCTTCCTTGGATAAGAACATTGATGGTATCTTGGTATTCGTTCATCGCTGCTTCGGCTTTTTCTCGATCAAAATCACTGTATCCATCTTGAGCATAGATGATATTGTATCCTTGATATTTAAGTTTTTCTACTACTTTTTCGAGATATTCAGCTTTGGTTCCATAGATGAGGATGTTGAGTTTTTGGTTCCCGTATTTTTTCTTGATATTTTGTAAAAGATAGGGGATAAAGTCTGTTCCATTAAGGTTTTGAAGCCATGATGTAGGACTTTGGATCTTGCCCATAAAATGAGCAACATAATAGAAAATCTGCAATGCAATACCATCGGGCAATAAAAAGTCAGACTTTAAAAGGATTTTTTTGTATTCCTTGAGTTTTTCTGTTTTTGTTGTTTGATCAAAAAGGCTGTGTGAGACAATATTAGCAAAGTAGATAAAGTTCACTACTACTGATTCCTCTTGGTCGTAAAAGGAGAGAATATCGTTGATGGCTTGATCACGAGAATAAGGATAGAGTTTTTGAAGAATTTCGTTCATCGGAGAGTATAAATGGTAAATATGTATAGCAGTATAGGGAAATGGTGCCCGCTTTCAAGAGATTTGTTTTTTGCTTGCAATTTTTGTGAAAACCTTTAAGATAAGTGATGGTTTTTAATTTTTGAATATTAATGATGCAAGAAAATTTACAAAAAATAAGGGAAATATTAGAAGGAAATCAGACTTTTGCTCTTTTTGGACATGAAAATATCGATGGAGATGCACTGTGATCGATTCTGGGACTAGGAAAGCTCCTTGAGAAGCAGGGGAAAACAGTTTCTTATTTTACACCAAATAAGCCGAGTAGGGTGTTTGATTTTCTCGAGTTGGGAGATAAAGTTAAGTATGAATTTGATTATAGGAAGTATGATGTATTGGTATTTTTGGATTTTAATCATTACAAGAGGATTTCCGCTTTTACTAATGGAAGGGAGGACTATTTTGATCCTCAACTCAAAGTCATAATGGATCATCATCAGCCTGATCAAGAAGCACCAAATACCATTATTTATCGTGATACTAGTGAAATTAGTACGTGTTCTTTGCTTTATGGAGTAGTGAAGCAATGGCGACCTGAGCTTTTGGATGCTGATATTGCGACTTGGCGATATATGGGGATTTCAACAGATAGTGGGAATTTCCGTTATGATGAGTGAGAACAATCGGTAAAACTCTTTCATGCAACAGCCGAACTTTTGGCACTAGGAGCGGATAAAAAATTAGTGATTGATGAGATTTTCCGTAACAAGACGTATCGTAGTGTGCAATTTATGCAGCAGATTCTCCAAAGGATGCAAAAGGTTAAAATTCAGACGTCATCTCCTTATTTTGACAATGGAGAAGTAAGTGTTATTTATAGTTATTATGCAGATGATGAGCTAAAAGCTCTTGGTGTAGATCATGATGAAGCAGATATGGGCTTGTATATTATGCAGGATATTAGAAATAATGATTTAGTAGTTCTGATCAAGAAAGTTTGACCATTTCTCAAGGCTTCAATCAGAAGTAGAGGGGCAGTAGATTGTTCAGCGTTGGCAAGGAGCTTTGGAGGTGGAGGACACAAAAATGCAGCTGGTTTCAAGATTCAAGGTAAAGATTATATTGAGCAAGATTTGCAATTTGTGATTGAACAGATTCAAGAACACTTGGGAAATTTGTAGTATCTGAGTATTTTCAAGCAATCAAAGCATAAAGAAAAAACAAGGAGAGAAGTCTGACTTCTCTTTTTTTAAGACTTTTTGTATCGATTGTTTTCTGCTTGTATTTTGAGACAATTTTTGTAGACTAGAAGTTGAGTTTTTGCTTGTATATAAAGCTTAGATTTTAACTTTCAAAAAAGCTAAAATGCTGGATTTATTGGCGGTTTCTTATTGGAATATAGGACCTTTTAGAGATCAGAAAAAGGCGCTTTTTTTTCATAAAGGAAAATATCTTATTAAAGCTCCAATCGGAAGTGGAAAAAGTTTTCTTTTTTTTGATGGTCCGAGCTATGCTTTGTATAAAAATGCGGGGAGGAATTTGCTCAATATCCAGTCAAAAATCGGTATGATCAAGCTTCTTTTTAGTTATAATGATCAAGTTTTTTTGATCAAAAGGACGCTAAAAAAAGGAAAAAGTAAGGATAGTTGTGCTTCTCAGCTTTTTGAGTTAGCACAAACTCCTTCAGAATTGGAAGAAAAGATGAAAGTTTTTCAAATCTTACATGATAATTTGGATTTGGAGGATTTTTTACAAACGCTAGGAGTTCAACTTCAGGAGATGAATTTCAAAAATGAATCAGATTTACAGGCTAATTTAGATAGTTTCTTGCCTCCGCAAGCGGTGTTTAAGAGTACGGTTGTGCTTTTGCAAGATGCTCCGAATATTTTTGAACTCCAGCCAGCAGAGAGGCTTGAGGTGCTAAAAAATGTCTTTAATCTCATGAGTATTGATGAGACTAAGGAAGTTGTGAAAGAGAAGAGAAATGAGGTTAAATATCAGATTAAAGCGTATGAAGATACTTCACTTGTGCAAGAAAAATTAAAAAACTGACTTAAAACCCTGATTGAAACTTGGAAATTAATTGAAGAAAAAGAGAATCTTAAGGCAGAGATTTTGCCAGCAAAAAGTGCATTTGAGGAGCTAGAAATGCTTATTGATAAGCTTGGAATCGATCAATTTGAGTTAGATGAGGAGATTGGCAAGGTTATAGATCCGATGAAAAGTGTAATTATTCAGCATCAGGAGCAAAATCAGCAGAAGAAAAGTCAGATTTCTACTTTTTTGACTCAAAAGACAGAAGTAGACAAACAAATTTTTGGTATAAAGTTAGAGATTGAAAAAGGGCAGAACAGGTGTGAGGAAATTGATCGTTTGCTGGGGAAGGTAAGCTTAGAAGCTATTTCTCAGCTTAGAAATGAAAAAGTCCTCTTGCAAACTCAACAAATGGAGGTGGAAAAGTGAGCTTTTACTGAGCAGATACAGCAATTTTGGCAAAACTATGGTCAGAAGTTTGATCTAGAAGAAAAGTCAGATTTTGGTCTCTTACAAAATCAGATGGCAGTTCAGAGCTTGATTGCTTTGGGTAAGAATCTTAAGTCCTGATCTGAACTTTTAGCTCAGCAGGCAGAAAATCTTAAATCAAAAGCACAAACTGATGAAATTCGTATCAAAGATCAGATAAAAAGCTTGATTGAAAGACAGCAATTTTATACTCAGCAACTGGAAAGTTTAAAGCAAAAAATATTGGCTTTTGATGCTGCAACTGAGGAAAGTGCAAGATTTGAGTGTGAGAAGATTGGTACTTCATGCCCTTTTATCAAGGCAATCAATAAACAGCATTTTGAAAAAAGGGAACAGGAAAAGCAAAAAATTCTGACTGAAGAGCGTGATCTTAACGTAAGGATTCAAGCTGAAAATCTCGATCAGAAACTTCAAACATTACAGCAAGAGCTAGAAAATCTCAAATCTTGAGCAAATGTAGCAGAGCAAATGCAGATAATTATCACGAAACAAAAGGAAAATGAAGATAAAATTCAGATTTTAAGAACTTTTTTGACAAAAATTGACTTTAAAAAGCTAGAAGAATTTGCTGGAAAATATAAGGAGCTCGCTATAAAAATAGCAAATTTGGAAAAAGAGTTGGCAAATCAGGAAATGTTGGCAAATCAAGCACAAACTTATCAGCAAGAAAAAGCTCAGCTTCAAGGAGTAATTTCCTCTCAGCAAATGCAAATAACACAGTTAGAAACACAGAAAAATCAACTTGAAGAGCAGATAGCTGGTTTGCAGGTGGAAATTGTGAAATATCAAGATCAGAACTGGGCTTTACAAGCACAACTTGTACAAAGGTATGAAGCGAGTTATCAGGGATTACAGAGTATCATTACAGACTACAAAAATTTGCAGGTTAAAATAAAGGCTTTGTCTGAGCAAAATAAGATTTTGGATAATTTGTATGCGATCCTAAACAAAGAATTGCTTTTGTTTGTTTTGAGTGAATATTTACCGATTTTGAGCGATGTGGTCAATAGTTATTTAGTGAATGTAGTAGATTATCAGATTAGCATCAGACTATTGGAGACGAGTGAAAAACTGGAATTGGAGACTAAGATATTGGATGAAAAAGGGGAAAGAGATATTAAAAGTCTAAGTGGGGGACAAAGAGCAATTCTCAAGCTTGTTTGGATGTTGGCGATTAGTTCATATATGAAAACAAAACTTTTGTTCCTTGATGAAACGATCAATAATATTGATAATGAAACGGTAGGTAAAGTTTCAGAAATGTTGACAGATTTTGTAAAGCAAAGAGAGATGAAATTTTATACAATTACTCATAATGTAGAGATTCAGGAAATGAAGATCTGGGATGATATAATTGAAGTGAAATCATAATTGAGAAGCTTAAAGCAGTGTATATATTGGAAACTGGAGATGTATCTTGTTTGAAAACGAAAAACAGATTTTTTATTCTTTTTAATTACTAGAAAAATGACGATCTATTTTATATCAGGAAATAAACATAAATACGAGGAGTTAAAAGCGGTTTTGCCAAATTTGGAAATGAAGTCAATTGATTTGCCTGAGATTCAGGAGACAGATCCGAAAGCTATCATTAAAGCAAAGCTCCAAGAAGCAATGAAGTATTGTGATGAACCAATGATTGTGGAAGATACGAGTTTGTATTTTGAGGCGATGTGAGGAAAATTACCTGGTCCTTTGATTAAACGATTTGTAGAAAGTATTGGAAGTGAGGGGCTTGTAAATCTCGCACAAAAGCTTGGAAATATCAAAGCAATAGCCAAAACGGTGATCGGTTATGCTCCAAATAAAGATGAAATGTATTTTTTTGAATGAGCGGTTGAGGGGGAAATTGTCAATCCTAGTGTAGAATCTGCATTTGGTTGGGATCCGATTTTTAGACCTGTTTGATATGATCAGACGTTTGCAGAAATGGGAAGTAGTCAAAAAAATCTGATTTCTCAGAGGAGATTGGCAGCAGAAGCTTTGTTGGGTTATTTAGAAAATAAAGATAAGAACTAATGAAATTGATTGTTTGATTAGGGAATCCAGGACTGAAGTACGATAAAACAAGACATAATATTGGATTTGTTATGGTTGATGCTCGAGCTGAGCAAGAGTGATTTTTGTGGAAACAAGAAAGTAAATATAAGTCAGAAATTGCAATTTGAGAGAAAAATGGGGAAAGAATTTTGCTTTGTAAACCACAAACTTATATGAATCTTTCTGGTGAGGCAGTTGCTCCACTGGCAAGATTTTATAAGATTGAAGCTAAGGATATTTTGGTAGTGCATGATGAGATTGATTTTGTGACAGGGAGACTTGCTTTGAAACTTGGAGGAAGTGCTGCTGGACACAATGGACTCAAAAGCATTATCCAAAAGTTTGGAAGTGCTGATTTTTATAGGTTGAGAATTGGAGTAGATAGACCAGCTGTGAGTAGCCAAGTTGCAGATTGGGTTTTAAGCTCTTTTAAGCCTGAGGAAAGAACTTTGCTTGAACAAAAACAAGGTGAGGTCTTTGATTTGATTGATCAGTTTTTGTGAGGGTAAGTTTTATAGAGTATTGTATTTTGAATTATCGGTAATCCTATTGACTTTTGACCTAGGATCTCTACACTCAAATCGTTTTATCATCAGATGGGTTCTGTTATGCTTGCCAAAAAGCTTAGAGTTTCAGGGAAGGAAGTTCGCTTTCTGACAAAAAAAAGGCAGCTGTTTTCTCATGGGCTGTTTATGATTTTTTTCGTAGATCAGTATCCGAATCGTCAATTTCATCAGATTTCTTTTCATATTCCGATTGCGATTTCCAAAAGGGCAGTGCATAGACATCAAATAAAAAGAATTCTGATTTCTTCTTTTGAGCAAAGCCTACAACAGTATGGGCCTTGAAACCAGTTTTATAAATGTTTTGTGAGTCTCAATAAAAATAAGTTAGAACCTTTGATTACTCTCCTTCAAGAAAAATCAATATCCGAACTCAAAGTATATTTGACCAAACAGCGAGAGTCAGCTTTTAGATCTTTTTTTCTTTCTTCTCATGAAAACAAATGCTCCAGAACTTTTAGAAACCACTCCAGCACCAGAAATTCAGCCTACAGAAACACCCCATCTAGAAAAAATGAATCTTAATCTTTCATTCAAGACGATTTTGAGGTTTTGGCTGATTGGTGCTGTGGTAGTGATGCTTGGATATTGGTTTTATCAGACTTTAGAACTGATTTATTTGATTTTTTCTGCATTGATTATTGCATTTTCTATTGAGGGAATTATTCTTTCTTTACAAAAAAGATTAAAAAGCAGATCTTTGTCAATTGCACTCAGTTATTTTTTTCTTTTTGTTTTTGTGTTTTCTGGAGTGGTTTTTGTAATTCCTTTTTTGATTTCTCAGATTTCCTATTTGATATCATGGACGAGTTCTGTAATTGTAAGTATTCAAAAGTTTATTTTGAGTAATACTTGGCCTGAGGGAATACAAAATATTACTTGGCTTCCTGATTTTGCGAAGGCATTTTTGTTGGAGAATCGAAAGTCTTTACCACGAAATAGTAATAGTTTTCAGTCGACAATTATTTCAGGGCTTAACTCTCTTCTTAATGCTTCAACTGCTTCACTCAAACAGTTCTCGCTTAGTGTTGTTTTTGCAATAGGTAGCTTCTTTTCTGTTTTGACTAATATTGTTATTGTCTTTACGACTGCATTGTTTTTTTCCCTAGAAAAGGATTATTTAATTAAGTTTTTTCTCAAATTTTCGAAAACTGAAAACAGATCTCGTAATCTTGAAAAAATAACTAATATTTATCAGAAGCTTTCTCTCTGGCTTAAGGCGAGAATTTACTTGTCGCTTTTTGTTACGGTATCGATGTATGCTGCTTTTTGGATTTTGTCTTTTTGTGGATTGGATTTGCCGAATATTTTTAGTCTTTCGCTAATCACGGGGCTTTTGGATATTATCCCTTATATTTGACCAATTTTTTCTGTGATTCCAGTTGTAATCTTAGCTTTGATTCATCATGGATGGGTTGGAATGCTTGTTGCAGGATTTGTATTTTTGGTGATTCAGTGGGTGCAAAACAATATCATTACTCCGATTTTGATGGAGAAGCAACTAGGTACCAACTCGCTTTTGATTATCATCTCAGCACTTTTAGGAGCGGTGATTATGGGATTTTGGGGGGTGGTTCTATCAGTTCCTCTTGCGGTGATTCTTGGACTCTTTATTGATCAAGAAGAATAAAAAATAGTTGAAAAGTCTGACTTTTTTTGTAGAATTATATTCCTGATTAATGGTTAAAAGAACTTGTTTTCAGGAGAATTACAAGCTAAAGCCAGATTTTTCTTTTTTTAGCATAAAACTTTTATTTTTATCTTATTATAACTCTTTGTTATGACTTTTGAAAAAATTACTTTGCCGTATGCAAAAAATGCTTTGGCACCTTATATTTCTGAGGAGACAATGTC
This sequence comes from uncultured bacterium, assembly GCA_963517005.1. Lineage (GTDB taxonomy): Bacteria > Patescibacteriota > Gracilibacteria > Absconditabacterales > Absconditicoccaceae > HOT-345. The sequence continues at coordinate 26,622 of CAUQDZ010000003.1, forward strand.
TTATCATTATGATAAGCACCATCAAGCCTATGTAGATAATCTTAATAAACTCTTGATGGGAAGTGAATTTTCAGATCTTTCTTTGGAGGAAATTATTAAAAAATCTTCCGGAGCTATATTTAATAATGCAGCTCAACACTGGAATCATAACTTTTTCCGAGAAATTATGAGTCCTAAATTTGATCAGAGACCAGCTGGGCAGTTGAATGATGATTTGAATCAGACTTTTGGCTCTTTTGAAGCTTTTAAAGAGCAATTTATTGCTTCAGGAGTTGGTAATTTTGGATCTGGGCGAACTTGGCTTATTAAGACAAATGAGGGGCAGATTAAAATTATGAATACCTCAAATGCTGATAATCCACTTACTAAGGAAGAAACTCAGCAGGTTTTGCTTGGTGTAGATGTGTGGGAACACGCTTACTATATTGATACCAGAAACAATAGAGCACAATATTTACAAAATTTTTTCCAAGTAATTAACTGGGATTTGATTAGTGAGAGATATGCAAATTAATAGTTAGAAAAAAGCCCATAAACTTTGAGTTCTGGGCTTTTTATTTATCTTTTTTAGAAGATCTAGGTCTAAAGTCAGATTTTTGATCTTTTTTTGATTTATCTGAAAATTTTTCTGATTTTTCAAAGCGATCAGTATGAGATCTTTTTTCTCCAAAGCGTTTTTTAGTGTTTCTTTCTCCTGAAGATTGGGGCATTTTTGCTTTTGTGATCAGGCTTTTCCCTTTCACTTTTTTAGATTTGAAGCTAAAGAGTACATGCTCAGCCTCTAAATAGGGCAAAGTCACGAAACTGAAATCTTCCATAACTCTCACATCATCGATATCTCTGGCTTTAACTCAGGTTTCTTTGATGAGCATATCAACGAGTCCACGAGGAGAATATCCTGCTTTTTTTCAAAGAGCAATGAAAAGTCTGGTTTTCCCTGTAGTGTCAATTTTAACTTCGGAGAGATCATCATAAGATTCAGGATTGAGGCTTTCTTCATAATTGAGTCTTAGCAGTGCCGCTATGATTTGTTCTGGACTATAGGATTTGAGCATCTCTTGGACAAAATCATCATGCTGATGATATTTTGTTCCCATTAAAACAGCATCAATATCAGTAAGAAGTTGCTCTTTCCTCTTGGCTACGATTTCTTGAGGAGTAGGAATTTTCCCTTTTTGAATGTCTGTTTTTGTGATTCTTTGGAGGGAAGTGAGCTTTTTGTACTCTTGAGGAGTGACAAAACTGATTGCAATTCAGGTTTTTCAGGCTCTTCCAGTTCTTCCTACACGATGAACATAGCTCTCAATATCCTGAGGTAAGGCATAGTTGATTACATGTGTAATATCGTTGATATCGATTCCTCTGGCTGCAACATCAGTAGCAACGAGGACTTTAGTAGTTTTATCCTTAAATTGAGCGAGGATAGTTTCTCTTTGTTTTTGGAGGACATCTCCGTGGAGTCCTTGAGCATGATAACCTTTTTCAATAAGTCTTCTCACAACATAATCCACATCGAGCTTGGTTTTGCAGAATATGATTCCATAAAAATCTGGTTCAACATCAATGATTCTACAAAGTGCATTAAGTTTGTCTTTTTCGTTAACTTCAAAGTAGATTTGAGAAGTTTGAGTCGTTGTCATTTGCTCATTTTTAACTGAGATTAGTTGATAGTCTCCCATGTATTTTTTGGCAACACGGAGGATTTCTTTTGGCATTGTCGCAGAAAAGAGGAGAACATTGGTATTTGGATTTGCTTTTTTGAAGATGGTTTCGATATCATCGATAAATCCCATATTGAGCATTTCATCAGCTTCATCAAGAATAAAGTTTGAAAGCTGACTGAGGTCGAGGGTTTTTCTTTCAAGGTGATCGATTACTCTTCCTGGAGTTCCTACGATGATATCTACGCCTTTTTTGAGTGCAGAGATTTGAAGACTATAGGACTGACCTCCATAAACAGCCAGAATTTTTAATCCTTTTCCTGATTGAAATGAAGAGATTTCCTCGGCAACTTGATTTGCAAGTTCTCTGGTTGGAGCGAGGATGAGTGCTTGAGGTTTTCCTATTGGTGTGAGCTTTTCAATAAGAGGAATCCCAAAAGCTGCAGTTTTCCCTGTACCTGTCGCAGCCTGTCCGATGATGTTTTGTGTAGATTTGAGGAGAAGCGGAATCACTTTTTCTTGGATAGGAGATGGGCTTTTGAAGCCTTTTTTCTCAAGAGCAGTGAGAGTTTTTGAGCTAAGACCGAGGTCTTGAAAGGTTGTTGTCATAATGAAAAAAAGTTTTTAATAAAAAGTTTGGAACGCATAATAAAAAATCAAACCTCTGAGTTTTATCTGCGTATGCAGTCAGATTTTTTTTCTTTTTTATAAATTTGCTAAAAATATGAAAAGACGAGAAAAAATCGAAAAAAAACGGAGATCTCAAAGCCAAATTTGACTCATCAATCACCGTTTTGATAGCAAAAATTTGATAGCAACCCCTAGAGTAATGAAGCACTAAGCTTTGAAATTGATCTGAGTATAGTGATTTGCTAGGGAATTGCTAGGGAAAATTTAGAGCATATTCATAAGGTCATCAAGCTGCTGTTCTTGTTCAACCTTTGTTTGTTCTGCAAGTTGGGCTCTGTCTTTGGTAGAGAGGATTGCGCTTCGTTTTCTAAGTCTGGTATCTCTCTCAGCTTGGATTGCATTGGTTTGGGTTTCTCCATTTTTGATAGCATGTTGTTCTTCGGCAAACATAGTTTGGGTACTCATATGATCTTCTACATAAATTTCATAGAGTCTAAGAATTTGAAAAGACCAGAGATCAGCTAGATTTTTGGTGATGGACTGATTTTCATCGCTGATGGTGATCAGGAGGTCAGGAATATTGGTTTCAGGATTGTTTGCAAGTTCGTAATTGGTAGACATAGATCCGAGAATGAGTTTTTGGAGCAAGTTTCGATCAAAGTCTTCAGCCATTTCTTCTGGTGTATGGTAGGGAACATATTCAAAGTTAGCAAGGTAGTTTTTGTACCATTCTTGCTGATAAATATCTCCTTGAATAGGTCAGTAAATGGCTTCGTAAGATTCGATAATTTCCTTTTTGTCTTCTTTTTCTCTCATTTCTGAGATAAATTCTTCAAAATTGAATAAGAGCATGAGGACGAGATTTGAGAAATATAAAGATTTTTATTTTTTACATATATGGATGATAGTATCTATTTTCTGATGAAAAACAAGAGGAAAAAGTCAGATTTTTGATCTTTTTTTGATTTGTTTGAGGTCAGAATATCTAGGTATAGGGGAATTTTACTCGATATGATAAGATCGTCTTTTGTCTCTGCTAAGATATGGGAAAAGTGCTAGAATATCTTCTCTTGTTACTGTTTGATATTGGTTGATGAGATCTTGTATGGTTTCGATTCTATTTTCCAAAAGGAACTGAGTACTTAAGAAATCTGCCATTTCGTCACTACTTTCTATCCCCATTTGGAGAGATCAGGTTTTGTAATTTTTTGCATTTTCAAGTTCCTCATCACTGAATCCCTTACTGATAAACTGATCAATCTCTTGATGAATCATTTCTACTCCTTGTGTAAATTTGCTTTTGTCTAGGCCAGCGGAGATGTAAAAGTATCCATAATTTTGATAGCTAGCATGTCAGGAGTGTATAGCATAGCATAGTCCAGCTTTTTCTCTGATATTTTGAAAGAGTCTAGAAGACATATTTCCACCGAGCATCGTGCAGAGAATACTTGCTGCTGTGAGAAGTTTATCGTCTTTGAGAGTGAATCCTGGCATGGTTATGAGAATACGGTTTTGTTCGGTGTTTTTGTCGAAGAAATCGGAGTGTTGTTCTGGTAATGATCGTTGAAAGTCAGGTTTTTGTCTTGTTTTTTTCTCAGGAAGAGATCAAAAAAGTATCGCAATCTGTTGTTCTAATTCAGTCTGATCAGTTATGTTTCCGGCAATCGTGATGAGTATATTATCCTTGGTATAAAGCTCTTTTTTGTAGGCAAAGAGCATTTCTCAATTAAATGTTTTTATGATTTCTTCATATCAGATAATGGGTTTTCCATAAGCATTATCTCAGAGGAAAAAAGTGCTTCGTTTTTTTCGAAGGAGTTGTTGTGGACTGTCTTCATACATTTTGAGTTCTTGAATGACAACGCCTTTTTCTCTTTCGAGTTCTTCTGGTTGAAATGTTGCATCCATCAACATATCGGCAAGCATTTCGAGTCCATTGAAAGCAAATTGAGGAGCACATTTGACGTAGTAGCTTGTTGATTCTTTTCATGTGGAGGCATTGAAGTAGGCTCCAATTTTGTCCATTGCAATTGCAACTTCTTGTGGAGTTTTTCGCTTTTTTCCCCCCTTGAAAAACATATGTTCGAGAAAATGTGAAATCCCGGCTTCTTCGGGTTTTTCATAGATAGATCAGGCTTTAATTGAGATATCAATAGTGATGCTATTCCCTTCTTGCATCGGTGCAAAAAGACAGTCTATTCCTGATATTTTTTTGATTTCGTAGTGCATAAGGATAATATGAGGTAATTAAAGTTAAAAGGAGATAAAAGAAAAAAATCAGACTTTTGATTTGGTTTTCTTGTGTTGGCAAGTATTTTGATTTTCCCAAAAAAAGCAAGAGAAAAACACCACTCTGGAAAACCAAAGGGTGTTTTGTAAATAGATGATCACTGTTACAAGCGGTTAGTAGGGATCATTAGGCCTACATTTCGTAATTCTTCGTTGGTAAATCCAGCAAAGTAGTTGCGATCATTGTAGATTGTGGAAATGACAGCTTGTGCACTTACTTCAGGAATAATAGCAAAGTAGGCAGATTCAAAGTCAAGGCTTCGAAGGATGGCACTGTGTTTGACTCTGAATGCACCAGCAAAATGACCATTCCCAAGTCTTATTCCGAATCGAAATTCGTCTATGATGTTTACATCCTCGTAAACAAAGTAGTGCTGGTCTGTGAGATCTCCTTTGAGACGAAAGCAGAGGGAAAGAAACTCTTCCTCGCTTAATTTTAAAGTAGGTTGCATAGTTTTGTAGTAATTTTTTGTTTGTAAATCTGACTATATCAAAATATATTTTTATGTCAAGTTTTTTTGATCAAAAAATGATCCTTGTTTTTGTGTAAAAATTGCTTTTTGTGGTAAAAACGCTATACTTAATTAGAATTCTTTTTTTATTTTTTGTGATCTGATGGTGGAGAATCTGATTTATCTCGCAATTAGTCTCTTGGCAACTGGTGTTTTGCGAATAGTAGGAATTGGTGTGTATAGAGTGATTTTTTTGCATATGCAGAGAAATCATAGGAAAGAGCAGGCTGCTGAGATCAGATTTTTACAAGTGCAGATCCCGAAAAATGCGGTTGCTCGTAGTTCAGATATTGATGCAAAAGACCATATTCAGTCGATGAAACAAAATATTGAACTGATGAATCAGGTTTATAAGAATTTTTATGCGATTTTTGATAGCGGATGGAAAAATAAAAAGTTTGGAAATAATGCGATTAGTATGGAGATTTTGGTTGAAAAGGAAGTGATTAAATTTATCCTTTGAGTGCCAAAAGATCATATCGTAACTGTTGAAAAGATGATTGCTTCGTTTTATTCGGGAGCGATAGTTGCTCATATCAAGCAACCAAAACTTTTGGAGGCAGGAAAGTACTTTGCCGGAGGAGAGTTTACTCTGACTAAAAAGAGTGTTTATCCACTCAAGACTTATGAATCTTTTGAGGCAGATCCGATGGATAGTATCTTGTCTGCATTTTCAAATTTGAACAAAGATGAAAAAGTCTGAATTCAGATTTTGGTTGAACCTTTGCATGAAGATTGGCTCAAAAAGATGAGAAAGTCAGCAGAAGATATCAAAAAAGGAAAAAAAGAACTTGGGTTTTGGGGACGAGTTAAAAAGATTCGATTTACGCCGGAAGAGAAGCAGAATAAGCAAGAATTTGAAGAAAAAAAGCATTCCTTTTCTCAGCAGCAATTGGCAGATTTTGATAAGAAGATGGATGATGAACTTTTCCGTGTAAAAATGAGGACAATAGCTACTTCGACTGAGCGTAATCGTCCAAAAAAGATTATTGATGATATATCCAGACTTTTCAATCAGTATAATTATATTGGACTTAATACCTTGAAATTTAAAAAGGCAACAAGTCTGAAGAATTTTGCGAGAAATTATGTTTTGAGATTATTCTATTCTGATGAGACTTTGCTCGCAGATGTTCGAAATTTTGGTAAAGAAACGGTTTTGAATATTAAGGAGCTTTCTTCGATTATTCATTTTCCTCATGGAAGATTCAATCAAAATCCAAGAATTGCTTGGCAGAAATTTAAAATTGTCCCAGCACCAGATGATCTTCCTAGTGAGTGAATTGTCGTAGGATATAATAATTATGGAGGGGTTAATAGGGAAATTAGGATCACGGATAAAGACAGATTTAGGCATATTTATATACTAGGACAGACAGGAACTGGAAAATCTACAATTATGCTGACACAAGCAATTGATGATATGGAGCATGGTAGAGGATTCACTTTTATTGATCCTCATGGAGAGGCAGTAGAGTTTTTGCTCAAACATTATCCAAAGGAGAGGATTGATGATTTGATCTATTTTGATTTGGGAAATACTTCTTATCCTATTGGACTAAACCCTCTCGAAGTAAATCCAGAAGATAACGATGAAAAAGATGTGGTGACCAATGATCTGGTGGAAATGTTTATCCAAATGTATGGACACGAGATTTTTGGTCCGAGAATTCAGGATTATTTTAGAAATGCATGTTTGCTTCTTATGGATCAGCCTGAGGGGGGAACTATAGTAGATATTATGAGGCTTTTTACTGATGAGGCATTTGCAGAAGCAAAGATTAGAAATTTGAAAGATCCTGTAGTTGCTTCTTGGTGGAATAGAACGTATAAAGGTATGGGAGATCGTGAAAAAGCAGAGATTATTCCATTTATTCAGGCAAAATTTGGTCCATTTACAACTGGAGTTTATGTGAGAAATATTATCGGACAACCAAAATCAGCTTTCAAAATGTATGATGCTATGCAACAAAGAAAAGTGATCTTGATGAATCTGGCAAAAGGAATCTCTGGAGAGGAAACTTCAAAACTTATCGGGAAGATTATCGCAATGCAAGTAAAGCTCTCTGCACTCAAAAGAGCAAAAATTGATGAAAAGGATAGAGTTCCTCATTATTTGTATGTGGATGAGTTCCAAAACTATGTGTCGCAGTCCTTTGAATCAATTTTGTCTGAGGCGAGAAAATATAGACTTGGTCTGGTTGTTGCTCATCAGTATACAGATCAGCTCAAGCAAGAAGGACTCTGAGGAAATCTTGACCTTTCTAAAACAATCTTTGGAAATATTGGAAATATGTTTGTGTATAAAGTCGGTGCACCAGATGCTGAGTTTTTGGCAAAAGAATTTGAACCTGAATTCAATCAGACGGATCTTACTTCGACAGAAGCCTTTATGGGAGCTTGTAAAATTTCGATCAATAATCAGCAAACTAGGCCATTTTCTTTCAAGGCGAAGATTCCGTATATTTTGGAGGATAAAAATTCACCTGAGAAGGTGCAAATTATCAAGCAGATTTCTTCGCTCAAGCGATGAACAAAAAGAGAACTGGTAGACAAAGAAATGTTTTTTAGAATTGGAGTTTAAAACTGTAATTATTGAATAAAAAAGGGGAGCTTGAAGCTTACTCTTTTTTTTATCAATAGAAAAAGGAGAAAAGAGAAAGAAAAGTCTGACTTTTTTTGCTTTTTTTTCATTTTCTCATTATAATTTGGAAGAAAATTTATTTGTTGAATTTGTGTCTTATGAGCAAAAAGAGAATGTATGAAAGAAAACCACATCATCTGACGAGACCTAGGATTTTGTCATTTATTGCATATGTATTGATTTTGTTTTTTTGATCGATGATTGTTGCTAATATTAATCCTGATGCTAATCGTGAGTATCACGAGGATCGAGCAAAGAAAAATGGACTGATGATGCAGCGAGTTTTTGTTGATGAGAATGGAAATAAGCACGATTTGGATAAAACAGACAATGGAAGTGAACATGGGGCAGCTCAGAATTTTGATTATTTATTAAGTACAGGAACTATCGTAGGAACAGGAGAAAAAGAGGCAAAAGCTGATTGAGATCTCGATTGACCAAAAAGATATCAAAAAGGATATGATGCATTGTGGTGAGCGATCGAAGATAGGAGCTTGTTTATCAATGCGGTATATACTTATTTGGTAACTGGGAAGCTTAATGCTTTACCAGATGGTGCGATGAGATATGTCGTTGCAATGTATGGATTAACGGATGAGGAGAAAAGCGATCTTTTGGAATATCAAGGTTGTATGAGTCCGCGAGGATATGAGATGGAACATGGGGCTTCAGTTTTGGCGTATGAACAGAGAGCTGATGCGCCAAATATTTGTAATATCCAGAGGAGAAGTTGTTGGAATGGAAAACTTTCTGGTTCGTTTACACAAAGATCTTGTGATGAATCGCTTGGAAAAGTAGAGAAATCTTCTTTTGTAGCAAAAAATATTCCTTTTGATCAGACTTCTTTGCAAGGTAATATTGAAGCACAAGAGGCGAGAACAGCCAAGCTTAAGGCAGAGGGATATATTCAACCAAGTAAAGTGGCAAGTAACGCAAATGCAGACTTTAATCTCTTGGGGCATACAGGCAAAAATCCAGATCCAAATACGGTTGGTAGCCATTCGACTTTGCCTCTTACCCAAGAAACTGAAATCCAACCTGCCCCTCAGAGTAAAACTTCGTGTATGAGTCCACGAGGAGAAAAGGTTAAAGCAGGACAGTTTGTTAAAGCTTATAGATTTAAAAATGGTTTTACTGATATTCCTTGTCAGGTGCAGATTAGAGTCTGTGCAGATGGAGATTTAGAAGGTAGCTATCAACATGCTAGCTGTAAGCCTTGGAATACGAGTTATGAGGATTTTAAGCATGGATATCTCAATGGAGAACAACCATCTCCTCAAAAACTCCTCAAAATGCTAGATACTGACTATACTCCAGATCCTGAATATTGAAATACCCTTGATCCTGTAACTGCTGATCAGATGGCAACTACGCTTCAGAGTATAAAATAATATCTTTTTATTTTATTACTACAAGCATATGAAAAATATTCTCAAAAGTATCAAAGAATTTATTAAATCTGACTGGAAAAAGACTTGCGAAGAAATGGCACTTTCCCCTTCAAAAATCAAAAAAATAATTTGAAAAATCTGATCTTATCGAAGATTTGGAGTCTGATTTTTAGTTCTTTTCTTGTTATATCTGATATGGTGGATGAGACCTGCACATTTTCCTGATCATATCCCAGAGGAAAGTGATTTTGTTTTGCCGGAGATTGATCAGGTAAGTACTGGAGAAAATTTGGTGTATAGTTTTGCACGTCCAAAATTGAAAGAATTTAAGGAACAAACTGATAATTTTTTGAGAGGGATAAGAAGTAGTTTTTTTGAAAAAGTATCTACTTTTCCTATAGCATTTAAGCAAGTAAGACTTTTGCAAAGAGGATTTATGAGAGATCACTATCGTCTTAAGGAGCTTGATCAGCAGGTTTTGAGTTGAAGAGTTTCTGATATTACTTTAGATGCGTATTTTTCATCGTTGAGCGGTCAAGAGTTTGATGATTTTCAAAAAGTTTTTGATCAGCTTTCTTGGTTAAGAAAGGAGATTGAAGAAAAAGATCGAGTTATTGATCCTAAAGATGAGTGGAAATCCGTTGATTCTCTTAATGTAGCGAGAAACTATGCAAAAACTCTTAATTTTTTTGCAGGATATCAGTGTACAAAAGGAAATAAGGAGCTTTGTATTAACTATTTGAAGACTTCATATTTACTTTGAGTAAAAATTTCTCAGAGAAATACTGCTATTGGAGTCAGTTATGGACTGGGAATGAGAGAGGAGGCATTACTTTTGATGCTTTATCTCAATCAACAGGGAAAGATCAATCTTCATGAATCAGAATTATTTCCTCTTATTAAAATTTCAGCTCTTGATGCTGAAAAATTAACTATTCAGACAATAAAAATGAATTATTGGTGGATGAAGCATGAAATTGAGAAATGGTATTGATCAGTGTTTCCTTTTGTTTTCCCTTTTTTTGATAAGGAAGATACTATCAAGATGTTGCAGGTTTTGACAAGTTGGCAATTGTGATATCTTAATCATGGAGATCGTGCAATATGGCAGCGATGAAAGGTATTAGATACGAGGCTATTTGATCGATGAAATAATGCTCCTTTCTGATCGTATGAAAGAACTGAATGAGATCAATATTTGGAGGAATATGAAGAGCTTTTGAAAGTATTTTGGAGAAAAAATGTTGGCTGAATAAAACTTCTTGAAATGATGTCATCATCTCCGTATCACCAAGCAAAGATTGTGGAGGATTATGAATATTATATTTTGCACTATTTACAATAGTTTTAAATAAACAATCAAAATCGCAATGACGAATGATGAATCAATAATCAGCTTTCTTGCTTATTTTAATCAGATAGATAAGCATTTGGATAAAGTTTTGGGAGATGATGGATTTGCTCCTTATAATGAGAAACTCAAAAAGGTCTCAGAAGGTCGTTTTTCGATTACTAATTTTATTAGTAAGCATATTTATCAGCTGAGAAATATGGGGGAGTTGAGAAATTTTATTACTCATGGAATCAAAACTAATGGAGAAACCTATGCTATTCCAACTCAAGCAGCATTGGAAAAGATTCAGCACTATGCCGAAATTATCATTGAGCCGCCAACGGTTGGGCAAGTCTTTAGAAAAGAGGTTTTTACCGCAAAAATAACAGATAAGATCTCTGAATTGATTCCTCTGATGAAAAAGCATAGTTATACTCATATTCCGATTTATGATGAAAAGTGAGGGTTTGTTGGAGTTTTGAGTGAATCAAGATTACTCCACTGGATTGCAGATGCGATGTTGGAAAATAATTATGCTAATTTTGATCTACTCCAAGTCCAGCATTGTCCCCTTGATCAGGAGTCAGATTTCATCTTTGTAAGTAAGGAAGTGAGTATTTATGAAGCTGATTTGTATTTTACAGAGAAAAAGCTCAAAAATCAGAAATTTGATGTGATGTTTATTACCGAGATGGGAGATCAAGATTCTCAGATCTTGGGAATGATTACTTCTAGTGATGCAAATGTGATCGATCAATATTTGTTGCTATAGCTTTCGCTTGCATTTTATATGGAAAACGGTAGTCTAAATTGGTATTTTATTCTTTATATGATGAACCATGAAAAAATCAAAAACTATGAGAATTATTACTATTGTGATCTTGGCGATTGCAGGATTTAGTTTGATCTTTGGTAGTGCAATTGCGATATTAGGAAATATTGTAGGAAAGTAATTTTATTTTCTCGTTTAGAACAAAAATGAAAAAAAAATTAAAAGTCTGATTGTTGAGTTTTGTTTTGCTTTGAGGTTTGATACTTTTGTCAGGTAGTGGTTTTGCTATTGAGTCAAGAAGATTAGAATCAGTTAAAATTACTCCCCAAGATCTAGCTGTATCTCCAAATATCGAGAAAAAGCTAAAGCAGGATTTAGAGAAATGAATGAAAAATCTCAGAGATAAGCAAGAAGCAGAAAAAGTAAAAGAAGAACAACAAAAAAAACAAAAAGCATTGGATGCCCAAAATAGAGAAGTGTGAATTACGATCAATACTGAATGTATGTGAGGGGTAGGGTGTGGTTTGTCTGTATATGATGCTCTGTGAATCCGTAAAGATAGAGCTCCTGGAGAGAGAACCTCTGTGATGACTTTTGTACAGGATATTATTTTGGGAGCGAGTATGTTTATTGGTACAGTAGCAGCTGTTGCGTTTATTCTTTCAGGAGTGTATTATGTTTTTTCTGCCAGTGATGCGAGTTATAAAAAAAAGGCACAAGAAGGTATGAAATATGCTATTTATGGGCTTGTGCTAGTGACATTGGCGATTGTGATTGTGAGAATTACACAATTTATTGCGAGAGGAGGATCATAAAACGACATCTAATAAAAAAAAGGGAAAGAAATCAGATTTTGAATTTGTTATTTTTGGACATCGATTTCTTTTCTTCTTGATTTTTTGGAGGAGATCAGCATAATGATAATGTTCTAGACGAGAGTCTCTCTTTGAGAGATTTTTTGTATAAAAAAATCAGCCTTTACCCTTATGAAAATTAATGATGCAAGAACAAGAAAGACAGCAAATCCTAAATATTTTAGCAAATTTGGAGCAGAGTAAAAAATATTTGCCCTATTTTTCTGATTTGGAGCAGCATCCTGTTTTTGGTGGAGTAATTGCATCATTGTCAAATGAGGTAAAAGAAGACGTGAGAAAACTTTGTGATGTGTATGTCCTTGAAAAGCTCAAAAATTCACAAAAAACAAAATGAGGACAGCTTTTTAATAGATTTTTTGAAAGTCAAAATGAGCTATTTTGGCAGTTTAGAAAGATGAATGATTTTGCAGTTGAGGACAAGGATTTTCAAAAAATTGGGAAGCAGGTAGAGATTGAGATGTTTAAGTTGGAATGAGTATTGACAGAGAAAATGCTCAAGCAAGAAAAAGGCTTAGAATCAGTGATTTGATCCTTTTATAATCTAGTATATGCTTTTTTCCCAAGATATAATGAAATTGAAGGATAAAAAGTAAAAAAACTGATTTTTCCCCTTGAAAATCTTGAGATAAACGATAAAAAAGGAATCAGACTTTAATTTTTTTTTGAAAAGATGAAGCTATCAGTAAGTAAGCCACAAAGATATGCAAAAAGAAGGGCACACACTGCCACACATTTGTTACATTCGGAGCTTGGAAGAATTTTCCCAGATACTAAGCAGGCTGGATCCCTTGTGGATAATGATTTGCTTAGATTTGATTTTTATGCAGATAGATTATTGACCGAGTGAGAGCTTGCTCAGATTCAAAAGTATGTTAATCAAATGATTTATCTTGGACTTGAGGTTAAAACTGAGGAAATGGCAATTGATGATGCAGCGAAACTTGGTGCAAAAATGTTTTTTGAAGAGAAATATGGTGATAGAGTTCGTGTAGTACAAGTTGAGAACTGAGATTTCTCTGATAATCTTGATGATGAAGCTGTAGCACATTTTGCAGGATATGGAAAATTTATTTCTATTGAGCTTTGCGGTGGTACGCATGTGGAAACAACTGATCAGATCTGATGATTTACTATTATTTCTCAAGAAGCAGTGGCATCTGGTATCAAGAGAATTACAGCTTTGACTGGGGCAAGAGTGAATGAAAAAGTTGAATCTTTGACAGCTATTTTAGATCAGCTGAATGGAGAACTTCAAGTTAAAGCAGCAAGTCAGCTCCCAGAAAAGGCCAAAAAACTTGTAAAGGAGCTTACGGAAGCTCAGTCTAAAGTTGAGTCTCTAGAAACTCAGGTTATTACTACATTGTTAAAGTCAGGAGAAAAGAAGTCGAATGCTGATTTTGGAGTGATAATGTTACTTCCTTCTACGACTAATTTCAAAATGCTTGCTGGAATAGTGAAAAATGAACTCGAAAGTCAGAATTGTTGTTTTTTTACAGCGGAGGGGAATTATTTGATTTTGACTGATGAGATGACGAATGCTAAGGAGCTTGCTCAAAAACTTGGTCTTAAAGGTGGAGGAAATCCTCAGCAAGTTCAAGGAAGGGATCCAAAGATTGTAGAACTTTTTGATTAAAATATAAAAAACCCATTATTGTGGGTTTTTTATTTAGCTGATAAACATTGAAGTGAGGATCTTTAGGATAGCGTAAGAGAATGTGATAACAAGGATTCCTTGAATAGCTTGTGTGATGGCCTTTTTAGCTCAAGGAACATCACCAAAATTAAAGATTGTTCCTGCATAGAGATATCCTGCATATACGACCATAACTCATCAGATGAGCATCCCGAGTTGTGAGAGAAATTGCACGAGATATGCAATATAGAGCAAAATGAGATCTCGATTGAAGATTCAAGTGGCGAAAGCAGATCCTAAGTCTCACTTTTTTGAAAGATCTTCGGCTTGTTGATTATAGGTTTCTATTACTTGACCTGGTTTTTTTGCGATTTCTTTGACTTTTTGATCGAGTTCTTGATTGCTAGATTGACTTTCTGGAATGATATGGAGGTCATTTCTTGTATTGGCAAGAGATGCAAAAGTCACAGAAGAAAGGAAAAACGAAATCAAAAATCAGAATACAATTTTTTTTATCATTTTATCAAGAGTAGAGAAGTAAATTAGTTACATTTTGGGATTAGATAAGGGATTTGTCTAAAGGTAGAGAGGAGTTGGGTATTGGTCTTATCTATCTGAGTTTGAAGGAAATTGAGGCGAGAGGAGAAGTAGGTTATGGCATAGTCTTGAAATGCATCGTTGGAGGCTTTGTTGGACTTATAAGTGATGATTCTACTAAGAAGATCCATTTGTTTTTGAATGTGTTGATTGAGTAGCGTAGCACAGCGAGGGGCAGCTATTGTCAAGTCAGGAACAAGTTTTTCTGCGGATGAATCAAGCATTATTGTTAGATAAGTAGCGATAGAGCAGGTATTAAGTAGCTTTGATCTGAGGGTTCGTGATGAAACCTTTGTTAAAGCAGGTGAGGTTCTTGTGGATTGGAGAAAGTCATGTGGTGATTGATCTTTGTAGGTAGGAAGTATCTCTTGATCATTATATCTCCAATATTTAGGATATTCGGAAAGAAATACTTGGGGGAATGCTCCTTTGGGATCAAGCATAATATCATTGAGTTTTTTGAGATAATCAGCAAAATTTTTATCTGGAAGAACTCCTTGATAGTTTGTTAGATCATTGGTCCAACGGCGCATCTGCACATCTACAAATTGATCAAAAAGTGCTGCTGATTCCGGAACATGAGGATTCTTTGCTCGTTTATTTTTTGTTTCGATACAAGATTTTGTTGTTTTTGAGAGAATTTCACTACTGCAACAATAGGAATGTAAGTTTTCTACGGCTTTTTCTATGGCTTCAATAGGAATTGCAGAACTAGTCACAATAGGATCTTTTTTTAGATTTTCAATGATTGTAGTTGGCATTCCTTTGCTAAAGAGTGAGCAGTTGTTGTAAGTATTGGCAGAAGAAAATCAAGAAAAAGAGAAAATGGATCAAACCAAACTCAAAAGTCAGATTTTTATTATTTTGGTAAAAATTTGAGAGTTTAGTGTTTTGAGATAAGGTTTGAATCCTGATTTTCTCATGGTTTTGTTTGAGAATAAAGATACTTAAGTATAGTCAATTTTAGGCTTTTTGCAAGAAAAGGGCAGGGAGATTACATCGGCTTAACCTTGAGTTTTACTGATGCAACCTCCTCTCCAAAGCGATGAAGGTGAATTTTGTAGGTTATGCTTTGGCTTTTTTCGTCAAAATGATAGGTAGCGTAAAGATTTTGTGGGCTAGCAAGCTGACCTTGTGGACCAATATAGAGAATTGGAGTATTGTCGATCAAAAGTAGTTTCCCCCCTTGGTATTCTCCAAATCTTCTCGAAGAGAGTTGTGTAAGCTCTCATTTTTTGATTTCTAGTCCGAGAAGTTCTTCAGGTTTGAGAAGGATTTGGAAGAGTTTTTTGTTGCCATCCATAAGGTTTACAATTGGGTAATGTTTCTCAAAACTGACTTCAAGATTGAGTTTCGTCTGATATGCAGGAAGGATGGTAATTTGTCCGTTGGTAGAATCTATATTTCCATAGAGACTTCCTGACGGAGAAAACATTCCGATCAGATTTCCATAATCAAAGTAAGCTCCATTGACTTGTGTTTGATCCGTAGTCACTGGGAAGTTGGTGATTTTTTGACCACCAGAGAGTGCTGAAATGTCAGTTAGTGTCTGATTTCTTTCTCTTTGGAAAGTGACTGTTCCTTTATCAATATCAGTATCGAGGAGGGCATTGATTTGAACAGGATTTTTAAGCCCTTCTTTTCGTCAAGAGAGACGAGAGATATTCTCAATTGAAATCAATGGTGTTTCAATAGTAAGAGAAATCTGTTCTATGACCTCGTTCCCTTCACTATCAGTGGCACTCACTTCATAATTGAGTGTTTGAGGAGAGGTGAAAAAGAGATTTTTTAGCAAGATATCTCACTTTTGAGCATTGATGATCTTGGAAGTCAGAATTTTATTATCTTGTTTTATGTTCGCATCTTTGATGAGGACATTATCTTCTCGCTCGATCCTCAAATCGTAGTAAGTCCCTACATATCAATTGATATCTGTTCCTTGATCGGCGATAGTCTTTTTTGTCTTTCTGATTAGGGAGATATGAGGTTTTGGTGGTTCGGTATCACCTAGGATTTGACGTCCTCAGAGAAGCTGATTGGACCATGGTGATGCGATGTGATAGGTATCATCAGTGAGTTTTAGAGTGGCAATTTGGAGGTAGCTTCGTTCACGAGGAACTTCTGAGAGAGAAAAAATCAAATTTTCCGATGAAGGATTATAGGTTTGCAAAGCATAGATAAAGTTTGCATTAAGGAGTGAATTGATGTTTGCCTTTTTGCTCTCTTGATATTCCAGTTTAGAACCAGTTTGTGTATTAGACTGAGGTAGAAAGAGTGCATAATGATAGGAGTCTGCATTAAACTTTTCTTTTTGAGCATCGATATGATTTGCAATTCTGATTAGATATCCATCAGGAGCATCTTGTACTTGGTGGTTTCGGCTAAACTTGAGTGAGTCAAAGGTTTGTCCCTTGAGTTCAAAGTTTTTGACCTCAGGATAAGTATCATAAAGTTTGAATGCTGATCATTGAGTGGATTCATAGGTTTTTCCTTGTTTTTTGAGAGATGGAGAGAGGAGATAGTATTTGCTATTGTAGGTTTTTGTTCCGTTTTCAGCATCATCAGCATATTTAATCCATACGGTGTGTTGATCTCGAGTGATGAGATCAGATTTTTTATCATTATTCATATCTTGATGATAATATCCTCCAAACTTCTCATAATTATACTCGGAATTTACAATATTGATAGTGGATTGTTTATCGTTAGTTTTGACGAGGACTCCTTTTACAAAACTTGAATAATCTGCACTGACAACTGAGTTTTTGGCAGGAGCAGCGTTGGTAGTTGCGGTAAGGAGTGGCTTTTGAGTAGAAGTTTGCCCGTCTTTGCTGAGTAGTGGGAGAGATCCTTCATATTGACTGGTTTTTAGTGAATTGAATTGATGGATCTGGTCTTTGATCGCAAGGAGGTAGTTTTTTGATTTGTTATAGATATCTTGATTCATTCTCAATTCAGTTGGACTGTGGGTATTGAGAGCTTTGAGATATCCATCTACGTTTTTTTGTTCTGCTTGAATGTAGGCTTGAGCAGGAGTTTCTTTTGAGAGAAGTTGTTCAAGCTCTGCATTTTTATTGAGAAACGAAGTTGAGTAAGTGAGTTGATATGGTTTTTGTGTTTGATTGTGTTCATCAAGAGTAAGGAGGAATTTTTTATAATCCTTTTTGATGAGATCTAAAAGCTGAAGTGAGTTTTGTGAGTGTTGAGCAATTAGATTTTCAAGTTCTGATTGGATTTTGTGAGTTTGTGGGGTGTTAGAAGTGATGGTAGTGTTTTTTTGTGTGAGATTGATTACCTGTTGAATGCGGTCTTTCTCAGTTTGAGAGTGAACTCCTTGTTGAGCTCTTGATAACTGAGCAAGGAGGTCAGCTTTTGTATTATTTTTTCGTGTTTGTTGTTTCCCAATATTTACATTGATACTAGGATTTGTGAATTGTTCTGTCCGATTTATTCCTTCATCGGCTAGTGATTCAGCTTTGCTTGAAAGGTCATTGAGTTTTCAAACACCTTCATTAGCAAGGGTTGTGAGTGCCGAAGAGGCATTATTGATCTCATTAGTTACCCCTTTGAGGAATGCGTAGAATTGATCAAAGCTATATTGGAGATTGACATAACTATCAATCTGATAATCAACTCCTTTGAGATTAGTTTTTCGCAGTTGGGATTGGATGATAGATCAGAGATCGAGGTCGTCAACTCGTGGAATATTATACGATCTTTGTGTCATCTGCTCGATTTTTGCTTTTACTGCATCTTCTCCTACGAGTCCAAATCCTTGCTTGACAATACAATAGATTTGACCGAGCTTTTCTGCGAGTTTGAGTATTGAAGTGATTTGTTTTGGAAGTTCTGGGATTTTTGGAGCAGGAGGGAGAATCGGTAAACTGAGTTTTACTTTTGGAATGAGCGATGGGAGCGGTGGTAAATCAGGTGGTTCTGGGAGAATCGGTAAATCAGGAATCTCGAAATCAATATTCAGATTTAGTCCTATTGCTGGTGGTTGAGGAAGGTTTGGTAGTTGTATTAGATCAATACTCTGAGGAGCGAACCTGAAGTTTGGAAGTACGATATCAAGCCCTAAATCAAGATGCGAAAGATCGATCGTGAGGTTTGGTAGTTTGATATTTGGAATTGGAAGAGGATCAAGTGAGATTCCAGAGCAGAGAAAACTGAGTTTACAAGTGTACTGATCATAGGTATCTTTCGTACACTTTCCACATTTTTTCCCTCGGTTTGCTGAGAAATCAATGATCACCTGATAAGTTTTGACAATAGCGAGGATCGTAACAATTGCATCTACATATTGTGAGAATCTGGTAGCATTGAGATCCATCCAATAATTGAGATATCCAAAGAAGTTAGTAATGACAGAACTAAGGTCAGCAATATATTTTTCTGTGATATGAATATATTCGTAGAGTTCAAGTGGGAATCTCTTGTATTTATCAAGGACTATGATATTTTCTCTGATTTGTTCTGAGATTTTATTAAAGTTTTGAGTCAGCTTTATGATTTTTTGTGCTGATTCTTGAGCAACTTTACATTCTTTGACTTTTTGTTCAAATTTAGCTTGATCTCATGAGGCTTTTGCTTTTGCTAGCTCTGATGGACAAGAGTTATAAACTTGTTCGATTTTTGTTTTCCAAGCTTTAAGGGTTTCAGATTGGGTATCTTTCCAGATTAGAAGTGAGTTTTTGTAAGCTTCGATATCTTCACTGTAAATTCGAGGTACCTTGATAAAAATATCCTGTGTACGTATTGAAATGATCTCAGATTCATTGAAAAGAGATTTCATCTTTGAGAAGATGTTATCTTCATTGAGGAGATTGATCTGTGCAAGAGCATCTTTTTTTGGAGAAATGCTTTTGAGTGCATTTACTCGTCAAGTTCCTTCAGATTTGAATAACCCTTTGAGTCCTTCATTTTTATCAATGCTCTTTCCTAGCTGTTTTTCAATTTTTCTTTGTTGATTTAACTCTGCTAGTTTTCCAGGTACTCTTGCTGCTGTTTTGATTTGTGTTTGGAGCTTGTCAAAATCAGGAAGGTATAGATTAAATTCTCGGCGGAGAAGGTTGTTTTTTGTATATTCGAGTTGTTTGTCAAGAAATCCAGCGAGTAATTTCATTACACCTCCTTCCATTCCTCATAAGATTTTATTTTTGGTAATATCAGGAGCTGAAATCTGAACTCCTCCAATGGTGTTTTCACCTTCAGAAATAATACTTACTTCTTGGTCGATATTGATAAGTCCGAGGTCAAAGGATGATGAAGAGGCTGATTCTGGTGTTGTTAGATTGTCAGCAACTTTTTGGAGTCGGTTTTTGTTTTGAGCGGTTGTAGATTGTACAGCACGAAATGGAGTTGATCAAGGAGTAGCTGGACTTTTACAAACATTGGTTGATCAGTAGGATTTTGACCAACTATGGAGTGGTGTATTATCACTCTCTGAGTCAGGATTTTGACTATTTTCTCATCCACATGGAATGGAGACTGAAGCTACGATACAGTTTCCTCCGAGATCTGCAAAGGGAGAAGGGATTGCTTTTCCAATGCTGTAAGGTCCACCACAGATTGCAAGTCCAAGTTGAGCTGTGAGTGTTGGCATCGCATAAATTCTAATTTGTGAGTCATATGGAAGAATCCCTCCAGGGGCTCGAAGAAATCAATCATCAGGTCCTTTGAGTCCTCGTGGAATTGGGATCGGTCAGACTGGGGTGTAAAGTGTGCCAGGGAAATGGAAGACAGGAACTCCTTTCCCGAGGGTTTGAGTGAGTGGTTCAAGAGGAATACATCCCATGATATGATATTTTCATGGTCCAAGGAATGCTTGATTGAATGGAACAGGGAGTCCTTTACAACTTTTTCCTTTGCCTCAGAAGCTGAATCCATGACAAGCTTTGTTTGCGATGTCTGTGAGTTGGGATTGGATGTTATCTAGTTGTCCCTCAATCTTATCGATATCGATTCCAAGTTTTCAGAGTGCAGAACCGAGAATATCAATATTACCAAGGTCAAAAGTTCAGGTTTCTTTTGCATTGTCTCGAGTGTCTTTGAGAAATTTTTTGGTTGCTATTTTTTCTCCAATGGTAGAGAGCCCTGGAATACTTTCGACTCCGTTTTCTTTAGCAGAGGCGGCTTGTTCTTTGATTTTGTCTTGATGTTTTTTCTGATCAATAGAAAGATCCTCAGCATACCTATCAGAAAGCTGTTGAAGGTTTATGGAGCTAAGATTGTAGGATTTCGCTGCATTTTTCTTGGAATTGAAAAGGATAGATTGCTGTTTGAAACATCAATCAGTTGGGGAAATCGTGATATCAGGGTAACCATCAAGTTTTTCTCAGTCTTTTGGAGCTTGTTTTATAATGCTTGGGACTCCAGTATTTCTGGCTTTGTACTGATAGTCAAGGATATCCTCGTCCTGAACTGCGATTTTATATGCATTTCCTTGATCTTTGTAATTAACAGTGTAGCTTCGTACTAGTTCTGAATTTGCAGAAGGTATAAAGGAAATGGCATATGGATAATTTCCTATTTGACTATGAAACTGGTAATCTCCTCCTTTTTCAATTTTGAAGTTTTGTGGTTTACCAAGTTTATTGATGGTTAGGTTCCATGGTCATTCAACAGTATCAAAAAAGCTGATTTCTTTTGTTGTTTTTGCTATCAGATGAACGGTGATTTTGACTTGATCACCATTGATTAGGTTTCCTCAATTGAGGTCTTGGTAGGTTTTGTATGCTTCGACTTGGTCAGAATTATCTAACTTATTTAATTGAATATAAGCTTGATCTTGTGTAGGGATACCATCGTTTTGAAGGCTTTTTTCAAAAGGACTATTGATGTATTTTTCAAAGTTGTTTAGCGTATTTCCAGCGTATTGATTTGCATTAAAATGCTTGTCAATATTCATAATGGATTTCGGATCAAAATTTGAATCTGGATTTTGGATTTGTGCAAGAAGCGCAGCTGGAATTGAGTTTTGAATACTTTGATTGGTTTCTCAGGCAGATTTGTCAGTGAGCGATTGAGCTGATGGAGAGATGAGTCCAGCTCGGCGAACGATACTTTTGTCTTTAATCTTATCGTTGGAGAGTTGAACACCGATTGTATGAACCAGATTTATGTTGCTTTTTTGTCTCTGATGCCAGTTTGGATCACAAGAGTAAGGATCTGTCGAGAGGTAGGAATGATTATTAGCAGGGCCATTTCCATAAAAGATTTTTATGTCTCAATGCGTGTCATATGTCACGAGATCCGAAGCTTTATCAAGATTCATATCTTCGAGGAAGAACTGAGAAACGCCAGAGAGGTATTGTGGTTGTGGATTGATCTCGTCTTTTGTGGTGTTGGTATTGAGGCAGACGAGCTGTCAATCAACAGGGAACTTTCCTCATTGATTCATATAGGCTCTGAGTTGATTTGATGAGGTTCGGATGAGAATATCTTGATAACGATTGGCATCTAGGTCTCCTACATAGATTGCTTTGATTTGTTGTGCAGTGAGAATAAGTGTTTCGAGGTCTTTGAAAGTATGGTCTGCATATTGCTTTTGGAGTTTAATCGTTCCATCACGATACACAATAAGCAAATCTTTGAGTCCATCAGCATTATAATCGATATCGATGACTTTGAAGATTTCGTTGTTTGGATCAGAATAAATAGGTTTTTCTAAACCTCCATTGTGATTTGTGTTGGGAATGTTGCTGTTGTTTGAAATTCTCTCCAAAAGAGGATCTCAAATATTGATCAAAAATTCTGATCCAAAAGGAACAGTCGCCTCTCCAACAGTTTTTCCAGCTGCGAAGTGAGAGATATTTTTAAAATCTCCTCTAAAACCGATGTATTTATCAAGAGTATCACTATTTTGGATAGAGTCGTAGCCTTGATAATTTTCAGAGAGTGGGGTTGTTTTATTGAAAAGGGCACTTGCTTTGATATTTGTAGATCCTGATTGGAAGGTAGAATCAAATGTGTAGTTTGGATTATCGATTTTTGCTTGACTGAGGGTAAAGTTCATCAAAGGAAAGTGCACATCAGCAATTACTTCTCAGTTCAAGAGCATATTCCAACGATTTATTCAAAAATCTTCATCTTCTGTAAGAGTAAAAGTTAAGCCATTACTGAGTGAAGCAAGAGGAGTTCCTTGACGAGAAAAGAGTGTTTTGTCTTTGAACTGATAGTTTTCATCAAGATTTGAGATGATAAGAGGATTTCCTGAAGCATTTTTGATGGATGCTTGGAGATTGGTAGTTTGAACGATTCTGTCCAAAGGAGATAAAATGCTGATTTCTCCGATTGTTCCTAGTGAGATTTTGATTTTTTGTCCATCGAGAGAGGAGGAAAGCGGAATATTTTCAGATTTTTGAATTTTTCCTTTTGTAAGCAAAACAAGACTTGGTTTAGCAAGTTTTTTGAGATCGATAAGTTGAGTAGTGATAGCAAGTGTCTTGTCAGATTGTGCAATGATATTTTCCGCATAAGACGAGAATTCTGACTGATATCCTCGTTGATTTCATCGGTCTGAACCGAAAAGATTGAGATACATTACATTTAATCCTTTTTGAATTGCGGTAGAAAGGAAGTTTGTTTTACTTTTGATAAAAGTATTGTCTGAGATAGTAGTTCCAGGAACGATAGCTTGAAGTTGGAGCTGAGCTGCTCATTCTGGAATGGTGGTAGAAATTTTTACTTTTCCTCAAGTGATATGGATATCTTTAGTTTTTGTTTCGTTACTGATGAGGTTGAGTCTGATGTTTTGTTCCTTTTCGAGAAGATTCCCTCGTTGATCACTGAGGTTGATCGTTCAAGCAGTAGAAGCTCAGATAGGAACAAGAGTTTTTTCCATTTGGATTTTTATTTTTGCAAGAGGACCTGGATGAATTCTGATTTTTATTTTTTCTTCCTTGAGACCAGGTATTGAGATAGATAGTGTTTCAGATCCTGCAGTTCCATTTGGAACAAGGTAAAGGTCAACTTGACCGTTTTTGAGGACAGGGTTACTGTTTTCAAGTAACTTTGCAGAAGATCCGTTTGAATCTAAAGTCATGAGATTGATCAGATTTTTCTCAGTTCTGACAGCAGCTCTCGTATCGAGTGAGAGTGGTTGATTGTTTTGATTTAAAAGTTTGATTTGTAGTTTTAGAGTATGGTTTTCATTTACTTTTTGATCTTTGGTATAGAGTGGAAGAGTATTGAGATGATAGTCGATTTGTTTTTGCTCTTTGTTTTGATATTGGATAGAGAGGTGAGCAGGGAGGATTTTCCCCTCAGTCTGACCAAGGATTTTGTTGGAGTCAGATTTTTTTCCTGATTTTACAGTAAAAGTTACAGTTCCTATATCTTTTGGATCTGCTCTATAAATGAGATTAGTATTGATAAAATCATTGACTTCTACTGATTTTTGAGGTATTCAACCTACAATAAATCAACCTTTACTTGCAGTAAGTTCATAAGGAGTAAGAGATCTGGGGATTTTGTTTTTGAATTTATCTAGAGCATCCAACCTAATTAGGCTATAGACTCCAGCTGCAAATTGTCTTTTTTCTCAGATATCAATGTTAAAAGAGTTAATTTGATTTGGAGTCGCAGAAAAAGTGTAGGTCTTTTGTCCACATTCGTTATTTCCCCCACAGACTTTGATTGAAGTTTGAAATCTTCAGGATTTAGTTTTTGTGAGATCAAGTGGAATTTCTCGACCAGCTGAGGTTACAGTACCTCTTGTTGATACTGGCGTTCCACAAGTGTCTTTTCCTTCAATGAGCAAACAATTTTCTCAGGTTGATTTGAAAGTGAGGGCAAGGTTGTAGTTTTGAGAAGCAGGGGAAGTTAAGATCAGTTTTGTTGTATTTTTTTCTCCTACCGTAAGAGCAGTAGAAGAAGGTTTAAAGCTGATTTTTTCTAGGATTGTACCAATGATTTTGTCTGGTCAAAATGATGGTGTCGGATTTGGGGTGCTGATGGTGATCTGATTATCAGTGCTTGGGTCCTCAGGTTTAATAAGTTTTTCCAAGAGTGAATTGTTATCTCGAGAAAGCGAGAGTTCAAAAGGCTTTTTCTTGACTTGTTTCCATCGACATTGAAATCCTTTGAGCCAAGGAGAATTCTTTTTTGAGACATCGAAGAGGAGGAGTGTCTCGTTGTACTTAAATCAGCATTCTAACTCATCTTTTTGAGCTTGATCTGTAAGGGGCGATTCTTCATCTGAAGTGTTAGATGAAATATCGGTATTGGAATTTTGGTTGTTTGTGTTTGGAAGACTATCTTGTGTAGGGACGGTATCACTATCACTGGAATTGATATAGCCGACTTCATATCCTTTTTTTGCATGTGTTGGAAGGCTGAGTCCTGAGATATTGAGAGGATCGAGTGCTCAAGTACTATTTTGTGTTAAATAATCAGATAAAATATTACCAATTTTATGATTGATATCGAAGGCTGATTTTGTAAGCTTGAGATCTTGGAGAATCTGATCTGAATAAGCTCTAGAAGGCACTGGAGAATTGTGATATGCGAGGAGATAGGCAAGAGTTGTTAGCATTTTTTCTCCTCAGAGTGCATTGAGTAATTCATCATAAGTGAATGGTTTATAATTACGAACTCCTAGATTTGGAGCTGCAAGAGGATCTACGCTTTTTAGTGTCTTAAATTGAATAGTCTCAATTAGAGCTTGTTGTTTTTCTTTTTCTAGGATTTTATTATATTCTTGGACTTTATTATTGAGGTATTGTTTGATTGCAGTTTTGAATTGTCCTGGAGTTTTAAGGGTTAGTCCTTGTCCTGTTAGGTTAAATGCTTCGACTTTGAAAAGGTTTGGATAGATGAGCTTGATATCATGACCTCAAACTCCTTGAAAACTGAGGTATCTTGGTGAATCGATGGGCCTATCATAAGTTGTCGCATTGATGGATTCAATTTTTTCAGAAGGATTATTAGGGTCTGAAATAAAAGTTCATTTAAAATTTGTTTCTGCTTCATTGAGGAGTTCGATTTGCTCTTTGAGTGAGTTATTTGGAGTTTCTGTGGAAGTTTCGTTTGATGATCATTTATTATCTTCTTGACATTTTGGTGTGTTTGATAGAGGGGTTTTTATAATATTTTGTTGTTTTCCTAGAGTAGAGGCAAGAATTTCATGATTACTTTCACAGTCAGAAATTTTGTTTGCTTTGGTGAATTCTTGATCAATTATTTGTAGTCTTATCTCTGCATTTTTTAATTCTGTTTTTATTTCGTTGAGTTGATTTATTTCATTTTGGTTTTGTGTATTCTCATGTTTAAGGAGAGTAATTTTATTTTCGATATTTGAGATTTTTGTTGCAAGTATTGATCTGATTTCTTTTTTTAATTTATCAAGATTTACAAATTTTGTAAAAATAGCTTCAGAAATAGGAATCTGTTTGTTGATAAAATTTTTTGAAGATGTTAAATTTTTTAAAATTTGATCATATTGAGAAGAATGGAGTGATAATTTTGGATTTCTTTCAATTTGTCTGAATTTAATATTATCAATTGTGTTTCAAAAATTTGAGCTAAGATCTTGAGAGATAATTGTGTTATAATCGTTAAATAGTTTATTGATCCCACTAAAAAGAAGTGAAAATTCTGATTGATTATTTCATGTCATAATTCATTTAATCTGATCTTTGGTTGTTGCATCTTGAATTATCTGTTTTAGAGATTTTAATTCTCTTTCGATTTTTGATAGTGATGAAAAGAGGACTCCAGATGGATCTTCAGTTGGAGTTTTTAACGAAGAGTAGAGTTGCAAGTAATTGTTGTAATTTTCAGTTCCTTCTTCATATTTTTTTCTTGTTCATCCATTCAATTGATCTGCTGTTGTTGCCGTATGTTTAATGGTTGAATCTATAATTTTATATTGATAGCGAAATTCTGTATCTGTTCTAGAAAATTTAGGTTTATGAAGAATAAATGAAGAATTAGAGAGTTTTTTAAATATTAATTCAGGTGAAAGTTTTAGCTTGAAAAAATCAACAATGTCAAATGTTATATGATTCGTAGGATCTTTTATAGCTCCTTCTACCCATTCTGTTTTTGTAGGAGAAATATAATGATTTAATCACAAAAATGAAGTTGCAGGAGTTTCTGCATTTTTGAGAGCAAGACTTCCAGCTATATTAAAAATTGGTTTTCGAGCAGATTTTGGATCATAGTTTGTTTTTAGGTGAGGATTTTGTTCTTCCATCCCTTGAATATTTAGGGGTGTGGCACCTCCCCAGATTCTATTTCCAAATTGCTCGAAATTTTCACAATCTTTTTGGTCTTTGTCATTAGAAGAGTTTGGATTACATTTCCCGACTCCAGCTCGTTCAACTTTTGCACAAGGGACTCGACTTCGTTTTAATCAGAATCGCCTTCTTGTACAATGATATTTAACCTCTGCATATGTTTTTTCTTTTTTGTATAGATTGTATTCTTCTTCTGTTTTGAGGACATTGAATGCTCTATTGGCTTGCACTTGTGTAGAGAAGAGATCATAAGAGGCTCATAGATTTTTAGAACTGAGATTTGTTTGATCAGAGGTAGTTTTTGCTGGATTATTTGGATCAGAAATGATAGCAGAATAAGATCAGATTTTTTCTAAATTTCTAAACGTTCCTCTAAAAATAGAGGCTTGTTCTGCATTTTGGATGCTATTTGCATCTTGGCCAAAATAGAAAAATCTAAAAGTATCTCTAAATTCAGGGAAATACCATGATCGAAGTAAAAAACTTTTACGATAATCTTTATTGGTAAAATATTCGGTAGGAATGACCGTTTTCATAGCATATTTTTCTTTTTTGACTTTTTCATCTACGAAGTTTTCAAGTTTATCATTGAGTGATTTGATAAGTCCTTCAGTTTCTTCATTTCAGAGGAGGAGAGTATCTTTGAGTTGGAGTTTTTTGTAATGGGTATCTGCTCAAGTAGCACTTCGTCTATCTGAAGCTTTGATGTTATCGTTGATTGTTCTTTGATATTCTGTACTGATGGCAGAATTATAGTCTTTAATCAGACTTTCTGTTTTTTGTTTGAGAAAGGCGGTTGGTGTTTTTGTTTGTGTTTTTGCTGGGTTTGTTGGCAGTGGAGTATTATCCCCTAATTCTTTCATTGCTTGACTTAGATCTCAGATGAGCTGGTCGTTTTCTTTAGTATTGTCATCTTGAAGAGTGTTGAATAGGAGATTAGTGTAGCGATGGTAGATGAGGTCCTCAATAAAAAGATTTTTGTTTTTGTAGAGACTGTTTGCTTCTTGGAGAAAATTGTTTTGAAGTGCAATAAAATCATCATATCGGATTTTTTTATCTACAAATTGGCTTGGATTTTCAGAGTATTTTTTGAGCTTTTGGAAAAAGTTATGGTATTTGTTTGCATCGGTCTTAAAGTTGATTAATCCATGCCAAATTTCTGGTTGTCAGGAAGTTTTATTTTGGAGGAAATAGCCAGCTTCTTCATTCCAGAGGTATTTTTGCTCCAAAAAGTCGACATAAGGATATATGGATGGGAAAATATAATCTTGATATTTGAGCACAGGAAGTGGGATTTCTCAGATCATGATAAGCCCGATAAGTTGGCTAGATACTCATTTTTCTCCGTTAAAATATAGATTTTCTAGCATTTTGGAGATTTCAGGTGCTGTGTATTCTGAAGTGTTGATTTTGAGAATAAGTGCTTTACTATTGGAATATTTCTTTTGAATATATTGTGTCGCATATCGTTTTAGATCAGATTCAATTTGAGGGTAAATTTTTTCATCAACTAAAACAGCAACGAGATTGCTCATTGAATTTTGATTATTTTCAGCAGCAAATACTTGATTTCGTTGAATTGTTCCTGTTGCAGAGAGAATTTGTGTGAAAGTATAGATAAGAAGCACGATTAGTCAAAGTGTTTTTTTGTTAAACATTTGATGTTTTCTAAAGGTAAATGGTTTTGGTAAAAGTATAAGGGAATGAGCTAAAAAGTAAAGGTGAAATCCGAAATAATAATGACTTTTTCTTGCGATTTTATTGGGAAATTACTTAATCATTGACAAAAGAAAAATAGACAGAAAAGTCAGATTTTTTTCTTCTTTTTCCTTGTTTTTTTTTGACAAAAACTTATAAAGAAAGGTATTTTGATTCTTAATGAAACAATATGGTCCGATATGGTAATGAAGAAGCGAGAAATGTTATTGAGAAAATTTTGCAGCATCATCAGAAGGAAGAAAAACCTCTATTTGTTTTATTAGTAGGTGAAAAAGGGCTGGGGAAGGCTAGCTTTTTATCTGAGCTTTTGGAGAATTTTTTGTGAAATTATAAATATCAAGATTTGCTGTTGATAAAAGACTGTAGTCAAGAACTTGAAAAAACACATACTTTAGCTGTTGAAACTCCATCAGCGCAAAAAACAATTCCTTTGGCAAATGGAGGGCTTTATGAAAATAGAGGAGTAAGAGAAATCAGTTCTTGGCTTCAGCAGTCTGCTTTTAGTGGTAAAAAATGTTTGTTGATCGAAAATTTGGAAAGGATGAGTAATGCCGCTATGAATGCTTTTCTAAAAACTTGTGAAGAACCACTTAAGCATAGGTTTATCTTTGCTACAGTATCTGATGAGTCTGCAATTTTGCCAACGATTTTTTCTAGGGCGTTACTTGTTAGATTTGCTCCGTTGTCTACTCAGCAAATGAAAGAATTTTTGTATGATAAAAGTGTTGATAAAAACTGAGATCTTATTGAACTTGTAATTAAAATGGTAAGAGGTAGAAGTTGACTTTGATTGACACTTTTGAAAAAACTTGAGTGAGATAAAGAACTTGCCGATTATTTTATTAAGGGGTTTTCAGAATTTTTGGAGCAAAAATCTCTTTATTTGAAGCTTATATATTTGAAAAAAGTTCAAGAAATAGGAATGCTTGATCTTTTTATTGACGCATTAATTGCTTATTATGTTGAGATTTGAGATGAAAAAAAGATTTTAGCTTGGATACAGGTAAAAAAGATGAAAAATCAGTCTATAAATGAAGAGAATCTTTTATGGTATGGTGTTTTGAATACTTAAAAAAATAGGTGATTTTATTATTTTATTTTGTCTAGTTATGTCTACTTATTTGGGGCAGAATTTTTTGAAAGACAGTGCTATGAGGAGTTATATTGGATCTACAATAGCAAAAATGTATGAGGAAACAAGAGCGAAAGCTCTTATGGAAATAGGTCCAGGAAAATGAGCAATTACAAGGAAAATTAAAGATATTTCTAAGGATTTTTTTGTTGTAGAGAAGGATCTGACTATGGAATCACATTTGAGAGAAGCTGGTTTAGTGCAAAGTCAGATTGTATTTTGAGATTTTTTGGAAGTTGATGTTGCTCAAAAACTTCAAGTACTTGGAAAAGATATAGAACAAACACTTGCAGTGTGAAATTTGCCATATTATATTACTTCTCCTATTTTTAGAAAGCTATTTACAGCTTTAGAGAAGTGTTTTCTTTGATGAATTTTTATGATACAAGACGAAGTTTGACAAAAAATTATTTCCTCTGCTCAAAAGAAATCATATTTGTGGTGGCTTTTGAATTGGTGATATGAAGTGAGGTATCTTAAGATGGTCCCTCCAAAGTGTTTCTCTCCTGCACCTAAAGTAAAGAGCTGTCTAGTTAAATTTATCAAAAAAGAAAGGTCTGAACCTGTTAAATTTCAGACTTTAGAACTTTTTTTGAATCTTTTTGCTCCCTATAGTAGAAAAACGCTTGGGAGAATTGCGAAAATGATAGAAAAAAAACAGGAAGGTAGAGAGATTTTTGTGATTCCTGAAAGTTTGGCTAAAAAGAGGCTAGAGGAGTTGACTTGGGATGATATTGCACAAATTATTGGAAGATCAGATGCATAATTTCTTCAAGCTCTCTTTGTTGTGATGCAAAATGAGGATCTTTTAATCGTTCCTCAAAATTATGATTGCAGAAATGTGCGACTTGTCCTAGTCCTTTCCTTTCTACGGAAATATAGCTTTCGATTGCTCCTTCTTTGAGAATAAAGATGTTATCTTTGTATAATTTTTCAATACCTTTGATGATGGCTTTGTATTTTTTGGGGCTGAATGTAAGAATTGTTTTTACTAGTCTGTTGTAATAATCGGTGTATTTATCATGCTTTTCTCTTTGTTTTATAGCTTTGTTGGCGAGAAGATAGAATTTATTCAATTCTGCTTTTGTGAAAAATCCATAATCTACGGTATTATCTCGATCTCCTATAAAAAAGTTTGCGATATTAAATTTATTAAGAAATCTGATCCAGGTTTTTGCTGATCCTTTTCCATTGATGTTTATGACTTCGTAATCGTGGATTTTATGTTTCCACTCGGGGAGAGATTTGAGATAATTTAGGTAAAAACTGAAAAAATAAGCATCTGTATCTCCTTCAACAAGAATGATTTTGTTGACAAAAAAGATTTTTGAGAGGTTTTCAAATTTGAGCATATGAATTAGTGTTGCATCATCATAATCAACATTGATTTTTGGACAAATGATCTGAGATCATTGATTTTCTTCTTTAAATACTCTATAAACATTAGTGATATTACTCTCATTGATAAAGAGAGGAGAGTTTGTTGAAAGAATGAATTGAGAATTCTGATTTTGACTGAGTTTTTCAAATAAGAGTGCGAGTTCTTTTTGAATTTGAGGGTGAAGATGGAGCTCTGGTTCATTGATGATCAGAAAACCATTTTTGAGATCATTACCATAAAGGGCAAAAATGATCATTAAAAGAGACTTTTCTCCACTACTGAGTTCGCTGAAATATATAGGTCTTTTGCTTTGATCTTGAAGGGAGAGGGAAATGGAATGATTGATATATTCGACAAGGATTTTTTTTCATAAGAAACGTTCAATAGTAGAAGATAATGAGAGAAAAAAATCAGATTTTTCTAGTTTTTTTTGCATATCAGATTCTGGAGCATTTCAGCTTAAAAGTTGTTTCTGAGAAAAGTTTTCAAAAATACTTCGAAGTTTTCAAATGGTGGTTGCATAACCAGAGAGACTTTTTTTGGTGTAGTGAATATCGTTGATGAGATCGTGAGGCTCGATAAAATTATTGAACTGAAAAGAATCTCTTTGCGAATTGATGATGGCAAATGTTTTTTTGAGGAGATATCGTTTTCTTTCATCAGGATTTTTTTCTTTTTCATTGAAAATAGTGATGAGAATTTGGAGAAGTTTTTGGTATTGGATACATTGGAGAATGAAAAGATCATAGTTGTCTAGTAGATTTGTATCGATGAAAAATTCTTGGATCTTTTCATCAAATGTAGCAGTAAGTGTTAGTGTTGATTTTGCATTTTGAATCTCGGCAAGAGAATACGCAGAAAAGTTTAGGGGGAGATTTGAGTATTTTTGAATGAGATGATTGAGCTTTTTGTGGTACTTACAGACAAATCAAATATTTTCAAAGTCATTGGGAGAAAGTTGGATTGAAATCTGAATTTTAGAGCTTTTTTCTGGGTGTTTTGTGTTGGGATGGAGGTTTTGAGTAGTGTTTTTGAGAAGAGAAATGGATGATTTGAGAGGAAAATCTGGGTCGTTAAGATGTGCTGTATTATAG
Source organism: uncultured bacterium (assembly GCA_963517005.1). Taxonomy (GTDB): domain Bacteria; phylum Patescibacteriota; class Gracilibacteria; order Absconditabacterales; family Absconditicoccaceae; genus HOT-345. The sequence goes on from CAUQDZ010000003.1 coordinate 58,527, forward strand.
TTAAAGTCAAAAATTAATGTAGAGAAAAATTCCTCAATAATAGTGACAAAATTACTTTTTCATGAAGCATTGTTTCCTATCAGGATTCTGAGTCCCTCAAATCAACCTTGTGAGAAGAATGAAATTGCTTCGGCTTGTTTGAGATCAGGATAATAAGGAAAACTGAGGAGATTGGAAATTTTAACATCTTGAAGAAGCATTTTGATTGCAAGGATCTAAATAGTCTAATTATAGTCAGATTTTGTTTTTTTGCAAGTTTGTGTTTTCAAAAAACCCACCCTGATGCAGAGTGAGTTTGGCTTGATGCTTTCTAGTCGAATTCGTAATTGAGGTGGGAAGCCCATTCGGTTGCGAGAAAGATTGCGAAAAGAGCATTTCCTCTCAAGCAGTCCATTATCCAGTCTGCAAATTCCTTATTTTGTGTGGGATCACATCCTAGGAATTTTGATGGGATAGTCAGTTTTGCATTGAAAAGAATAAATTTCTTTTCAGCGAGATCTACAACGACAGCATCGCTTTTTTTAGATGAGTACTGTTTAAGTGTAGCTCCCTGTTCAACAGTAGTTAAGCCGTATGGCATGGGTACTGTTAGACTACAAAACAATGAGTTTTCCTCAATGTGTAGCTTGCAGGCTCTTTTGTAGAGATTGCATTGGGTTTCATACTTGATGATGATAGCATTCTTTTTTGTGAGATAGCTTGTGTAGATATCATCACGTTGTCCACTTAATCCGACATCACCGTAGACTTGCTCTTTTTTTTGAATCATTTCCCAATTCGAATTGAATTGTTGTTGATTGCGAGTTAGTCCCTCAGTTCGAATTCTTTCGAACTCTTTGAAGAGTTTTGATTTTTCAATCTCTCCATTGATTAATAGAGAGAGAAGTTGTTGTTTTCTATCCATAGTTGTTTATTTTGTTTCCTGTGGAGTTACAGGATTTTTACACTATATGTTTTTTTTATTGAAGTCAAGTTTTTTTATTTTGAGTATTGTAATTATAGTTATTGATTTTTTAGATAAAAAAACCTCGAATAGTGAGGTCTTTTGTGAGAATTAGTAGCTATATTCAGAAATTGGAAGATCTCTTGTTCGTGCATCTCGATCTGTCCCTACTCTTTGACGTAATTCTCATTCTTGGTTTGATGAAATACAAACCCCATTTTTGTTGATTTTCCCTTCTCTGTATTTTAAACTAAATTCAATTCCATCTTGCCAGTTACTCCAAAAGTCTTTTACGCATTTACTTCAGATAGGAACTGTTTTTGTTTCTATTTTTTTATAACAAAGAACGGATCTCCAGTTTTTTCTAAAAGCACCATTTTCTGTTTCTCATTTTCTAATTTCTCCATAGCCATCTGGGCAGTCAGGAAAATTTGTATTTCTATGGTGCATATAAAATCGGACTTGAATTCCTTGTTGATCTGTCTCTACTTCGGTAGGTTCAAACGTTTTTGATGGCACACGAGTCCGAGATGATCAATTACAATATTCTAGAATTCCTGTGGTAGCTTGGAACTTCACTTTACCTTTGTCTGAGGTTAAACATTGATTCATATCACTAGCTCCATTTTTTATCACATGATTTCAAAATTCTTTGATTTCATCAAGTAGGGTATTTCGCATTTGAGCAGAAAGTCTATCATGGTTACGATTTGATTTTAGAGATTCTAGTGTTTGGTTGAATTTTTCAAATGAAAAGGTCTGATTTTTACTGGCTCTTTGATTAGAAGCGTGAATCTCGAAACTTGTAAATAAAAAACATAAAAGTGTTATTCCAAGAATTACTTGTAATAGTTTTTGTTTCATTTTTTTGAATAAAAAAAGTAAAAATCTGAATTTTGATGCCATTTTACTTTATAAAAAAAGACACCATAAATCTTTGGTGTCCGTAAATCACATCACTAAAAGGAATACATTTTTCCAGTTATCTGAGATTTCCAAAGACATGATGTCTTTTTTTTCAGATTACTAAAAAATGTATGTGTGATATGATTTTTCGGACAGCTGAATAATAGTGATTTTCTGCGATATTGCAAGAGGAGAATTTGCTTTTTTGTAAAAAGTGAATATACTTGGATGTATTTTTACTTACTGTACGGTGATATATGTGAATGATGAGGAATAATTTGGAAGAATTAACAAGTACAGAGATTCTTGATAAAAAAACAGTAGGAAGAACAAGTATACTTTTTACTAAAAAGGCACTGCTTCATGTACTAGATCAGCACAGTGAAGAAGCTGGAACTGAGAAAGCCAAGCTTCTCCAAAAAATTTGTTTTCACTGAACAAAAGAGGTCGAAGAGAAAGGAAAAGAGATCGTAGCGAAATTGCCTGATGAGCTTGAGCGATATAGAAAAAATGGGGTAAAACTTACTGAAGATCCGAGAAAAAATTTGATTTCTCATATCTATTTGCCTTGGAGTAAGGAGTGGATTGTGCAATTGAAGTTTTTACAGCCAAATATTTTTGAAATTGTTTCGTTTTATAAAAAGAAAAAATAATCAACTTTTATAATTAAAAAAAGAGGTAAAGAGTCAGACTTTTTTCCTTTTTTTTGATTATGCGAGAATATCTCAAAGTTTTTCGTTAAGAAAGGTTTTGAGTTCAGGGAGTCAGTCGAGATTTGGGTATTTTGAGAGAAGCCAATGGGCTCCGTTTTGGACTTTTTCGAGAAAGGTGAGGTCAGTGAGGATTTCAATAGGGATATCTGAGATTCAAGATTGCATGGTACCCAAAATTTCTCAAGATCAGCGATTTTCAAGGTCAAGTTGAGCGAGTTTGAATCCATCGGTTGTTTCTTCCATTGCTTTGAGACGATTATAGCTGTCTCAGGATTTTTTTGGAGTTTGGAGAAAACAGTAGGATTGAAGCGAGGATCTTCAGATTCTTCCTCTGAGCTGATGAAGTTGGGCAAGTCCGAATCTTTCAGCGTTTTTGATGATCATGATAGTGGCTTCTGGGACATCAACTCCAACTTCGATCACGGTAGTTGAGATGAGCATTACGGTTTTCCCATTTTTGAAGTTGGACATGATTTGCTCTTTTTCAGAGGGTTTGAGTTTACCATGGAGAAGTCCAATTTTTCAATCAAGTTCTGGGTAGAGACTTTGCATTTCATAAAAGGTAGACTGAGCAGAGAGGACTTCATCTAGGTTTTCGGAATCTTCGATCAAAGGAGTAACGATGAAGACTTTCTGGTTTTTATTTATTTTGTCTAAAATTCGAGGTTTGAGCTTCGTTTCTTCGTTAGTTGAGATGATTTTTGTTTGAATTGGTAGTCTTCAAGAAGGGAGTTGGTCGATAATAGAGACATCGAATTCTCCAAAAAATGCAATTGCCATGGATCTTGGGATAGGGGTTGCGGACATTTGGAGGATGTGAGGGGCATTGAATTGTTTGAAGAAAGCTCTTTGCTTAACTCAGAATTTGTGCTGTTCATCGATGATAACATATTGGAGATCGTGAAAATCAATTCCTTCTTGTAAAAGGGCATGCGTTCCGATGATGACATGAATCGATCAAGATTTGAGGTCAGATTTGATTTTTTCTTTTTGTGATTTAGTTAGAGATCCCGTTATACATTCGACTCTGATGCCGAGAGGAAGGAGAAATTTTGCGATAGTGCGATAGTGCTGAGTAGCAAGAACTTCGAGGGGTGCGAGAAAAACGGTCTGCCCTCAGAAAACCGTGTGGATATAATAAGCCGCAAGTGTCGCAACGATGGTTTTCCCACTCCCCACATCTCATTGGAGAAGACGAAGCATCGGTTTCCCAGAGTGGAAGTCGTCAATAATCTGCTTTACAACTTTTTTTTGTGCTGTGGTCAGCTCAAAGGGGAGCAGAGTAAGCATTTTTTTGAGAACTTCTCGTTGCTGGTCTGAGGTGATTTGTTTGGTCGAGGATTGGTAGTTTTGTTTGTTCATAAGTGAGAAAAGTTGCACTCTGAGTAAACGATCAAAAAAGACTCTGTGGAGCGCCTGATTTTTGAGTAGATGAGAAGCAGGATAGTGGATGTTTTTGATCGTTTCTGTCACTGAGAGGAGAGAAAAGTCTTTTAGGAATTGATCTGGTAAATATTCAGAAAAATAGTCTGGAATTTGACTGAGGTGGTCTCGGATTTTTTGAGCGAATCGTCCTGGTTTAATACCGTTCATCTCTGAATATACAGGGAAGATGCGTCCAGAATTATGTAAATGTTGAATATCTCAGCTCTCAGATGAGGGAACAATATCAGGATGAGAAAAGATAATTTTCCCATATTTGAAATTTGGTTTTCAGACGATAATATATCGCTGATTTTCAAGGATTTTACTTGCTAGGTATCCAGAATTGAAAATTGAAATAGTTCCTGAAGCTCATTTCTCATCTGCAAAAGTGATGTCATAAAGTGTTTTGGATCCACGGCGGATGATTTTTTTTCAGATGATCTTTCCTTTTGTAGCTGTGGTTCATTTTTCGTTGATTTGGAGATTGTTGAGCGGCTGGATGGAAGCACGGTCTTCGTAGGTTCTAGGGAAATAGTTGAAAAATGATTTGATATTAGAAATACCGTTTTGGGTAAGGATATTGAGATATCTTGGGGTTGTTTTGAGAAAGGATTTGAGATCTGTCATAGTTTTTTTTGACGAAATGAAATTATATTTGAGTATGAATATTTTGAGAGTAAAATCAAGGGATTTTTTGAGGATTAGATTTGGAAGTTTAGCCTTTACAGGATTCAATTAAAAAAATGACTATTTTGAAAAAAAATTCTCAAAAATTTGTAATTTTTTTAATTCTGTAGTATACTTGTGGAGATTTTTAAATTTATGCTAATATAATATGAATTTGAAAAGACTATTTTCATTTGTTCTTATGATGATTTTGATGTCTCAAAGTTTTAGCTTTGCAACTGGTATTTCTCAAGATTGAGGGGGGGGGGCGACATTAAATTTTTCTCACCTCTCTCCCGATAAGCATTGGAAGTGTGACGAGTGATCATATTTTTTGAGTGGAGATCAACATTTGTGTTTTTCTGAAATTAAAGCATCGCATAGAGATGAGGATTATAAAATGATTTTAGAGGGGTATGATTATTATCAAGATTCCCTTAATTTTGTTTGATTAACTAATCTTTGGCAAAATAATTCTTTCCCTTATTATAGATATGTAAATAGTAATAAAATTGAAATTCTTCGTAAAGATGATATAAGGATTCCTTTTGTTTTTATGAATTTATATGATTTTTTTGAGACAACAGGAGATGCTGAATTTCTTTATTTTTGACTTGCTGATGATGATCTTCAGTTGAAAATTGATAATAAATTGATTTTCCAGTCTATAAAGAATGCAGCAGCTCTTTTTATGAAGCCTCTTGCTTTATCGGGAGATCATCATATTATAGAGGCAGGATATAGTGATTCTATTGGAGGCTATTGATATATTTATTCTCAAATTATTTGACCATTTCCAAAGGGAACGCTTTTCAATAGTGATTGATCTCAGAAAACCTATGATGAGATCATGAATTATCTCAAGAGTGAATGAGAAATAACCACTTGAGGTATGAATATCCCAAAAAAGCGAGCTGATAATATCGTTCGAAGTGTTACTGAAATGTTAAACTCAGAAAAATCTGATCAACTTCTTTCGGAAACTCCTAATTCCCCAGGATACTTTTGTCCTGGAGGGCAAAAACTCTTTTTTGCTCATAATGAGGATGGAAGCTATCAGAAAGTGCCACTGTGTTATGCAAATATTAAACCTGCCAAACCAAATCCTCATGTGGGTTTTAAGAATTTGCCACAAATTTTTACTGGAGAACATATGCGAAGAAAAGCTACAGATGCTGATGGAGTTCGTCCAAAAGATATAGGAAGACCTATTGCGAACTTATTCTCTTTTAGTGGTACTTGTCATGCAGGAGCTGGAGATTTGACATTGAAATATGTAAATGATGGATATGCTCCAATTTGGCACCCAACTTGTACTAATGATCAATGGTCAGAAGTCCCATGAACTATAGAGTCATTTCCAGAAGGGAAAAATGAATTCAGAATTGAACAATCTATTCTCTATAGTGGAGAGCTTATCAAATCTTTTTCAACAGGTTATATCTATAAAGATACTATTTGACCTGAGATTACCTTTGATCGTATCACTCCAGAGCTCGCGAGAGAAAAGACTTTGAGCGGAAGTATCAATGAAACAGGTGCGAGTTTAATTGGTTATAAGTTGACTGATGCTGTAAATAGTTGTGAAGAACAGGATTATGGGGTACTTCCTGAGTGAAGTACAGGATATACTAGCACATTTAAGTCTGAATCAGATAATGGTAAGAAAATCTGTCTCAAAGCTAGGGATGAACTTGGAAACTTCTCTTATAACTCAGAAACTATACAAGGAATTTGGACTAAATCTATTATTATCAATCAGCTTCCTCCTCTTGTTTCTCGTAAAGAAAATCCAGTCAAGCTTGATGATGTCACTGTAAAATATGTTGGAGGACAGGATAAAGTTTTTAATGGAACCTTGATTCATAATGCACAGGAGCAAGGACTAGATCCACAAAATCCATCTAAGTGAAGCTATGTTATCACTTATGTTGCTTCGGATGGAGGGAAATCCGCAGATACGACTGCTCTCAGAGTTGTTGAAATTACTGATGCTGATCCCTTGAAAGAGCAGATTAAAATCTGATCAGATCCGCAAACGATTAGAAGGAAAACGCAAGATTCTATTGATTATATGCTCAAAGTAAAATCTGAAGTTGAAAAAATTTTCAAAAATCCAACTGCAACGCAAATAGAATTGGATAAGGCTACTTCTGATCTTGCAGATGCAATCAAAAAGCTTAAAAATAAACCAAAAAGAGAAGAAGTTTCTGGAACTTCGTCTTTACTAAAAGAACAGCCTAAAAAATCAGATACCATTGAAATTATAGATCTTGATCCTGAGCATCATTCTGCTCAAATTACAGGAGAAATATTTACTGAAGATCAAATATTCAATCCAACTATCTTTGATGGACAGTGTTATAATCGTAGACCACTTCAGGAGATCAAAAATTCTTTAATTCTCAAAACCAGTGAGGAATTTAAGAAATCACAAAGCTTTCTTCGAAGTTATGAGATGACAAGGTATGATAGTATTGATCGTTTTAGACCAAAAGATGACCTTACTAGAGAAGAAGCTGCTAAAATTTTCTCAAACTTTGCGATTAATGTGCTTTGTAGAAAGCCAGATATGAACTTGAAAATTAATTATAGAGATTTAGAAAATGCTAATATAACCCTTAAACAATATATCACAATAGCTTATCAGCTCGGGATTATGAAAGGTGCACATGGAAACTTTAGACCAAAAGACAAAATTACAAAAAAAGAAATCAGTGCGACTATTGTTAGAATGATTCTCAAATCATATCTAGATGAAACTAAAACTTCAACTAAGACACGATATTCTGAGTATGAAAAAGTAGCGAAAGAACTTTGAATTCTTAAAAAAGATGTCAATGATGATCCTCTTTTGAGAGAATATACAGCCTTGATGCTCTTTAGAGCTTATAAGAATCAGCCTTTCTCCTGGCAAAACCTTGGATATGAGACTTTTGCACTTAAAGATAGAGATAGATTTGTGAAGTAAAAGACTAACCTATGTTAAAAAATAGACTTCGGAAGATCAGATCCCGAAGTCTTTTTCATAAAAAGCACAATATGATTAAGGTATTAATATTTTTCGTCCTTTTAGATAACCTTGCCAAATTGCTTTTGTGATTCAATATTTTTGATTGTTTCAATAGCGAAGTGCTTTTATAGAGAGCCAGAGGCTAATTCCTCGAGAACTTCGCAAAATAAAAATCAAAAGCTGAATCCAGTGTGCATGTTTTTTGTGTCGAAGGAATATGTTTTTGATTTTTTGTTCAGCAGATGTGGGATTTCAGATTCGAGCTTGTTCGAGAATAGTTTTTTCTCTTTCAAAATGGTAAACTTTCAAGTCGGAGAAAGTCAGAATTTTTGCCTTTTTATTTGATTTTTGTAAACGATAGGTAAAGTCGAGATCTTCTGCGATTCGGGCGATCTGCTCATCATACAGTGTTGATTTGAGTAGTTCAGCTTTTCAAAAAACTCAATTCCCACTAAACATTTGGATTTGAGCATATTTTTGTTCTGTTTTGAGAAAATGAATCTTTGGCCTAGCAAGTCGATAATTGTATCCTGAGAAGCCTTGATTTTGTATTTGAGGGGTGTTTTTGTAGTAAAGGGTTGGCGTGATGATTACTTCTGTTTGAAAGTGTTTTCTCATTGTTTTGTAGTGATCAAGTGCTTTTTGGATATAATCTGGATCAAAGCGATTATCATCATCAAAAAGTTGGATAAATTCTCCTTTTGCATGTTTGATACCAAAATTTCTTACATATGAGGCTCCTCATATGGACTTTGGAACAAAATCACTATTCAAATGAGAAAAAAGTCTGACTTTTAGATCTTTTTTTATTTTTATATTGAGTATGTAGTTGAAAATTTCCCATTCTATTTGAGAAAACACTCTATCACAAACAATGAGAACTTCAAAGTCTTGTAGTGTTTGCTTTTCTAAACATTGCAAAATTCCGATCAAAAGTTGGCAATTTTGAACTCTAGCAGGAATAACAATAGAAATAAGTGGATTTTGATTCATTAAAAGCTCAGTAATTAAAGGTTCTTTTTATAATTAAAAAATAATTAGATACAAGCTAAATTATTATGAATATACTTGACATTTTTATTGAAAATGATATACAATAATTGTTTTAGTTTTCGTATTCAGGAGAATGAAGGCAAAATATCTTTTAATGGCTGCTGGAATGGGACTTTCATCATTAGAAACACCTCTAGAATGTTCATCAGGATTGAAAACCTGACTTCGTTCTGAGTTTGTTGAAGTTTTGAGAGAAAGAGATACGATCCGTGCAAAAATTGATAACTTGCAGGTTTCGAGTGCAAAAAAAGTTTTTATTACACTAGATGATGGTCCAAATCGTTATACGAAGGATATTTTGAAAATGTTGGATTCTCTCTGACAAAAGGCGACTTTTTTCCGAGTGGGACAAAATATTGATACAAAATATCGTTCAGTAGCAAATGATATAGAAAAACAGTGACATGAACTTGGAAGTCACTCATATCGTCATGAAAATTTTAGGAATTATCATACATTATCCTGAGCTCAAGAAAGTATAGAAAAAACTGAGCAAAATTTTGAAAAGATTGGACATTTGAAAACGAAGTATTTTCGTTATCCGTATGGTGAAAAGGTAAAGCAAGGATTGAATTCAGATTTTTTGACTTATTTACAAAAAAAGGGTTATCAGAAACCAGTTTTTTGGGATATAGATACGAGAGATTGGGATAAAAAGACATCTCGTGAAAAGATGAAGCAGTCTTTGCTCAAGGTGAAGCCTGGGGATATTATTCTTTTACATGAAAATAAGAGGGCATTAGGGGAGACGTTGATTTTGATTGATTCTATTTTGGATGCAAAAAATCTTCAGTCAGCACCTTTGTCTGAAAAATTTAAAAAAAATTAGTTCCAAGCTGGAGAAAAAGGCGGATTATTATAACGATAGTGTTTTGGGAGAGAGGCAATAAGGTTAAAATCCTGACTGTCGAGATGAATTAATTCTGAATTCAGATTTTGAATTAGTTTTTCTGAGGTGGTTGCTTTAGAGATTACTGAAACTCACTGAGATAAACATCGGGCAAGGCAAATTTGTGCAGGACTTGCTTGATGTTTTTTTGCAATTTTAATAATTGTTGGGTTTTTGAGTAAATGTCCATGCCCAAGAGGAGAATAGGCTACAATTTCGAGATGATGGGACTGTGCGAATTCGAGCATTTGAGGATCAAAAAGGCAGGGATGAAGTTCGATTTGATTGCAAGAAAGAGGAAAGGGAAGACGAGACCAAAGTTTTTGTAAGTAGGGGAGAGGGAAATTTGAAACTCCTATTTGTTTGATGATTCATTTTTGGAGATAAGGAGCGAGAAATGATAAGAAATTGAGGTCGTTTTCCTCTCGTGTAGGCCAGTGGAGTAAAAGTTCATCTAAATAATTGGTTTGGAGTTGCTCTAAGTGCACTTCAAATCTTTCTTGTCGTAAAGAATATAAAAAATCTGAAGTCTGAAATTGGTGCTTGTGATAATTTGGGACAAAATCAAATCGAGCTTTACTGGTGATGAAGAGTTCTGATCTAGAGATTCAAGAATCCCTGATTGCAGAGGCGAGTTCTGAAGTATTATGATAAATTCGTGCAGTATCGATGGTACGATATCCTAGTTTAAGAGCTGATTTAATCATATCAATAGCCTGAGGTCAGGAGAGTTTCCAGGTTCAAAGTCAGATTTTTTGCCTTTTTTGCATTAATTCATCGTGTCGATAGTATAAAGTGAGATAAGAAGCTGATTGTAGAGTCGTTTTTTTGATATTTCTAGGTCTTGTTTGATGTGTTTGCGGATAGCATTGATAAAACGTTGTTTATATTTAGATTTTCCGTAGATGAGGAAAATTTGGTCAATTGAAGACTGAATTTTTGAGAGTTTCTGATAGTCTTCGGTTGTAGGGATATAACCTTGGTAACCATTGATCTTTTCCGCTTGTCAAGTGGGAGTTGATCCAGTGAGTTTTTGATATTGCTCTTTTGTTAGAACAACGAAGGCATCCATTACTCTTGTTCTTGGGCTTCTGTCTAGTGTTTTCCCTTCATAAACCATTGCAGTACTTGCTCATGCATCTAATGATAGTGCATTTCGACATCCAAGGTGATCTCTTAGGTAAGGAGCTAGTTTTTTAACACTAATTCCTCCAACAACACCCATATACACCGTTTTTCAATCTTTTGTGGAACAAATGAAATTTCTATTTGCGCTTCCGCTCATTTTTGAGTCAATATAGTTGACATAGGCTTTTACAACATCTTCTCCTTCTAGTAACAACACTGGAAAATTTCAAATTCCAAAATAAATCTGATCTAATTTGTCTTGGTTGATGTTACTTCGGAGTCCTTCATCATGGAGGCCACTATTTTTTTGTACGAAAAAAGGTTTTCCCTCTTTGTCAAAAGAAAAAATTGCTCTAATACTTGTATCTCACCAAAAAGGGCTTCGTGATTTTCCATCTCAGAGGAAAACTCTCTCAGAAATGGTATGGGTTACTCTTTTTCCATTGATTTTGCAGTTACTGTAGTCATCTGGACAAAAAAATGCTCCATTGATGGCAGTATTCCCTCAGACTTTTTTAGCGAGATTTTCTGTGGTATCTCCTCAGAGTGAGGCAGGAGATGCAACGACAAAATGTTCTCCATCTAAAACCACTTTGATGACTCTGATTGGTTTGCCTCATACTTCTTCAATCATGAGTTCTTGATAGGCATGTGTGGATCAAAAAATCATTGAAATAAGGGAAAAAAGAGAAAAAAATCAGATTTTTATTTTTGTGTTCATATTTAAGATTTTGATGAAGTAAAAAAGCAAGTGAGGTTTTATCCTACACTTCCTTCCATTTCGAGTTCGATGAGCCTATTGAGTTCTCCTGCATATTCGAGAGGTAATTGTTTTACAACTCCTGAGATGAAGCCATTTACAAGCAAGGACATTGCTTTTTCTTCCTCTAGACCTCTACTCATGAGATAAAAAATCTGATTTTCATCAACCTTTCCAGCGGATGCCTCGTGAGACACAATCGCATCTGCATTTTCAGATTCGATGACAGGAATTGTTTTACTGATTGATTTTTCATCGAGAATGAGTGCATCACAGTTGATTCCAGCAAGTGCTCCTGTGGCATTTTTACCAATTTTTACCAGTCCTCTATAGGTGGAAATTCCTCCTTGAGTAGAGATGGATTTTGAGATGATATTTGAAGTGGTATATTTCCCTAGATGGATAACCTTTGCTCCAACGTCTTGATTTTGTCTTTTGGAAGCCATAACGACAGAGAGGTTGTCGGATTTACTATAATCTCCTTTGAGTACTGAACAAGGATAAAGCATGGTTGCTCCAGAACCAAGATTTCCTCCGATCCATTCCATGAGTCCACGTTCTTCAACGATAGCTCTTTTTGTGTTGAGATTGTAAGTATTTAGAGACCAATTCTCTACTGAAGAATATCTCATTTTTGCGTTTTTCCCAACGGTTACCTCTACACAACCAGCATGAAGAGAAATCTTATTATATTTTGGAGCAGAGCAGCCTTCAATGTATTGGGCTTCAGCATCATCTTCGATGATGATTAAAGTATGCTCAAACTGTCCTCCAGCCAAAGTATTCATACGGAAATAAGCTTGGAGGGGTTGAGTGAGTTTTACTCCCTTTGGTACATAGACAAAGCTTCCTCCACTCCAAACAGCTCCATGAAGTGCAGCAAATTTATGATCGCTAATAGGAACGGTTTTCATAAAATATTTTTGAACGAGGTCTGGGTATTTAATTACTGCCTCTTTCATATCTTCAAAGATTACTCCTTGTTTTGCTCGGAGGTCTTTGATCTTGTGATAAACAGAAGTGGAATCAAATTGCCCTCCTGCTCCTGCGAGATATTTTTGTTCTGCTTCAGGAATTCCTAGCTTTTGAAAAGTTTTTTTGATCTCTTCAGGAACTTGATCTCGGTCGTTTGCATAGGTTGGAGATCAGGTTTTTGGTTTTGCATAATAAACGAGTTCGTCAAAATTTAGATCTGAGATATCAGGTCAGAATTTTGGCATTTCTAATTTATGAAAAACTTCCAAACTTTTGAGTCTATGTTGGAGCATTCGTTCAGGTTCTTCTAGATCCGCTGAGATTTTGCGGATGTTCTCTTCTGAAAGTCCTTTGAGGTAAAGCTCGTATTCGATGTGATTTGCTTGATCTAGATTCATATATAATTGTATTTATACTCATAAAAGTTTGATTATTGTAGTGAAAGGAGATTCGCTTTCAAGATCTTTTTGAAAAAAATAAATTTTACTTCATTTGATTTAATATTTGTAAAAAAAGTTCAAAAGACTGACTTAAGATACTTGATTTTAACTTTTTTTGAGATTTTTGTTATTTTCATTTGAACTTTTGAGGTAAAAAGCTAAACTGAGAAAAAATCAGATTTTTAATTTTTTTTGAATCAAGAATGATAGATCTTAGAAAAGTGCGTGAAGACAAGGCTGGATATCAGCAGATTTTGGAAAAGAGAAATATGAAGATTGATCTTGAAGCTCTTTTGTCTCTAGATGATCAGAGAAAAGCATTGCAGCTGCAAATTGATCAAACTAAATCTGAACAAAAACAGCTTGCAGCTCAGCAAAATTATCAGGCAGCCAAGGAACTTAAAGGGAAAATTCAAGAACTTGAATCTCAGCATACAAATGTGACTGAACAGTTACAAAATCAGCTATTGAAGATGCCAAATACTTCACTTCATCCTGATGTACCCGCAGGAAAAGATGATAGTGAAAATGTTGTTGTAAAAGTGGTAGGTGAAAAGCCTGATTTTGACTTTAATCCTCTTGATCATATGACGCTAATGAAAAAGTATGATATGGTTGATGTGGAGAGAGGAGTGAAGCTTGCAGGTGCTAGAAGTTATTTTCTCAAAGGAGATGGAATGCTCTTGGAACAGGCGGTTTTGCAATATACCTTGAAAAGACTTGTAGAAAGAGGATTTACTCCTATGCAAGTGCCAAATATTGTGAATCCTGAATGCTTGATTGGAACGTGATATTTTCCTGGAGGAGAGGAAGATGCCTACTGGATGGAAAGAGATAATCAATGGTTGATCGGCACTTCTGAAATACCTGTAACTGCTTATCATATGAATGAAATCTTAGATGAAAAGGATTTACCAAAGAAGTATTCAGGTTTTTCTACTTGTTATCGTCGTGAAGCAGGAACTTATGGAAAAGATACCGCAGGTTTATATAGAGTGCATCAGTTTCAAAAGGTAGAACAGGTGGTGATTTTGCCAGCTGATGAGAAGATGTCGGATCAATACTACAATATCTTGCTTGAAAATGCAATGTCTGTTTTGGAAGATTTAGAAATTCCATATCGTAAGTTACAGCTTTGTACTGGAGATTTAGCAATTGGGAAATATAATTCAGCAGATTTAGAATGTTGGATGCCTTCAAGAAATAGCTATGGAGAAACGCATTCAGTAACTGCATTTTTGGATTTTCAGGCACGTAGATTAAATCTTAGGTATCGTGATAGTGAAGGAAATATCAAATATTGTTATACCCTCAATAATACTGCAATTGCGACTCCTCGTTTCTTGATTGCATTGATTGAAAATCATCAAACAAAAGATGGGAAAATCAGAATTCCAAAAGTACTTCAGCCGTATATGTGAAAAGAAGTGATTGGATAGTTTATAGAAGTATAGTTAGTTTTTGCTATTTTGAATCACAGAATAGAGAGAAAAGAGGTCAAAAGTCTGACTTCTTTTTTTGTTTGGTAAAAAGGACCTGTGAAATACACAAGTCCTTTTTCTGTTTAGAGTGAAAGTAGTATGCAAAAAGCATAGGTGATTACGATGACGATTCCTCCTAGCAGGATAAAGGGCATAACATGTTCTAATATTCTGATATGATTGATCATTTTGCTCTTTGCACCTACAGGAAGATTGTCGTAGAGAGCACAGAGTTGTCGATACTGCAGATAGAGTCTAGTACTAGAAATCAGTATAAAGATTAGAAAGATACTTAGACTAGCTATTATCGGCAGATTTTTGAAGATCAGGCTTTCTAGTAAGATACTTACTAGAAATGTTACTCCACTCAAAAAGAGTGTACGCCTGAGTTTCCTTGCATGTCTCCACCGCCATGAATTTTTGAGTTCGTTGCTCATAAGATTTCTATTTTAGAGGTTTATTTTGTTTGCTTTCTGTATACTACGTTTTTTAATTAAAATGTCAAGTCAATTATTCCTCACCCAAGGCATTCGTCTCACTCATAAGCAACAAAGACTTGACCTGGTGCGATGGCTCGTTGAGGAGAAGAAAACTCAAAGGTTAAATCAGATTTTTCTTTTTTTGTTAAAATACAGTTTACAGGCGGATTTTGACGATAGCGAATTTTTCAGGTTAAACGTGTTCAAACTGATTTTTCTTCTCAAATTCGATGTCGATTCTTAACCTTGATGGTAGAGGAGTTCAGCTCAGGGATTTCTCTATCTCCTACATAGACAGTATTATTTTCGATATCGATTTTATAAACATATGCTTTGAAATTGAGTCCGAGACCTTGTTTTTGTCCGATAGTAAAAAAGTAAGCACCATCGTGCTTTCAAACGGTTTTGCCTTCTAAGGTTTTGATTGCTCCTTTTTTGATTGGGAGTTTTTGCATGAGAAATTGCTTGATTGGTACATTTCCGATAAAACAAAGACCTTGAGAATCTGGGCGATTTGCATTGGGAAGTCAGATTTCTTTTGCTATTTTTCTTACTTGTGATTTTTCCAGCTCTCCAATAGGGAAAATAGCTTTGCTGAGTTGATATTGACTCAGTCAAGAAAGAAAATAAGTCTGATCCTTATTATGATCAATTCCACGAAGTAGGTGAAATTTTCCATTTTCGTCCTCAGAAATTCTTGCATAATGTCCCATTGCGATTTTATCAAACCCTTCATTCAAGGCTTTATCAAGAAAAACATCAAATTTGATAAGGGAATTACAGAGGACATCTGGATTTGGCGTAATTCCTTTTTGATATCCTGAAAAAATATAGTCGATAACCTTTTCTTGATATTCTTTTTGTAGGTCGTAAGCACGGATTTCGATGCCGAGGTGCTCAGCAACTTTGATGGCTTCGATGGAATCGTTGTAGGTGGTACAAGTTCCACTATCAGAAGTGTAGTTTTTCATAAAACCAGCAACAACTTCATATCATTGTTGCTGGAGAAAGTAGGCAGAGACCGCACTATCAACTCCTCAAGAGAGACCAACAAGAATTTTCATATACTCAAGAAAAGAGGGTAAATACTGACTTTTGATCAGATTTTTTAATTTTTTTATATTATAATTTTAGAGAAGATTGAGGTCTTGGAGTTTAGCAAGAATAGCTTGAGAAGAAGGATCTTGTGGGAATTTATCCGCTTAAACTCGTTCATATCCAGAAACTTCTTCCTCTTGGAGATTGATTTTTTGATCTGAATTTAAGACAAAAACAAATCTAAAGTCATGATGAAAATGTTCATCTTCATTCTTTTTTTCGTTACGAGGAATGTAGTGTGTATCAATATCCAAAGGAATCATTTGATGCTGTGTGTGTCGCTCAAGAAGCTCAAAGTTGTTTGCTCCAGCTTCTTCACTGAGTTCTCTCATGGCAGTATGATAGAGTTCGTTGTCTCCCTCTTCTCGATGTCCTCCAGGAGCAAGCCATTTATCAAGCCCAATATGATGAATTTTTAAGCATTTTCAAGCATTAATGAGATATGCACTTGCTGTCATATGCCCGTTAAAATTTTTTCTTGATCAAATGTTTTCTCAGTTGGAGAGCTGCTTTTGAAGAATGGTAAATCTTTCAGTTTCTTTTGGAAAATTTACAAGGTAGCTCTTAAGTGTGTGTTGTACATAGGTGTTGAGATTGAAGTTAGTCATTTTTTATCTATTTCAAATTAAAGCATATTTATTTATTCTAACTGTTTACAAACTCTTCCACAATACTGAACGGAGCAACGAGCATGCAATGTGTTGTATTAATTTTGAGACCAAGAGATTCTGCTTTTTTGATTACAGAATCATCAAATGAACCAGGTTGAAACCAGATTTTTTTGACTTTTTTTGCTGCTACTTGATCCAAGAGGGAAAGACTGATCTGAGGATTGGTCATAAAAACGACTAAATCGGGAGTCTCAGGAAGTACGTTAAGATCCGGATAGGCTTTTATTCCATCAATTTCTTCATATTTTGGATTAATAGGGAAAAAAGTCTGATTTCGACTGATGATACGTCTTTGGAGTTTGAGTGCCAGAGAATCAGGACGTGCTGATGCCCCAAATAATGCTATTCTCATAATTTTTTGCAGTGATAAAATTTAATTTTTTGTTGGATATTTGAAGAATTTTGTTTTCTTTATATTAAGATCACCAAGGTCTAAAAACAGATTTTTTATTCTCCGATAATTTTATCGATCAAACCATATTCTAGTGCATCTTGAGGAGACATCCATTTATTTCTTTCCATGTCTGCAAGACATTTTTCATAGCTATTCCCTGTATGTTTTGCCATGATTTTGGTGAGCGTTTCTTTGATTTTAAGCATTTCTTCTGCTTCGATTTGAATGTCGGTTGCTTGACCTGAGATTCCACCTCCTGAGATAAGTGGTTGATGAATCATGACTCTTGAGTTAGGGAGTGCAAATCTTTTTCCTTTTGTTCCTCCTGCTAGGAAAATTGAACCCATAGACGCTGCGAGTCCAGTACAGATTACTTGTACATCACATTTGAGGATTTGCATGGTATCGTAGATCGCAAGTCCTGAATAAACTTCTCCTCATGGAGTGTTGATATACATGATGATATCTTTATCTGGATCTTTTTTTTCTAGATAGAGCATTTGTGCGACGATAGTATTGACCATAGCACTATGAACTTGCTCTCCGACAAAGATAATTCTATCTTCTAGAAGTCTAGAGTAGATGTCATAAGCTCTTTCTCAAGCTTTTGTTTTTTCAATAATGGTTGGAATTAGAGTCATACAAAATACATAAAAAATATAAAATTATTGTTTTGTCTACTTGTATTGTTTTTTTTTGCGATTTCAACTTGAAATTGGATTAAAAAACCGTACTCATAGATTATTGTAATTCTTTACTTTGATAAAACAAGAAAAAATGAGAAAAATCTGACTAGGAATGTTGGTTGTATTGGCATTGAGTTCGGGGCTTACTTTTGCGGCAAGTATGTCCAGTTCAGAACTCAAAAATTTTTCTAGTAAACTTGAAAATCACAAAAACGATCTTTTGAAAACGCTTACTACTAGTGAAAACAAGCTTCACAATATTGCTAGAGAGAATAAAAGAGTGAGTGAAAATAAGCTCTTTAATGCTGCTGTATGTCTTGGGGTGATCAGTGGAGATAATCAGACTTTAGACTATTCTCTTTTGACTAATAATCTTAAAACTTCAATTCTCAATGACTACATTAGACTTGATGGAGAGATTAAAAAACTAAGTTATGGGATTACGAGTGGAGATAGTCTGATCTTTGGTAATGGAATTGATAACTTCTATAATCAAAATGCTATCAAAATTACCAGTATGGAAAACGATTATTACAATAAGTCTGCTCAAGTAAGAAAAAATTATGAGCAGTATATCAAAAATAATGAAGAGTTGCTTGGAAATTTGGCCGGAAGGATTGATGCTCTCAATAGTGTTAATAAGGCAATCAGTGGTGTAAATCAGGCTTTTTCTGGTTTGAATGTTGCGATTGACAAGCAAACTAATCTTTGGAAAAATCTTGAAAATACTAGAGCTACTCTTGCAAAAAATCTTGATGTGCAATTTTCTCAGATTATTGCAGAAATTGTAGCGAGTGGAAATGTGGATGCAGAGCTTCAAGCAAAATTTCTTGTCCACAAAACTAATTTTCTCAATAAATTTGAAAAAGAGTCAGAAAAGGCTTTGTACGATGTATTTTCTCAAAATTTTGACTATGGAATGTATCAGGATTTGCAAGAAAAATCCTCAGAACTTCATAAGATGTTTGATAATGGTTCTGGAAGAGTAAATTGTGCAGCATTACTCACAACGACACTAAATTTTACTCCTTATTTAAAAGATTTGGATCAAAAGTCGAGTGCAGTAATCAACGGAATGAATGGAGTTGCAAATGCACTTAATAATTGATCTTTGAAGCTTCCAGCAATCGAACAAAAGCTTGCTGCTAAGATCTCTAGTAGTTTGACTTCGCTCAATACAATCTTGCTCAGAGATTTTAGACTTATGCTCTTGTCAAACTTGCCAAAAAAGGTAGAAAAAACTGAAGTAGTCTCAGGTTCAACTCAAAATCCACTTCCTCAAAATCCTGTAACTTCAACTCCATCAGTAACGCCTGCACCTTCAGTAGTGAGCGTACCAACAGAGCTTAAGGTGACATTTACGCAATCTTTCAAGAGAGGACAGTATAGTGAACAAATTAAGACCCTTCAAACGCTTCTTCATAACTGGGGACTTTATCAAGGAACAATCAATGGACTCTATGATAAGGCAACGATTGAAGCAGTATATCAATTTCAACTCAAATATGGTGTAGTAACTGGAAAGGAAAAGAAAAAGACTGGATATGGTCGATTTGGAGTACAAACCAGAGCTAAGATCAATCAACTTATCAATGGATAATTGCTATTTTCCAGAAGTAGTATAAATATTGAAGATAAAAAAAGAGGGGAAGTCTGATTTTTCCTCTTGATGATAACCATTGTCAAAAGTCAATTTTTGTTTTTATAGTAAAGGAAGAATGAAAAAAAAGTGATTTACACTTGTAGAAATACTCCTAGTAGTGATTATCTCTGGGAGTCTTTTTACAACGATTTATTCGGTAATGACGACTTTACCAAAGGTAAAGCTTTTTAATGATGCAAGAATGCAACTCATCGAGCAATCCAATGAAGTGATGAATAGATTTGCTGTCCTTTTTCAGGATTATACGATCGATTATGAGGAGTACTTTAATAGAGAAAAAGTTGGGACAGGAGGAGATGAAAATTATACAACATTTTCTTATTATGGGAATCAGAGTGTAGTAGCATGAGTATTAGCTATGACTAAAGATCCTTTTCATTATATTAATTATAGAGAAGATACAGCAAAAGATCAGCCTGTTTCATATGGTCAGTATAAAGCAAGGTTTCGAAATTTTTGATGAGATACAGATGGACAATGAAGACTGAATCATGTATCTAATACCAATATTTCAAATTATCCAGAAGTTGGTGATGCTGATGATAAGGACCTTGGAAAATGACCTGTAGCATTTTCAGACCCACATCCAAAGGAGCTCTATTTGATCTCTCATGATGGGACAAGAAGGCTCTTCCTTAGAAGAAAAAAGATTTGTAAGGACAACTCAAATCAAGAAACTTGTAGCTATACCATTCAAATGCTTAAGTTAAGGGGATTTGATGCTGGTAGTGAGCATAAGTTTGAGGCTGCAGATTCAAAGACTTATGATGGTGAGATCGATACTTGGGCGTGTGATGCAGGAGAAGGTTTTATTTGTGATGGAAATAATATTTCTAAAGATCTTTATCCTAAGTATAAGTTGCCATTTAATGTTGATGATGGGTGGGTGAATCTTTTTGATAAGGCTATAAGTATTGAAAATTGGTATATTACTCTTGCTCCTAATAAGAATCCAGATTATGCTTGGAACGAGAAAAATGCACAGATAAATCCTTATATCAAAATGGTAATGACAACAAAACTCAATGCGTCAGCTTTGCCAACTATTGTAAAAAAAATGCTCAAAGATTATACTTTTACCTTGCAAACGAGCTTTGATACTAAGAGCTTTTATACTCGCTAATTTGTACTGATGTTTTGACTTTCATCTTGAAAAATAACCAAAAATCCTTCAAATAAAAATAATAAAAGTCTGATTCAATCTTGGATTCAAGCTGAATGGATTCAGGCTTTTATTTCTCGTAAAGAGTTGCAACTGATTACCTTTTTTACTTTTTTGTTTGTGATTATTCTTGTGAGATTAGTCCAGTTGCAGATTTTTGATCATCAAATGTATGATCAGCAGCTTTCTCAGCAGCATTATAAAGAAGCACTTTTGGATCCGGAGAGATGAAATATTTATGCGCTAGATAAAGGTGGGCATCCTGTAAAGTTGACTGAAAATATTACACTTTATGATCTCGCGGTAGATGCAAAAGAGTTGAATTGGACTTTTGAATCTGATCCGAGATTTAAGTTGCCAGCTTCTCTGAGAGGTCAGCCAATGAAGCCTAGGTTTATTCAGCTGATTACACCGATTATTTACAAGCATCTTTGTGAAATTAACGGGATGAAGCAGGTTTCTCAAGAAGAGTGTGTCAAAAATGTTGAGCTTTTTACTGGGAAGCCTCTTTTACCTAAAAAGCCAGATTTGTTTTATTATGGGAATGGAGCGGCTTCGATTGAGTATGATACTTTTGATTTTTCTGGATATACTGCACAGTATCAGCAGGTAATCTCTTGATTTTCTAAATCTCAAGCACTTTCTCTTATTGTTGAGAGGCTCAATGATAAAATTCAAACTGGAATTAGAAGTCAGAATTCTTTAGGTTATTTTTCTAATCAAGAGTTTTTGAATGAACTATCAGGTTTGAACTTACCTTATTTGAAGGTTAATGGAAATTATGTGAGTATTGTGACGAGTGTTTTGACTGATGGGAATAGAGATAACGCGAGAAGAACCGTTCAAAAACTTTTGGAGAAATGGAAAGTCCCTTTGCCAAATGGATTTGAGGGAATTTTTAGTCCTAAGGAATGGAGGTATATCAAGATTGTTTCAGGATTAAATCCTGCTTTGGCTCAGGAGGTAAGAGAGCTTAAAATAAAACACGAAAAAGAGCTGTCAACTTTGAGTAGAAAAGCAGAGAAGACTATTAGAACACCAGTTCTTTATTCATTAGTACTTGAACCTTATGTGAGAAGATATTATCCGTATGGGGAGTTTTTGTCTAATGTGTTGGGCTATGTAGATAAAGATTGAGAAGGACATTATGGGATTGAAGAGTATTTTGACTCAGTGCTCAAGGGAGAGAAAGGAACCTTAAAGGGAAGAACAACAACGTGGTTTGGAAATATCGGAACTGATGAATTTGAAATTTCCAATGCAGTTGATGGAAATGATGTGTATTTGACTATTGATGTTGGATTGCAAAAAGAAGTTGAAAGACTAGCAAAAGCTGAAGTCTGATCTCTGAGAGCAGATTGGATCAGTGTGATGGTTTTGAATACTGAAAATGGTCAGGTTAAAGCTTCGGTTAATGCTCCAACCTTCAATCCAAATGATTATAATGATGCATATACTCTTGTTCCACTGGGAAAAGAACATGCACAGCTTGTTGATAATTTGAGTTATGTAGATATTCCAATTTATGTTAATTCTGGATGAGCTTTTAAGCAAGCTAAGTGGAATGAAAGAGCTTTGTCAGGTCAGCAAAAATTTATCGCAAAAAATGTTGTTGGATCGCAAGTTTTTGTAGATAAAAATATTACCGTTCCTTTTGAGCCAGGAAGTATTGTGAAGGCTTTTACAGTTGGAATAGGACTTGATGCTGATGAACTTAGATTTGATGATAAGTATCAAGATGATGGTTCTATCAAAATTGATAAATATACCATCAAAAATGCAACTAATGAATGTCGTGGATATCATGATTTTTTGCACGCCTTTAGTTATTCATGTAATGTAGGTATGGTGAGAGTTGTGCAAAAGCTAGGAAAGGCAGTTTTTTATAACTATTTGGAAAAACTTGGCTTTGGTCAATTGACAAATATTGAGCTTGCTGGTGAAAAGGAAGGAACTATTCCAAAAGCAAATCTTGCCTATATGACACAATTCTTTAATAATGCATTTGGACAGGGGGTATCAATGACAAATATCCAACTTGCAACTGCTTATGCTGCTTTGGTAAATGGAGGATTTTATCGTCAGCCTACGATTATTCAAAATATCGTTGATAAAAAAAATCCACAGAATAGCTATACTCAAAAAAATAATTTTGTAAAAATTTTCAAACAAGATACGACAGAAAAACTTAAATCTGCTTTCCATTATATTATTTCAACGAATCCTGGATATGCTAAAAAATCTAATATCGTAACTGCTAAGCTTGGTGCGAAATCTGGAACTTCTCAGGTGGCTTTTAGAGGAAAATATCGTGGAGGAGAGTGATGGACTAATGCTACTTTTGCTGGAATTGTGACTACGGATAATCCAAAATATGTTGTACTTATTTGGATTCGTCGTCCTAGGTCAAATCAATGGTGAGGTAATACTGCAGGTCCGATCTTCAAACAAATTGCTCAATATATTCTCAATTATGATTTATAATTAAATTTTTGCTATGCATAGTACAAATCTCTCAAAATTGGTAACTCACGAGTATTTTTTCCAGCTTTTGGAGCAGGAACAGATTTCTTTTGACTGGATCTTGTCAGATAAAAAGCTGGAGAATGCTCCTGATAATTTTGTTTTGCTTGATAGGCCATTCACTGAGCTTGTTGCACAAAAAAAGATTCAAAAATCTGATTCAATCCTTGTGATTCTTAATCAAATAACGGCTTCTTTACTTTTCAATGATCTTAAGGGATTTGAAAATGTGGCGCTTCTTAATGCTTTTGATGGTATTTCAAGTATTGGATATAAGATTGCTCCTGAATTAAATGTTTATTATCCTTTGATAAAATCAGGTTTTGAACTTTTCTTTCCTTTTGATGAAAATCAGTTTTTCACTGCACTTTCAAAGCCAGGTAAAAGGTACTTTTCATTAATTAACCAAGAAATTGCAGATTCAATTTATACTTTGTGAGATGAAGAGGAGTTGACACTTATTGACAAAGCTTTGGCTGAACAGCCGATGATGATTTCACTGATCAATAATCCAGATGCTGAGCATCATATTTTAATGATGGGAAATTACTTTGAAGAAGCTGTAAAACTTTCTCAGTATTTACTTGAGAAACCTCAGGCATATCATTTGATTTTACTTGGGCAGTATTCACTTCTCTATTCTGATCAGCTCAAAAATCAGCTAAAAAAAATGAAAAAACTGACGATAATTCTTGATCAATCTCCAAATTCAGATTTGAAAGCTTTATTTGCTCAAGAAATGTGAATTGCTAAAGAACTCATAACTTTTCTTACTCCAGAATATGAAAAGATTAGAAGTGTTTTTTCAGAATATCAGCTCTCGGAATCGGCTTTTGATGCTGAAAATCTTAGTAAAAGAATTTAAGTGAAAAACTAGTCAATGTGCTAGTTTTTTTAAATAAAGGTATTGTAAATCCACTTGATTATTGAGTAGACAATGTAGACATTTTCTAAACTGATAATTCAAATTGGTCTATGGTATTTAGATAGTATAATTTTTCCTCTTGTTCTCTTTGTAAAACAGCCTTGAAAATACTTATCAAATTCCTAAAATCTAGGTGATTTTTATTTTAAGATTGTAAAAAAATATGCTTTTGATTTGAGATATCCATATCACAGGAAAAGTAAGAGATGGATTGTTAGATATGATCAAGTCTTTTGTTCAGAGTAAACCAGAAGAAAAAAATCTGATTTTTCTTGGAGATTTTGTTTATCATTTTAGTTATGATAGAGGAGCGTTGCTTTGACTTTTTGAGCTTTTTTTGGATTTGTATCGTCAGGGAAAAAATATCTATATTTTGGCTGGAAATCATGATTGGCTAGGAAGTTCTTTTGTTTTTGAAGAGGGGAAGAAAGTCTTTGACTTACTTCAAAAGAGGAATGAACAAAAAAGTCTAGATTGAAATCTTTTTTTTATTACTGAACCTGAAATGAGAGAAATAGAGGGAGAAAATATACTTTTTATGCCTTATTGTTTGGATTTTGATGAAAAGAAGTATGATGAATATGAACTGGGAAAATCAATATTAACTGATGCACTTTTACAATCAAAAGAGAAAAATGAGATACAATCAGGAAAAATCAATCAATTGGTTCAAGGGTTCTGTAAAAAGTATTCAAAATTAACTTTAATTCATCACTATTATACCAATAAGGAACAATTTCCTGGATATCGTGCAAGTTTTAGCTATAAGGATGTTGCCTTGTCTGAGCAATTGCTTGATATGCCCGGTTTGAAGGTGATTTCTTGACATTTACATGCACCGTTTGTGTATAAAAATTATCTTTGTGTCGGAAGTATTTGGGCGACAAGTTCGCTTGAAAATAATCAAATTAAAGGTTTGTGGACATTAAATGAGGGAAAGCTTAGTTTTTATGGGCAGCAACTTATTAATTATCTTCAGCTTGAAGAAGAAAAAAAGGTTGAAAAGTCAGACTTTGATCTTTTGTATCAGCAGATTTCTGATCAATTAAGAGCAAATCTCGAGACTTCATCTGTTTTCCCTCTTGATATATTTGAAAATTCTCCTTTGGAATTGAAAAAAACTATCGTTTCTCTTAAGCTTCCTCAGCTGGATTATGAGAAAATTTCAGAGAATATTGATGATGAGTTGAGAATGAGTTTGGCAGATTTTAGACTTAAGAAATCTACTCAAAAGGTTGATGATCTTTTGCAAAAGTTGCAGAAACCTGATGAAACTACCTTGCAGAGTTTTTGAGGATGGAAAGAGTTATTGAAGTCGTACTTGCAGACGCAATATGGGGAAGATTATCCGAAATATGAGCAAGTTTTGAGGGAGTTAAATATTTTGTAAAAGGTCTTGATATTTTTTTTGACTTTGTTATAATCTATCTTGTCAGTTTTAAGATTCTCTGTAAAGGCAGAGAAAATAGGAGAATTTCCCTATCTGACGATTTGCTTATGGCAAAATACGGAAAAAAAGGTAAAGAAGGTGGCAAGAAAGGTGCTAACCGTACTGGCAAGTCGAATCCTGATCACCGTAATAATGGAACCGATGTTACTTCTGATTCTCATCGTCGTTCCACACAGAAGAATGGTGGTAAGAAGACAGGAGTAAATCCATCTTCAAAATCTCGTTAATTTCCTATGAGGTAGGATTCATGTACTGTGAATCTTACCTCTTTTCTTTATTTGTTTCATTATTTCATGAAAATATATATAAAAACTCCCTTAATTGGAAGAAGAAAAGCAATTCCTCATATGTTAGAGCATTGTATTGCAAAAAGTCATTTTTGATCATCTGATTTTTTTACTTTTACTTATGGTAGTGAGGTGGAAATTTCTTCTAATTTTACTCTTTACGAATACGATAAATGGGTTTCTATTGATTCTATTCTCAAATATTTAACTGATCCTATTTCTAAAAAAGCTTTTGAATATGAATTACCTATAATTCAAGAAGAGTGTGAAGATTCATCTTATGATCAAAGAATTTATCAGGAAAGTTTGACTCTTTTGTTAAAGAAAAAGTTTGATTTAAATTCTGCTTCTGGTCTTTCTCGAGAAGCAGTAAAAAAATATCATGAAAAATATTATCAACTTGAAAATTTTCTTATTTGTGATGATACACTTTCTGAATATAAACTACTTTTTCAAGGGGAAAAATTAAAAAAACTAAGAAATTGAGTGACTACTCCTTTACAGGTTTCTCCTTTTTTGTTTGAAGACGATGCATATTTTATTTATTGAAAGCAATATTGTCTTCAAGAGGATTACTGGAAACTCTTTTTTCTTCAGACATTATTGGAGGGGTATATTTTTTACCAAAAAAGATGGCAATGAAGAGAGTATTATCATGGGACTCCTTATTTTTTTACTTATCAAGAAGCAAATTGGTTAGTAGTTCCTGATTATGATTTCAGTAATTATTCTCAAGATTTTTTCTTGCAGGGAAAGCAATATTTATTGTCAATGTTAAAAGCTTGATATTTTTCTACGGTATTATTTCTTAATAATTATTTTTATTGAATCCCTGCGACCAGGGATGAAGTGATTGCTCTTTGTGAGAGTTTTTCTTGGAATCATTTTCAAAAAGAAATTCTAATACCTCTTAATGAAATGAAAAAAGGAGCATAAAGTCAGATTTTTACTTTTATTTTTGATATTATTTATTGATGAAAAAGGTGTTGTTTATTGTAGCGAATGTTGGATTTCAGGATCATGAATTTATGATTCCCTATCAAGCGGTCACAGAGGCTGGATATGGCGCAGAAATTGCTTCTGGGCGAGGTGGAAAGTGTAGATGAGTGTTTATGAAAACGATAGGTGATTCGAAAAAGATTGAAGAAGTAGTCGCACAAGATTATGATTTGTTTGTGTTTGTGGGATGAGGAGGTGCTTATGATCAATATTATTTAAATCAAGAGTATTTAAATTTGTCAAAAACAGCAAAAGCTGTAGCTGCGATTTGTATCGCTCCGAGTTTACTCTCAGATGCTGGAATCTATAAGGGAAAACAAGTTACAGGTCGAGACGACGGTTTTTGAACACAGATTGCTTATTTACAAAAAAACTGAGCAACTTTCGTTGATCAGCCTGTTATTCGTGATGGGAATTTGATCACAGCTAATGGTCCAGAAGCTGCAGAGGCATTTGCTCAGGAGATTTTGAAGCTTTTAGCTGGAAACTAGTGAGCTCTTAGTCGATTTGAATAGTCACTTTCATCTCGTCCTTCATCTTCAGAGGTTTGTTCAGATATTGAGATTTTTTCATTAGAGATATTATGTTCATTTTGCTCTGGCTTTGCAATATTAAGCTGGGGTTTTTGTTCTTCTTCAAAGAAATTAAAATATCAAACTCCGTTCTCATCTCGACGATAAAGGTCAGGATTTTGTTCTTTTTTTATGAGTGTTTGTGGTAATGATTGAGGAGTAGCAGTATCGAGAGCATGAGCTAAGGCTTGGATTTCTTGAGTAAAGGAGATGATTTTATCTATGGTTTGATATCTAAAAGATCAAGAAAATCCTAACTGAAATTTGATTTCTTCTAATGCTTTTTTGAAAGTATAGTCATGATAAAATCTGTAAGTATTTTGATAGTAATCATCTGTTTTACGCATCTCAAAGGATGTTTTATAGGGTTTTTCAGAGAGGAGCGCAAAAATCTCTTTTCCTGTTTTTTTAGTGATTTTTTTCCGCTCTTTTTGTTGCTCGGGATTTTTTTCTAAGTGTTTTTCTCGAGCTTCATAACTTAGTTTTGGCATCAGAACTATCTTGGATATAAAATCTTAAAATAGGAAAGGAAGTCTGAATCAGATTTTGTTTATTTTTTATATCTTGTATTAATAGCTTGCGTCACGAACACTATTTTCTTTTTCAATAAATTTCATAATTTCTTTTTGAAAATGAAGTTCAACTTCTCAGACAGCACCATTTCTGTTTTTTCTGATGCAGACATCAGTTGCACCTTTTTTGTCAGTTTCAGGGTCATAATAATCTTCTCTATGAAGCATCAAAACTGCATCGGCATCTTGCTCAATCGCTCCTGATTCTCTTAGGTCAGAGAGGATTGGCTTTTTATCGATTCTTTGCTCGAGACTACGAGAAAGCTGAGAAAGTGCAATGATTGGAATTTCTAGTTCTTTTGCTAGTTCTTTGAGTCATCTAGAGATTTCAGAGATCTCTTGTACCCTGTTTCCTTGAAAAATAGTTCCATGCATAAGCTGGAGATAATCGATGATCACAATATCCAGTCAGCCTTTTTCTATTTTTAATTTTCTCAATTTAGACTTGAGTTCTGGTACGCTAAGTGCACCTTTATCATCAATATAGATTTTTGATTCAGAAAGTACTTCCATAGCTTTTCCCATTTTATCAAAGTCCTCATTGTCGAGCTCTCCTTTATTGATCTTGTGCATAGGTACACCAGCAACTTCAGACATGATTCTGTCGACGATAGATTCAGAACTCATTTCAAGAGAGATCATTACTGCAGTTTTCTTTTGTCTGAGTGCAATGTCGGTCAAAAGGTTAAGTGAAAATGCTGTTTTTCACATTGAAGGTCTCGCTGCGAGAATGATAAGTTCTCATGGTTTAAATCCTGTAAGCATATCATCAATACCTTTGTATCCTGACATAATTTTCTTCTCATTTACTTTTTCTGGATTATCCACGATGTCCATATAGTCTTCAATTCTTCCTTTTAGAATATCTCAGATTTGTTCGAGAGAATCTCAAACTTCATTTTGCGTAAGGGCAAAAATCCTTTTTTCGATAGAATCAAAGATCTCAATCGTATCTTTTTGTTCATAAACATCTCCAGATACCCCTTGGCAGACTTTAAGAATTTGTCTAAGAAGTGATTTTTCTCTTACTATCTTGCTATATTCACCACATTTACTGGTTGAAAAAAGAAAAGAAGACAGATCATAAAGAAAGTTAATTCCTCAGATTGCATCTAGATTTCCATTTTTTGAGAGTTGGTCGGAAACAGTGATGGCATCTATGGTTTTTTTTGCGGCATGGAGTTGCTGAATAGCTTCGTAGATATAACTATATTCTTTTTGATAAAAGTCTTTGTAGCTGATTCTATCAGCATCGTAAACTCGCATAATCTCTGGATCCAAGAGAGCTCAACTAATTACGCCTTTTTCAGCATCGATATTATGAGGAGGGAGATTGATATTGTCTATAGCCATGGATTGAGAAAGATGAACAGAATAAAAATAAAGGAGGAGGCTTTCTATATTTTGTTTTTGATTACATTTTTCATTTATAATGATAATAAAAAATTCTGAACTAAATGCAAGAGAAATTTTAGTCCAGAATTGGCTTTTCTTTTAACATTTTCACATTTTTTTAACAAAAATTAGTTCTTCAAAAAAGAAGCTTTCTTGAGCTTTTTCATTGCCCAATCGTAATGACTGG
>CAUQDZ010000004.1:0-81124 GCA_963517005.1 uncultured bacterium
TATAGTGGATAAAAAAGCAAAAAATCTGATTGCATTTTTTGTTAAAATCTTTATGTTAGAAATTGTTTATCTTTTGAGCTTTTGGAAATATGACGACGATAGTGATTACCTCATGATATTTTAATCCTATTCATCCCTGACATATCGAGTGTCTTAATCTCTGCAAAGGACTTGGAGATGAACTCCGAGTCATCGTCAATAATGATCATCAAGCCAGACTAAAAACTAATTCTCAAGAACTTTTTCAAGATCAAGATTTTAGGATCAAAATTGTTTCCGCAGTAAGAGCCGTCGATGGCGTATTTTTGGCACTAGATCAAGACACCAGTGTTTGTAAAAGCATTAAATATCTTGCCCAACAAGCAAGACAAAAATTCTGACCACAAACACAAATTATCTTTTGAAAGTGAGGAGATAGATTTACTGATAATATCCCAGAAGTCCAAATTTGCAAAGACCTTAATATCCAAATCAAAGACGGACTCTGACTCAAAATTGATAATTCCTCTACTTATAGAGCTAAAAAACTTTAATTTTCTTTGATTATCAAATGAAAGTTGCACAATTTTTGCCGTATTTTCCACCACACAAGTGAGGAGTAGAAACGGTCGCTGAGGAGTTTAGTAAATATTTTGTTAGTGAAAACTGCTGAGAGGTGCTTAATATTGTCTTTTCTCCTGGACAAGAATCTTTTTCTCCTTATTGTAAAGATGGCTATAAAGTTCTGATTATGCCTGCATTTGATATTATTTCAAATTATCCTTTTCCTAAGTTTTGGAAAAAGCAATTTTGGTCCGTTCTGTCAGAAGTTAAACAACGGAATCCTGATATTATCCAGACTCATACCAGATTTTTTCTTTCTACTTTTATCGGAGGAATATGTGCAAAATTGTGGAAGAAAAAATGGGTACATGTAGAACATGGTTCTGGACTGGTAAAGGGGTTGGTCTGGTGGAAAGCTTTTTTTGCAAATGTTTATGATTATACACTTGGGAAGCTTTGCTTTAGTAGTGCGGATCAAATCGTGGCAATTAGTGAATGAAATATCCCCTTTATTAAAAAGTTCTCAAAAACACCTATAGAAGTGATTTATAGAGGTTTGGATTTTCCAGAGATAAAGAGAAAAAAACAAACATCAGATGTTATTTCTCTTGGATTCATAGGAAGATTGGTTAAACTAAAAGGAGTAGATTTGTTGATCTCAGCTTTTGCAGATTTAATTGATGAATATCCACATCTTTATTTGCAAATCATCGGGGGTGGAGAGGAGAGGCAGAACTTAAAAAAGCAGGTACAATCCCTTAATATTCAAGATAAAGTCTCTTTCTTGGGGTACCAAGATAAAAATACTCTCCAAAATCAGATTTTACCTTCTTTGGATATCTTTATAAATCCTAGTCTTCAAGAGGGATTGCCTACGACTGTGATCGAAGCATTTTTGGCAGAGTGTATTGTTGTTGCTACTGATGTTTGAGGAACGAGAGAAATCGCGGATAAGGAGGATTTTATTGTTGTTGAGTCTTGACATGTTGAAGCTTTGAAAAGAGGATTAAATCAGGCTTTAGCTCTTGTTTGAAAAGTACATTGAGCTTCTTATCAGCAAGTGAGAGAAAGATTTGACTGGAAGAGGGGAGTTAGCGAGTATTTGAAAATTTATAAGAAACTTTAATAAAGGTGATAAAGTAATAAATTGTTTTAATAACTAACAATACTGTAATGCAAAAAATACTTGTTTTTAATCTTACTCCTCGTTTTTGAATGCTGCATTATTCAGCTCAGTTTTGTAATGCACTTGCCAAAAAATATCAGGTTTCTGTTGCTATTGCTGATTATTACAAGGGCGATTTGTATGATAAGGGTATTAATTTAGTCAAAATAAAGACTAATCCAGATTTAAAATCATTTCTTTTTGATTCCTTGAATATTATTCAGCATATCAAATTTTTTTGTAAAATACAAAAACTAAAGCCTGATATTATTCATTTTATTGACAATCATCCTCGATATATTATATATGCTCCATTATTAAAACTACTTGGATATCAGATTATTACTACTCAACATGATCCTATTTTGCACTCTGGAGACTGTAAAGGAATAAAAGGGAATATGGCAGTATTGACTAATAAAGTTTTGAGGATTCTTGCAGATAAGTTAATTGTGCATGGGGAAAATTTAAAAACTGATTTAGTAGAGCAGTATCAAGTCAATCCTGAAAAAATTACCATCGTCCCTCATGGGAATTACAATTTTTTTACAAGGCGATCTGATGGCAACATTAAGCCTATTAAAAATACTTTTCTTTTTTTTGGTAGAATTGTAGATTATAAAGGCTTAGATCTCCTACTAGGAAGCTTAGAATTTGTAAAAAAGAAAGTCCAAAATTTTACTTTGATTATTGCTTGAAGTTGAGATATTGATAAGTATAAGGAACTGCTGGAGCGTTATTGAAAATACATTCAACTTTATAACCAAAATATTCCTGATGAGGAGGTGCGAAAGTATTTTGAAATGTCAGAATTTGTTGTCCTTCCTTATAAAGATGCTACCGGTTCATGAGTAATTCCTGTTGCATTTGCTTTTAGCAAAGCTGTATTAGTAAACAATGTCTGAGAGCTGGCTAGTGTAACAAATAAGGCTTGATGAGGTATTGCATTGAATACTTTTTCACCTCAGAAACTTTGAGAAACAATTGTTTGGATGTTAGAACATCCTAAGGAGATATGAGCTATGGGATTGTCTGGTAGAAAATATACTGAGGATGTTTTATGATGGGATTTGATTGTGAAAATGATTTATTCTTAATTTTGAAAAAAATATTAAGAGTAAAGCTGTAAAAGATCAGATTCATATTTTTTTGCAATAATGTTGTCTGCATGAGTATTGAGTACATAATTATAGTTTCTTTGAATATATGCTTGAGCAAAAGTTTTATCCTCAATAAGTTTAACAATAAGACCAAAGATATTGTCTAATGGTTCAAAAATAATTTCATGCATATCATGGCATACAATAGGAGCCTGGCAGGCCATAGCTTCCAATTCTATCATATTCAAAATTGCATAATATTTATTGGGGTAGAAGCTTCCTAAAATACAATCTCGATCTGCATTATAATAGTTTGGAAGTTGATTTCTTTCAACTTTATTCAGCCAGATGATGTTTTTTTCAATTTGTGAGAGAATATTGTGATATTTTTTGAGATTGTGAGTATGGGTTTTGATGATGTAAAATTTAATATTTTTGTATTTTTCTTGGAGTTTAACCATGAGTTGGAGAGCAAATTTAGAATTTTTTATTTTTCTAAATCCTGTTGGATAAAAAATTTTAATATCTTGATCTGATCATAGAGCAAGAGAACTTTCTTTTTTGCAAAATAGCTCCATATCAATAGGATTTGGGAGTCGCCTCGCTTGATATTTTCCATTAAGATAGGCAGCAATTCCAGGGATAGAAACATAATACAGGTCTACTCTCTTAATATTATATAAAAAACATAGCTTAAAAAATGGATATCCGAATAAAAAGATTATCTTTTTCAATCGGTTTTCTGTAATATTCCATCCTAGAGAAAAAGAAATTCAAGGATGAAATCAATGGGATTCAAAGATATATTTGACATTTTTTTGTTTAAATAGAAAAATAATATCAAATCGTGAATTCATATGTACGGCATTATATTTTCCATCTTTTAAATATTTGCTTAGAAAAAAAGGCGATTGATAGTCGTTAATTCATTTTTTAAGTAAAATAAGTGGAGTGATTTTGATGGTATTTATATATTTTTGGAGCGGGGAAATTAATAATTCTCATCGTCCATTTAATAAGAGTTTCATTATATATCAGAAAATATCTAAAGAAATGACTCCAGCTTAATAAATTTATGATTATTGTCAAGACTAAAAAACTAAATTTGCCTAATAGGTGGAAACTTATACTTGATTTTTGGTCAAAAATTTATGTAATGAATAAAAGTCTTTTTACTTTTCATCTTTACTAAAGAATGCCAAATCTTTCAATTATTATTCCTACTTACAATAGATCACAAGCCTTAAATACTACACTCTCCGAGCTCGCAAAACAAAGCTATAAAGATTTTGAAATTGTAATAGTAGATGATCATTCAGAGGATGATACTTGAGAACTCATAAAAAAATGGCAATCTGATTTGCCTCTGCTTTATTATATCAATGAATGACGTTACCAAAGAGATGGCAAAAAAACAGGACTAAAATATGCAAAAGGAAATTTTTGTTGTTTTCTTGATGATGATATAGAGTTGAGAGATTGTGATTATTTGAAAAAAATAGCAAAAAAGCTGAATAAAAAAACTGTGGTTTATCAAAGTAAGATTATTATGGAAGATTTATGAGAAAAGGAATACCATCAGCCTGACTATCTTTGAGAACTCTTGTCGCGTCATTTGCCTGTTATTGATATTTTTGGAGGATACAAGAGAAATTATGGAATAAAAGACGTTGATATTTTCCCCTTGATTGAGTGTGGATCATGGTTTCATATTAGCTTAAAAAACTTTTTTATAGATGAGAATTTAATTTTAGATGGATATGGGGAGTCTATTTCAGCATCATTACATCTTTTAGATAACCATATAGCAATCAAACTTTCTCATGATACCTTAATTTATCATATAGGGAATCCTAAATGATGATCCAAAAGATTTAATAAAAAAAACATGCTTCAGGGATTTTCAGAATTCCATAAAGGATATATTTATAATATGATTTACATCCATTGCAGATGGAGGAAACGACTATTCCCTTTATGGATTCCATATTTTATTCTTAAAAGTTTTATAGCACTTTGTTGTAATGGTGATTGGAATTGATGGAAAAAATATTATCTTACAGGATTTTATCAATCATTATCTGATAATTTTTTTAATCATTAAGACTATATAGACTATGCATCAGGAGCTCATATCTATTATTCTCCCAACCTACAACGGTAATCCAATTTACTTAAAGGAGGTGATTACTTCTATCTTTGCTCAGACTTACAAGTATTGGGAGCTGATTATCATAAACGATGCTTCTACTAATGATATAGAGGAGGAGATTTTAACATTGATTGATCACTATAGAAAAGAAAAATATGATTCAATTCCTCAGATCATCTATATAAAAAATCAAAAAAATTTGTGACTTACTAAAACTTTGAATAAAGCTCTTACTTTTGCACATTGAGAATATATCGCTAGAATTGATGATGATGACCTCTGGCTAATGTCTGATAAATTAGAAAAACAACTAAAATATATGCAACAACATCAAAAAGTTGCTGTATGTGGGACACGCTCTGAACATGTTTTTTCTGAGACTAGTAAAAATTTTACTCGAGAAACTCCACTATCAGATGCAGAGATTAGAAAGGTGATTTTATATAATTGCCCATTCCATCATTCTTCAGTACTGATTAGAAAAAAATATCTAGATCAGCTTTGATGGTATGATCCAAAGTATAATGGTATAGAGGATAGAGAGCTTTGGATGAGGCTGGGAACATTGTATCAATTAGTGAATTTACCAGATATAGCTGCGGTGTATAGGCATATTGACTGATCTATTACGAGTAACCAGGTTTCCTTTTTGAAAAGACTGAGGATTAATTTTAGAATATTTCTTTTGAGTTTGAAATATAAAAAATACTATCCTAATTTTATAAAGGCTTGTTGTTATAGGTTATTCTGCTGTTTGCCATTGTTTTTGCAGTCTTGGTTAATTGATCTAGTTAAGAATAACGCATTTTTGAGAAAGTTGGTATAATCTCCTTGAGATGAGACCGATTTATGACAGATAAAATTGCATAATAGATCGTGCAAGATCCGGATAAAAATAAGAATGAAATCAGCTTATTATCACTAGATTGTACGAATGTTTTTTTTGCAAAATATATTCCGATTCATAGCAAGATAGTTATGATTGTATTCTTTATAATAAAAGATCGTTGTGGGTTAAACTTGTTTATCCTTCTAATTTTTATTAAACTAATAATTCGCAATAGTAAATAACTGATTCAAAAACTGATTGCAGATCATTGAATACCATAAAATTTAATCAAAAAGTATGTGATTACTAGAGTGATGAGAGAGGAAAGTGCTATAATAGAGACTCTTTCAACAATTTTCCCCATTCCTGCCAAGACTGAAAAATTAAAATTTACCAAAATATGAAAAGGTAGGAATAAACTTCATCGAGACAATAAATATCCTGAAATTGAATATTTACTTCCAAAAAAAATCAAACTAATATCAAGGCTAAAAACCACAAACAACACAGAAATGCTGATTGTTAATACTGAAAAATAAGTGTAAAAAAGAGAGAATAGAAATCAGATTTTTCCTTTGTTATCTTTTTCGGCTAATTCACTTACTAAAGGGAAGATAAGTCATATTATCGGTCAGATAATTACACTTCCTACATAAAATAAACTCAAAAAATTGGCATAATATCCAGCAGCTTCAGCTCCTAGCAAATAGATTACCATTTGTTGAATGATCTGACCAAATAGATTTCCTACATTTGCTCAGATAAAGGCCCATAAAGCATATTGAGTATAAGGTTTTAGCATAGCAGTATCTCGCTGGAATTTTCCTTGCATGAGATCTGATCTATATTTTCTCCAATATAACAGCCCAGCAACTACAAGACCAATCCCCAATCAAAAAATTCGATTGAGACTAAAATTTACTATTGTTCCATGTCCTGTAAAAATAAAGAACGCAGTAAATCAAACGGTTGCCCATATTTTTATAAATTCTACCAGCTGATAGTCAAAAGTCTTTTGAAAAGCGATAAAAATACTTTGTAAAGTTTGAAAAAGGTTTATCCCTAAGAAATATCGACAGAAATATTTGAGTATAATTGCAGCACTCTCATTGTGAAAATAGTTGCTTGCAAGCCAGTCCGCACCGCATCGGAGCCCTCCAATGATAATAATCGAGGTTAGGAGTTGTGCTCAAAGACTAAGCCAGATAGCAGTCTTGATATGATTATATTCTTTTCTAATCCAAAATTTTGGCAAAAAATACTGCAAACTCTCTGTCAGTCATAGATCATTGTAGACATTTAGAAAATTAACAAGCCCAATGATCGTGTACAAAACCCCAACATCAGCGACACTTACCTCAGGAGAATTAGAAATCAAAAGTCTGACGATATATCCCGCTGGTGCTATCAAATACGAAAAAAGATAAAGCCAAAATCCTTTTTTGATTAGTTTTTGGCTTAAAGATTCATCTTCAAGTAAGTCAGGTTTTTTATTGTTTTTCATAAAATGTTGATCATACAAAACAAATGTTTTTTGGTTTTACCAGCTCTTTGCAAATCTAAGATCTCCATTGGTAAAGAGTCTGATATCTTTGATACCGTATCTTACCGCTGCAAGTCTGTTAACTCCCATTCCAAAGGCAAAACCAGTTCGTCACTCATCAGGATTGATTCCTGCTTCTCTGAGTACATTAGGATGAATCATCCCTGCTCCGAGGATTTCCATTCGTTTTGACATTTCTTTTTTTCAGGTTTTAGGATTGAGATATTCATATCTGGTATCAATCTCAAAACCAGGCTCTACAAAAGGAAAATATCCAGGTCTCATTCTGATTTCAACTGGTTTTTGTAGTGCTGCACTGAGAAAATCCTTGATTACAGTTTTGAAGTGTCAGATACTCACATTTTTGTCAATATATACTCCTTCAAATTGGTAAAACATGGTATCATGTGTTGCATCGACATTTTCAAATCTATATACCCTTCCTGGTAAAACAGCCTTGATTGGAACACCGTGCTTTTTGATAACATAATTTTGAGCAGAGGAGGTATGAGTTCTCAAAACATAATTCTCACCTCTTTCATCCTTGTCTGCCAAGTAAATTGTATCATGCATTTCAGTTGCAGGATGTGAAACAGGGATATTTACAGCTTCAAAGTTTTCAAACTTACTTACCGCATCTTTTCCATTTTCAACGATAAATCCCATTCCATGAGCGATCTCTTCGAGTTCTCTTCTTACTTTTGTCAAAAGTGAGTAATGTCACTTCTCAGGCTCAATTCCAGGCAAAGAAATATCAACCAAATCCTGACTCAACTGCTCGTTAATTTCTCTAATTTTGAGCTGATCAAATTTTGCTTGATAGGCCTCTTGAAATGAAGTTCTCATCGAAGATAAAAGTCAGCCTTTTTCTTTTTTTTCTTCGGGAGTCATAGTTGCTAAGGCTTTGAGCTGTTCACTAAGTTGTCCCTTTTTTCCCAAAATCGCCTGATACCAAGCTTCTAGATCTTCTAACGTAGTTATATTATCAAGCTTTGCGAGCTCTAACTCTTTGTCCAACATTTTATCTTTTCCAAAAAAATAAAAAAACTGACTTCAGTGTATTGTTTTACCTTTTCTTTTCAAGATTAAATAAGAAAAAGCCCCAAGTGTTCCTTGAGGGCTCATTCATCAGAGATGGATTTAGAGAGTCGTAGTTTTACTTTTTTAGCTTTCGCAATCTATACCAATAGATTATGCGTATAGCAATAATAGCTATGAGCGTAAGAATAATAGATAAGACTACGACTACAAAACTAAGATCAAAGCAGAATACTGCAATTTGTTCTTTGGTGAAACCAAAGAGAGATTCATGGAAATAAATCCAAAGATAGATGACAGCAAAGGCTAGCATGTAAAGCAGCTTAAGCAAAGTCATAAAGGTTTCTAGTCTTTTGTTCATAGTTCTTGTTTTTAGATTTTTTATTTATTAATATAGTTTTTATATAGATATTTAGAATAATGTCAAGAGAAAAACATAGTTTTAGGGGGACTACAAATAAATAGCTAAGAAAATCAGCATTTCTCTAAGCTGAGTAATACAAGAACATAATAATAAAAAAAAGAATAAATCTAAAATTCTTTATAAAGTCGAACTTTTAAATCGAAAATTAACAAAAATCCTCAAGAGTTACTCGAGGATTTTTTTGTACTTGTTTACTTCTGTTCGGAGTAGCTTTGTACTATTAGCCAGAAGGAGAATACCAGAAGAAGTACGACTAGGAATGTCCCTATAAATCGCATCATGTTATCATGAATCTGGAAGCTTTCATATCCCATCATGAGAACAAGAGTTGTAACTAGACATAGTGCCGCTAGAGCAAGTTTTTTGAGTTTCATAACCGATGGTTTTTTGATTAGTATGTATTTTGTTTTCTTGTATAATATAGTTTTTATAGAAAAAGTCAAGTAGAAGATAAAAAAAACATAAAAATTTGACAAAAATAAAAAATATTATAAAATATTAGTGTATTTATTTCTTATATGTAAAAATCATGAAAAGACTCGTAAAGAAATTTGTTCACAAACCAGAATCTGAAAGATCAAAGACTGAAAAGTTGATTAGAGACATTGCATTTTTGGGGGTGGTGATTTATGCTGCGGTAATGACATTCCTTGTATTTAATGCTGAAACTCAACAAGTAGAAGCAGAATCAACATTGGTTTCTGCACAAATTTCAGCACAGCAAGTAGCTTTTGTGAAGTAATTTACTTATAAACTTAAAAATCAAAAAAATCTGAATCCGGATTCTGAACGAGGTTGCTTGTTCAGTTTTTTTATTTTTTTATAACTTGATTTTTTTATCGATTTCTCTAATCTTACAAGGATTTATTTGCTATATGTGATTTGATGAAACCGCTTCAGCTCTACAATACCCTTATCCGTCAAAAGCAAGACTTTGTCCCACTTCTCGCAGATCCCAAAAACAAAAAAGATAAAGTCTGAATTTATTCGTGCGGTCCTACGGTTTATTCTACCCCTCATATTTGAAATTTTAGGGCAACCTTTACAGCAGATTTGATTAGAAATACTCTTAAATATCTCGGTTATCCTGTGATTTCTGTGATGAATATTACAGATGTCGGGCATTTGGTTTCTGATGCAGATGATGGAGAAGATAAATTAGAAAAATGAGCTAGACTCGAATCTTGTTCAGCTCGAGATATTGCCAAAAAATATGAAGAACTATTTCTCTCTGATATTGCAGAGCTTAATATTGATCGCTTTGATGTGATGCCAAGAGCAACTGATCATATTGCAGAGCAGATTGCCATTGTGCAAACTTTAGAAAATAAAGGTTATACCTATATAATAGAGGGGGATGGAATATATATGGATACCTCAAAAATCTCCGACTACGGAAAACTCATGTGACCAAACTATAAAAAAAGGCTCGCTGATCTTAATGCATGAGAAAGAGTTGAGATGAAAGGGAAGAAAAATCCAACAGACTTTGCACTTTGGAAGTTTTCTCCGACTAATACGCAAAGACAAATGGAACGAGACTCTCCACGAGGAAAAGGTTTTCCAGGACGACATATCGAATGTAGTGCGATGGCGACTAAATATTTAGGAGAGAGCTTCGATATTCATCACGGAGGATCAGATCATATTACCATTCATCATACCAATGAGATTGCTCAGTCAGAATGCTGTTTTGATCATAAACCTTGGGTAAATTATCGATTACATAATGAATTTCTCCAAGTAGATGGAGGGAAAATGAGTAAATCTTTGGGGAATACTTATTCTCTAAAAGATATTAAGGATCGTGGATTTTCACCACTTGATTTGAGATACTTTTATTTTAAGGCTCAATATACCAATTTTCTCAATTTCACTCGAGAAGCACTTACTCAAGCCAAAAATGAAAGACTCTGACTGATCAAAAAAATAAAAAATCTGATTCAAAGTCAGGATTCTCTTTCTTCTGTAGATTCAGACCTACAAAACAAATTTGACCAAGCTCTCGGTGATAATCTCAACACACCAAAACTTCTTACACAGCTTCATATTGCACTTTCTGAACCTTATGTCAATACTTTGGATATCGTAAAAACTCTTGAAGAAAAAGTATTAAAAATCTGACTCTTCTCTGCTGATGATTCCTCAGAACTTAGTGTGCCAGATAATATCCTTGCTCTTGCTGAGCAGAGAAAGCAAGCCAAAGCTGACAAAAATTACGCTCTTGCAGATCAGATTAGAACTGAACTTGCTTCTTACTGACGAGAAATCAAAGATACTAAGGATGGGTTTGAATTGATAAGAAATTAAAGAGCATTAATCTTTATTTGTCATATTTAAGATTGAAATGATGTACTCCCTACGGAGAAGAAAGGTGCAAACTGTTAATATTAAAACGAGCTATATGGGGAGAATGTTAAAAACATAAAACTGTTGATTTAGATTTTATAAAAGTAGTTTATGAGACTAAAATCTTATAATTATATTGATTTATTCGCAGGATGTGGTTGATTGGCATTGTGATTTTATAATTCTCGTAAACGAAAGGGTATTTTTGCGATAGAAAAAGACATTATGTCTTTCGAAACTTTA
Source organism: uncultured bacterium (assembly GCA_963517005.1). Taxonomy (GTDB): domain Bacteria; phylum Patescibacteriota; class Gracilibacteria; order Absconditabacterales; family Absconditicoccaceae; genus HOT-345. Next base: position 11,387 of record CAUQDZ010000004.1, read on the forward strand.
ATACATAATCTTGATAAACACTTTAAACGACCAATCGACTTAACTAAAAAGGCGTATGATATTAATCAAATTTTAGATGAAAGAAAAACTTGGCTGAGACAATTCCAATGAATAGAGCTTATGGCAGGTGGTCCTCCATGTCAGTGATTTTCATTAGCATGAAAAAGAAATCCAGATGATAAAAGAAATAAGCTTGTTGATTCTTATTTAGAATTCGTAAAACTCATAAAACCTAAAATAGTTTTTTTGGAAAATGTAGCAGGCTTTACTTCTCAAAAAAAATGAGAAATAACATATGCAGAATATGTTAAAGCAAAGTTATCTTCATTTTGATATAAGGTGGAATCTGAAATACTAGATTTTTCTACTTTTTGAGTCCCCCAAAGAAGGAAGAGGTTTATCCTAGTTGCTACTTTATGATTAAATGGGTTCTTTCAAAAACTTGAAAATGAAAGGATTAAGTTTTTAGAGAAAAAATGATTAACGGAGAATATATCTATTAAGAATGCTATTAGTGATCTTGAAAAAGTACATGGAATATATCCATCAAAAGATACAAAGGGGTTCGATGCAGGTGTATATTGAGAAAAGCAAACAGTTTATCAACAATTTATCCGTAAATGAAATGAGTGCATTTCTCCTGATAGTCATAGATTTGCTAATCATACACCAATTATCATAAAAAGGTTTCAGTACTGTATTGAAAAGAGGTTATTACCTAAAGATATCAAAGAACATTTTAATTTAAAGAAAAACAATACACAATTGTTAGATGAGAATAAACCAGCTCCGACACTTACGACATTGCCGGATGATTACATACATTACAAAGAGCCTAGAATATTGACAGTTAGAGAGTATGCAAGAATACAATCCTTCCCAGATTGGTATGAATTTAAATGAAAGTATACAACTTGAGGTAGCCTTAGGACTAAGGAAACTCCTCGTTATACCCAAATAGGAAATGCTATACCACCATTGTTTGCGGAATGTGTTGCGAATGTTTTATATACTATGGTATAAGTTATGAGTAAATTTATTATTAGCTCTAATCTTAAAAATCATATTTGAAAAGATCTTATTACTAATGATATTATAGCTATTTTTGAACTTGTTAAAAATAGTTATGATGCAGATGCAACTCATGTTACAATAGAATTTTTGTGAGATAAAATAATTATTTCGGATAATTGATATTGAATGTCATATGATGATATTGAAAAAAAATGGCTATTTGTTGGATATTCTTCCAAAGTTGATACTGATGATGAATGAATCATAAAGGAAACGAGGAATAGAAGAAAAAATTTTCAAAGATCTTATGCTGGAGCAAAATGAGTTGGTAGATTTGCTTGTGATAGATTATGATCCCATTTAGTTTTATATTCCAAAAAAGAGTGATGACAGGAATCAAAGCTACTACTTCCCCGAGATAAGTTTGAGGAAGATATGAATAAAGAATTTTGATCTATAGATGTTGATCTTTCTATATCTGAGGATAATCAGATTCTTAAAGAGGGAACTATTTTAATTATTTCAAATTTAAGAGATAGTCGAGATCGTCAAAAAAAGTTAAGATTAAAAAAACAGTTAATGAAATTGATTTCTCCACTAGAAGAAAGAAATAATGATGTTTTTCAGATTGAAATAATTTCAAAAAATGAATTGGAAGAAGATAAAAAAACAACTAGATTAAGAAAAAAAGTTAATGGAATTATAGTGAATGATACATTAGAAACTATTAAAGATTATACCGTATATATTAATTTTTCTTACAATAAGGGGGAAGTCTGTCTATCTCTATATGATCGCGGTAGATATGTTTTTAGTTACAAAAAAATATCAAATAATTATAATCAATTAGAAAGAATATCTTGAACTTTATACTATCTTAATAGAACTGCGAAAAGTGAATTTAAAAAACTGATGTGAGAAGATAATGTTGGTTATGGGTCAATTTTTATCTTTAAAAATACAATTCGTGTCTATCCCTTTGGAGAAGAATGAGAAGATAGTCTTTGAATTGATAAGCGTAAGACACAAGGATATGCAAGATATCTTTGAGTAAGAGATTTGTTGTGATTTATAGATGTGAAAGATCTAGAAAATAAGTTAATAGAAAAAACAAGTAGAGATTGATGATTCTTAGATAATGTAGCGTATAGGCAATTAGAACAATTTATTTTGAATGATGGATTATATAAACTGGAAAAATATGTTGTTGAAACATTAGACTGGACAGAAAATCGTGAAAATAATGAGGTATATTATCTGGAGGATAGAGTTGAAAATTTTAAAATATTTATTCAAAAACAACTAAAAGAAAAAGATATTACTATAGAAATAGGAACACAATTTGAGGAAATTTTAAAAGAAAAAGATCCTATTAGTGTATTACAAGAAAAAACAAAAGGAACGGATCTAAGCAATGTCGTTCAAAGGGTTACAGAACAATTAAAAAAAACAAACTTAGAAAAAGAAGAAATAGAAAAGTGATATAAAAAAACTACAAAAAAATTACGAGATGAACAATATAAGACTTCTATTTTAGAAAGACAAAATGAATTTCTTCAAGATACACAGAATATTTCAAAGGAAAAAATCATTGGAAATCTACATGATGTATGAATCCTCCTTACAAATTTAAATATTCTAGTAGGATTATTATTTAAAAATAGTGAGCATAGTGAAAAAAAAATAGATTTATTTAAAAAAATATTCTTACATATTCAGAAAATAAAAACTATTGTAGATTTAGCAACAAAATCAAATTACCGTACAAATACGGGGGCTACTGAGACAAATAATATTATACAATTTATTCATGAACGAACTAAAGAGATATCAACAACTTCAGGAATCAAATTAGACTATAGAGATAATAGTCATGGATTGGAGTTTCAAACTAATTTTGCTCCTGTAAGTGTTAATACAATTCTTTTGAATCTCGTCTCAAATTCTATAAAGGCAAATGCAAAAAAAATAAATATCTTTTTTGAAAAAAAAGATAAATGCTTATTTATTTATTATCATGATGACGGAGAATGAATTGATCACAGCATTAAAGATAAGATATTTGAGTTATGAATCACGACTACAAACTGATCCGGTATCGGTTTGTTCGTAATAAAAAAACTAATAGAAGACATGAAATGAACAATTACTATTGCAGATCATACAAATACTACCACATGAGCTCTAGGGGGAGCTTCTTTTTTACTTACATTGCCTTCTTAACTATGAAATTACAATTTAAAATTCTGTGGATCGATGATGATTGGCAGGATGATGAATCTAATATCGCTCTTACTCAGAAAAAAGAAGAGATCATGAAAATTTTATATAACTTACACTTTGAAGTAGATGATGCTGATATTATAATAGAGAAGGGCGATCGTGATATTAAAGATATGCCTTATAATTCTGAAGATTTTGACTTGTTTCTCGTAGATTTCCATATGTGAACTAAAAATGGATTTCAATATATAGAAGAAATTAGAAATAAAAGCCAATACACAGAGATTATTTTTTATTCACAATCTTGAATCCAAGAAGAACTTAAAGCCTATCTAAAAAAGAAGGATTTTTTAGAAGGGATTTTTATTTCTGATAGAGTTTATTTAGAGAGGAAATTTCAACAAGTATTAAACATAATTGATAAGAAAGTCAATAACCTTTATTCTATGCGTGGATTAGTTCTTGCAGAAACAGCAGAGATTGATTATGTTCTTTGTGAAATTATTGATAAGTTATGTACCAAAGGAAAAATTAACACGAATTGATTTCAATTGTGAAAACGAGACTCCAACACAAATACATTTACTTTTGGTTCATGACCTAAATTTAATTCACAATGATCGATTTCTTTTCCCGATTGGTTAAGTGAAAAAACATCAAATTCTGAGAAAATAGAATGGTTGACAAATTCTAAGAATCCAAATAAAATGCCTCAAAGTGTCCTAAATTTACAACAAGACCTTTTGTCATATCGTGACTTTTATAAGGATAAAAGAAATCCATTAGCCCACAGTAGAACACTTAGCTCCAATAACCAGTTATCTGCTGGTAATGTAACATATTCTATTCAGGACCTAAAAGATATGAGATGAAAACTTTTAAGCTGGAAAAAGACTTTTACAAATATATATCAACAACTTGACAATTTGCAAGCGATCCTTAAAAAGTAAAATATTAGAAAATTTATCTTACCGTTGTATTTTTAATGCTATCCAGAAGAAGAAAGAAAAAATCAAATAAACTCCGCTCGCGATGTATTCTCTGAGGGATTATCGCAATTATTTTGCTAATTATCCGATTTGTTACTAGATCAAGTACGAGTTCAAATGCCGTTCAACGCTGATCTAACCTTTCGTGAACTCAGCAGAGTAGTGGCGATGAACTATCTCCGACCGAGGAGGCGATTCTCAAGGATATTCCTTTAACCTGAATAGAGCAAGCACAGGAACCAGCAGGTTTTTCTGTAAATACTTGAGAAGCTTTGCAAAATCAGTCGCAGACTTCATCTTCTAAGTCATCTAAAAAAAAGGCAACATCCCAGGTTTCAACTTGAACTGGAAATAAAAGTCAGAATTCTGATCTTTTCCCTGTTGATCTTTGTAATAGGATTGTAAAACTCTATCAATGTATTATTGAACAGGCACCTATTGAAAATCAAGATATCATGCAGCAAAATCTTAAAAAATCTATAAATCAACGAACGCTGTTGGCATCTCCTCAGTTGTCCGAAGTTTGTCAAAAGATTACACAAGATCAAACCTTTGTTCTTGTAAAAGATCATTATGCAACTTGAGATTTTAACTGTACATTCTAGCCCTTATCCTACAAAAGTCAATGTATCTTTATGCTTTTTCATCACTTGCTTGGCAAGATGGCGTTTTTCTTGCTCAAACGCTTAATCCCAAATTCAAACCTTGAGACTTGATCAAAAATGATGAAGGCTATTTTCTCGTTTTAGGTTCAGAGATTAGTTTTCCAGAACTTTATCAAAACCTTTATCAAGATACGGCAAATTTTATCTTAGTCGAAAAATCCCTGCTTTCAAATTGGTATCTGGAATTTTTGCATCGAATGGTATATCAACGATATTCTTCTTACAAAGTCGTTTTCAAGCTTTTTCTTGACAAAGATCCACTTGCTCTTTTGCAAAAAAAGCCTTCAAAAACTTTTCAAAAAAAACAAAAGTCTAAAGTTGCTCTCGGTAAACATCAGATTTCTACTGATAGTACTCAAATTCTCATTGTAGCACCGGACCTTCGAACGCTCAATAATTCGCTTCTTTCCTCACAAAATGCTCTTTTTCTTACCAATCAAGATTCCCAAGCCAAAAAAAACACTAATCGACGATCAATTAAATCTTGAAAAAGTCAAATAATTCTGACGACCTCTTCAGAGATTTTTCAGGATTTTAGTTGACTGTCTCATATCTATCTTCTCGAGCCACAAAAGCGATATTATGCTTCTCAGCAAGAACCCAGATATAAAGTCCAATCGGTTCTCCAAAAAATTGCAGATTTGAACTGAGCTTCCTTTGTGATAGTTGATTCTGAGGAATTAGTAGTTTAATTGATTATTTAAAAAAAACTTCAGAGTTTGATCTATCCTGAAGTTTATTTTTTTATTATTCTACGAACTCTACAATATCTTCTAGCTCAAATCTTGATTTTCCCCTGTTGGCGTATTTGTCATCGTCTCTTCTGTATCCAATTGGTAACAATACGACGCTTTCCCATCCTTTCTCTTGCAAATCTAGGATTTCATCGATTGCTGCTTTGTTAAATCATCCAATAGGGCAAGCATCAATTCTTTTTTCTGCTAAAAATGATAATACGTTTCCGAGAGCAAGATGGACTTGTTCGCTAGCCCAGTTTGTAAATTGACTTGCGGAGCTTCCTTGTAGGAATCCGTTCAACATCCCTTCGAGTCCGGTTAATTCTTCTCTACTTAATCCTGTGTTTTTCATTACGCTTTGTAAATATTTTTCGATTCGTTGAGTATCAATTATTCTTGGCTTTGCCAAAACAAGTAAATGTGAACTTTCAGAGATCTGTGACTGATTTCGAGCATGAGATTGGATCAGATTTCTTTTTTCTTTATTTACTACGATAAAAATCTTCCAAGGTTGTAATCCATAACTAGAAGGGCTTAATCTAAAAACTTCAAAAATTTGATTCAAGTCTTCGTTAGACACTTTTTTGTTCGGATCAAAAAGCTTTGTTGCATATCTCCAGTTAAGGTTCTCAAGATATTTCTCCATGATTTTATTTTAATGATTAAATACTCAAACGATAATAATGTTTTTCTAAAATACAAGTTAAAAAGAGATAAAAATCTGATTTTTAAACTTTTTTATCGAGAGGTTTTGCTTAGCCATAAATTTTTCTGTTGACGAGCTCTCTTTTGATATATTCAGGATTATTGGCTGCTTGTAAAATTTGTTCAATACTCAATTGTCCCTGCATAAAGAGTTGTAAAAGACTTTCTTCCATTAGTTCCATTCCAATGTTTCTTCCTGTGTACATTACAGATTTAAGCTGATTGAGTTTGTTTTCTCTGATGAGATTTGCAGCTGCAGTTGTGTTGATCAAAATTTCCTGAGCAAGTGCTAATCCTTGGGTGTCTTGTCTTTTGAGGAGTTTTTGTACGACAATCGCTGAGAGATTTTCAGCAAGCTGAGTCCTGATTTGATTCTGCTCATCAGAGTTAAACGATCCAATGATTTTGTTCAGAACTTGTTCTGCTGATCTTGCATGGATGGTAGTTAATACCAGGTGTCCAGTCTCAGAGAGCAAAATTGCATTTCTAATTCACTCCAAATCTCTAATCTCTCCAAATAATATCACATCAGGTCTTTGTCTGAGACTAAACTTCATTGCACTAGAAAAACTTGTTACATCTTTTCCAAGTTCCTTTTGATCAATAATACTTTCTTTAGGTTCAAAAATATATTCAATCGGATCTTCAATAGTCAAAATATGCTTTTTGTCATTTTGATTGATTTCTTCTATCATTGCAGCTAGTGTTGTAGATTTTCCACTTCCTGTTGCTCCAGCCAGCAAGACGATCCCATTTTCCCTATGTGCTAATTCCTTAAAAAGAGAGGGAAGTCAGAGTTTTTTTAATGTTGGTATTTCTTCCCTAATGAGTCTCATTACGATCATGATATGTCCTCTTTGCCTAGAAATATTGACTCTATATCTTCTGTCCTGATAGTTAATTCCCAAATCAATACTGCCATGTTTTTCAAAAAAATCAATTCCTGTCTGATTCATTAAGGTTAAGGCCATTCCATTGAGCATTTCATCATCAAGAATCTCTAGAGATTTTTCTCTGATGACATCTTCCATTACTCTGAGAGTTGGAGGTTCGTTGTAGGTCAGATACATATCACTTGCGTTTCTTTCTGCCATTAAACGACTAAGAAATTCAAGATATTGTGCTGGATCGTTCGTTTTTAATCAGATTTTTTCTGGCATTTTGAGGGCATAATATAAGATAAAATACATCAAAAAAGAGGTTATTCTGATTATACTCATCGTTTGCCTTTTGTCAAAAAAATCATTTCTCGTTTTTACTTCCCAAAAAATACTCTTGAAAACACTTTTCAAAATCCTAATATGAAAGCAGTTTTTTACTTTTACTCTTTTATGATGGCAAGCAAACTTACTCCTAGAGCTCAAGATTTTTCTCAACGATACAATGACTTGGTGAAATACGCAGATTTAGCTGAAAATTCAGCTGTGAGAGGATGTATGATTATCAAGCCTTATGGATATGCAATTTGGGAAAATATGAGAGATATTCTTGATCAAATGATCAAAAAAACCTGACATCAAAATGCTTATTTTCCTCTCTTTATCCCAAAGTCTTATTTTTCCAAGGAAGCATCTCATGTTGCAGGATTTGCAAAGGAATGTGCAGTAATTACCCATTATAGACTCAAAAATTCTGAAAATGGAGAAATTATCGTTGATCCAGAAGCAAAGCTTGAGGAAGAACTTATTGTTCGTCCAACTTCAGAGACTATTATTTGGGATTCATATAGAAATTGGATTAATTCTTACCGTGATTTGCCACTTATGATCAATCAATGGGCAAATGTTGTGAGATGGGAGATGAGAACGAGAATTTTCCTAAGAAGCGCGGAATTTTTACGACAAGAAGGACATACAGCACATGCCACACCAGAAGAAGCTGATGCTGAATCGAGAAGAATGCTTGAAGTATACTCAGATTTTGTGCGTAATTTTATGGGAATTTATCATTACAAGGGGGAAAAGCCTTTTCATGAGAGGTTCGCAGGTGCAGTTGCAACCTATACTTTTGAACCAATGATGCAAGATGGAAAAGCTCTACAAGCCTGAACTTCTCACAATCTTGGTCAGAATTTTGCCAAAGCTTTTGATGTAAAATTTACCAATAAAAATAATGAACAAGAATATGTTTATGCGACATCTCGAGGGGTGAGTACTAGACTTATGGGGGGATTGATTATGGCACATTCTGATGATCAGGGATTGGTATTACCTCCTGCACTTGCTCCAATTCATCTTGTTGTAGTTCCAATTTTTAAGACAGAGGAAGATCTTTCTGAGATTATGCAAACACTTCAGCCTCAGCTTGAGCAACTTACTGAGATAAATATCAATTCTGATATTCTTGGTCAGGTTTCACTTCCTTTCAAGATCAAAATTGATGATGATACTCAAAAATCTCCAGGTCGAAAATTCAATGAGCGAGAACTTAAATGAGTTCCGTTGAGAATTGCAGTTGGAAAAAGAGATATTGAACAGGGGCAAGTTGAACTTTTCAGAAGAGATACTATGGAAAAGAAAATAGTAAAGATTGAAAATCTTGCAGAGGAAATTCAAAGCTTAATTCAAGAAATTCAAAAAAAGATACTAGCAAAACATCAGCTTTTCACTTTAGAAAATACCTTTACAGCGGATACCTATGAGGAACTGAAAGAAAAAGTTGAAAAATGATTTGTGCTTGCACACCGAGATGGGACACTCGAAACTGCAGAAAGAATTCAAGATGAACTTAAAGCAACGATCAGATGTTTGCCATTTGATATATTGCCAGAGGAGGGGAAAGATCCGCTCAGCTGAAAGCCAAGTTCAAGAAGAGTAATTTATGCGAAAAGTTATTAAAATACTACCTATCAACTATAAATAAAAATCCAAAGTCAGACTTTATTCTTTTTGTCGCAGCAAATGTACGGACTCTACCAATCTCCGATTCGAAGGAGCCTTCAAGCTGATATTTATCGTAAACCGCATGGTTTCATTTACCTTTTTGGTAAAGAGTATTTTTATCTCATAAAAGAAAAAAAAATCTGACCTTTTTCGTTTAGGGAGTTTCAAGTCATGGGGCTAGAAATTCCTGATGATCGAGAAAAAGTTAGAGAAGAGTTAAAAAAAGTTAAGCATTACTTTGGTAAAAAATGGGGAAATATCTGTTTTCAGTTTGGAATTATCAATGAAATTACTTCTTTTGATAATTATTGGGCTAGATCTCAAGATATTATCTGAAAAGTAAAAGGTATGAGGCTTCAAAAAAGAGCCATAATCATAAAAAATACAGGGCTCAAGCTTGCCTTCAAGGAAAATATGCCTCAATCAACAATTACGATCAAGCTTAATAAATCCGATGCTGAGCTGTTATCCGAGATGAACAGTGGTTGTGCAGATAGAGTCAAAAAAGCAATAAAAAAAGGGGTAAAAGTCAGACTCTGAACGGAGGATGATGATGCTGTATTCTTTGAGAAACGACAAAATACTGCTTGAGGAAAAGGATTTCATACGATTACAAAGCAGCAATATACCGCACTCCTAAAAATCCTCAGAAATCACAATCGAGGAAATGTCTTTATCTCAGAGCTCAACGGTGAACAAATTGCTGGGAGTATTTGCCTATTTCGAGACAAGACTATTGTATATCTCTATGGTTTTACAGATAGAAAATATACTAATCTCTGAGGGCATCATTATCTCAAATATTGAATGTTTGAACGGGCAAGAGACCATGGTTTTGAATTTTGTGATCTTATGGGAGGAGCTCCAACGGGCTTCCCTGAGCATCCGCTTGCTTGAGTGAGTAAATTTAAGGAGTCACTCGGGGGAATGAAGTCAGAATTTTATGGCTCTTATGATTTAGTGCTCAATCCTATACTTTATTATCTTTTCAAGTTTATTGTTCGATTCAGATCTAAACTCAAAAAATAAAGCTACAAAAAACCGTAGCTTTTTTTGATTAAATTAACTTAAATTGTTTAAGTAAGTTCAAAATCAAAGAGAAATCAAGCGAAGAAATCAGCTTTTTATGTTCTTTTTGTGAAATAAAAACACCAAAAAAGAGCGAAATATGGGGAATGTAGCTTCTTTTAGCTCAAAGAGTAATGCTCTCACAGTAATAGACTTTGAATGTTTCAAAAAAACTTTTTCGTTTCTTTAGACTAAATCTAGGAAAGTTCTCCTCTCTAGAAACAAGAAAACCTTGATCAGTGAAGGAATAATCAAACCCTCAGCTAAAATATTTTCATTTTTGAGTTTCCTCTCTATACCAAAGTGCCTCGCATAAATCTCAAAAAAAGTCTAAAATCAGAATCGAAACAGGGGATTTTTCTTTCGTGACGAGGACGTGAGATTGTTCTCATTGATAGCGTAGTCAATAATATTCAGGTATCTGATATTCACTAAGTTTTGGAGAGAGAGGTTGAAGCGTTTGTCCTTTCCCCCATTGTTGGTCAATCTCATCATTTTCATTGACAAGAAGCATATTATGGATTTGATAATGTTTTTTTTGATATTCAACCACTTGCTCAAATTGAATATTATCCAAACTATTCGTCAATAATTCTTGAGAAAAGATTTTTTGCAAAGTCTTTTCATATATTCTTTGTCAAAATCATATATTTCTTAATTCCTTTTTAATAATTTTTTGATGCAAAGTAAAACTCTCCTCTGTAATTGGCTTTTGTAAGTAGCTAAGTATATTTTCTACTAAAATATGTTCTCGTTCAAAACTGGTATATCAAGTATAGCTAGCAGCATCAATATCTGAAAGCTGCAATTGCATTCATAAATCTTTACTTTCCAATAGACAGTGCTCCAAGAGATGGGGAAGATATTTATTATTTTGATAAAAGGGAGTTTTTACAAGAATTTTCATTATTTAGAAAAAGAGAGAGTAAACTACCCCTCTTTTACGGAATCAAGATCCAAAATAAAGCTTTTTTAATTTTTTTTTGGGGGCGACCAGAAGTCACATCCCAAGAGGATTTCTTTCGTTTTTTGTCTGAATTCAGACGATCTGCTTTCTGGTGCTTGTCTTGCTTTCTTTTCCAGTTTCCAGTACTGGATTTCTTCTTTTCGTGAGCCATAATAGATATATTTTGATGTTTCTCCTCAAATGAGGATTATTTGTATAATAAAAAAATCATAGAAAAGTCAAGGGACTAAAAAACATATTTCAAATTGACATATTTAAATAAAAAAGTATTGACATATTTAAGGAAATATGTACTTTTGTAAAAGTAAGAGAATATAGGAACAAAAAATCTCACTATAAATCACGCGAGTGATATGAGGTTTGGAGTTATACTACAGACTCTTTACAAAAAACAAAATACTAACAAACTAAAAAACAAAAACTATGTTAAAGATTAGTCATAGATTGATCTTTGTAGAGGGAGGTGTCCTTTTGCAAGATTTAAAGGGGAAGGAGATAAGAACATATTCAAAAAGACACTTCCTCGAAGGCAGTCATTATCTGGTAACGAATTACCTTTTGGGAGAAATCTCGGGAAACTTACTTATCGAGATTTATGTACCAATAGAGGTTGTAGTTAAATTTGAGGCTCAGATCAATGCGAATGTACCAGGAGCTGAAGCTTATGCGACTGCACCAGGAGCTGAGGCTTATGCGAATGTACCAGGAGCTAAAGCTTATGCGACTGCAGATGGAGCTAAGGCTTATGCGAATGCATCAGAAGCTATTGTTTTTGCGAGTGCACTAGGAGCTGAGGCTTATGCCAATGTGAGAGACGCAACAGCTTATGCGAGTGGACTAGGAGCTAAAGCTTATGCGACTGCAGATGGAGCTTTTGCTTGTGCGAATGTATTAGGAGCTGAGGCTTATGCGACTGTAGATAGAGCTATTGTTTGTGCGAGTGCACGAGGAGCTAAAGCTTATGCCAATGTGAAAGGCGCAATAGCTCATGCGGCTGTATCAGGAGCTAGGGCTTATGCAAGTGTAGATGGAGCTAAAGCTTATGCAAATGTACCAGGAGCTAAAGCTTATGCGACTGCAGATGGAGCTGAGGCTTATGCGAATGCATCAGGAGCTCTCGCTATACAATTATCATAGATGCTTCGGAAGCTTAGGCTAGATGCTATGTGAATTTGACTTATCTCTCACTTATGTAATGAAAATCCCCTTAGTATCCTAAGGGGGAATAATCCTCTTAGGAATCCCTAAGGGGTTTTTTGTTTTGATGTTTTTTACAATAAAAGGTGAAGTGATTCTTTTTTGCTATAATAATTACTATGATAAATTTCCTAAAATAGTAAGAAATCGAAATAAAAAAACTTTTTCACAATTTCAAATTGAAACTGCTCGGCAAAATCATATTATAAAGACAAGAATACTTTTATCCCTTTATCGACGAATATGGCAAATACCGCACTTATTTTGATCAATTTTCAGTCTGCTTGGGGGGACAAAAAATCAGAATATTATCTTGAAAACTTTCAAAGCCTTATTCCTCAGGCACAACAACTCCTCGAGCATGCTAGGGAGATGGAGTATAAAATTATTTTTATAAAAAATATAGATCCCAACTGACCTTTTTCAGAAAAAGATCCAAACTCTGATCTTATCGAAGAGCTTGCTCCTAGAGACTGAGAGATTGTGCTTAGCAAAAGGCATGTTAGTTCCTTTTATCAAACTTTTCTGGCAGATGAGTTAGAGGGGATCGAGAATCTCATTATTTGCTGAGTCCCGACCAACCTATGTGTAAGAATGGCAGTAGAAGAGGCTTATGATAGGGGATTTAGAATTGCTTTGATCGAGGATATAACTACGGCATTTTCTCAAGAGGCACAGGAATTTACTCTTGAAGATCTCTATAGTACTAGGCCTGGATTAGCAATTCTTACTTTAGAACAGTTTATGCAATAAATACCGACTAAAATTATAAAAAAAGAAAAAAGTCAGACTTTTGATTCTGTTTACCTTTATTTGCTAACTACTTATTATCATGGAAGGAGCAAAACTTGTAAGTAATCTTATTGAATCTCAACATCCAAAGACGATCTTGGACCTCGGTGCGGGGAAGGGATATTTTAGTATCTTGGCAGCTAGTTATGGAGCTCAGGTAGATGCAGTAGAGGATACTTCCATCAGAAATCACTATCCAGACTATCTTAAAGCTCATCCAAGTATCAATTTTTATGAAAGTCCACTTGCTGATTTCAAAATTACTAAAAAATATGACCTGATTATCGCAAAACATATTGTGATGTATATGGACAAAGAATATGTGTTGGGGGAGTTTATCAGTTCAATCTATGATCATCTCAATAGATGAGGATTTATCTTTCTAACCTATCATCATAGTGATTCACATTTGATGAAAGAAAATGAATCAGCTGTCAAATATACCCTCGAGGACTTTAAATATCTCAGACATAACTTTTCGATCAAGGATTTTGGAGATTACACGAATCCTGCACCTTGAATCAATAAAGAATATAAAATCGGTTATATTATTTTACAAAAAAACTAGTTCTTATCCTTTAAAACCTCATCTATGCTTATTGATCCTATTGCTTCCTATGACCAGAATAAAATAACATATCTCATCGAGCTTCGAGAAAAGATTGTGCTGCATTTAGCAGCTTCTTTCCCGCTAGAAAAAATTCTTATGTCGCTCTCCAAGGTAGGAATTATCGATATTGATGAGACCAATAAAGAAGTGATTTTTGGGGCCTCAAATGATTTTATGCTCACTCAAGCTAAAAAATTTTTCAATAAGCCACTCAAGGAGGCAGTTCATGCTTGCTATAATCCTCAGTATACGATCAATTATAGTCTTTATGCTGGATTTTCTGATGAAAAACATCCTCTCTTGCTTAATCTTAAAACACTGCTCAATCTTCAATCTGCTAAAAAAGAAAAAAAATCTGACTTAGATGAGGGCTTAGCATCAGATTCTAGTTCTCAACTCTCTCCTAGGATAAAAAATGAATTAAATCAGTATTTCTGAATTCTTTTTATGCCTGAATATCGTTTTGATGCCTTTGTTGCAGGAGCAAATAATCAAATGGCCTTTGCAGCTGCTAAAGCTGTAGCTAAAAATCCAGGAACCGCATATAATCCACTTTTTCTTTATGGAAATGTAGGTCTTGGGAAAACTCATTTGATGCAGGCTGTGGGAAATGAAATTATGCAACAATATCCTGATAAAGTCGTGATTTACCTTCCCGCTACCAAGCTTATCGAGGAAATTGTCAATGCACTTAGGTCCAACAAGATGGATGCATTCCACAGAAAAATAGCAAAAATCGATGTACTTTTGATAGATGATGTACAGTTTCTCGCAGGTAAAGATAAAACACAAGAAGTCCTTCACGATATTTTCAATGACTTTCAGATGAGAAAAAAGCAAATTATTCTCTCCTCAGATCGCCCTCCAAAAGAGCTTTCTCAGATAGAACCAAGATTAAAATCCAGATTTTGACTTGGTTTGGTCGTTGATATCAAGGCTCCAGATTTTGAAACAAGAATTGCTATCTTACAAGAAAAACTTCAGGTCAAAGGAGAACAAATCGATTTTGAATATCTTTCATTGATTGCTCAGTATGTGACAGGGAATGTTAGAGAACTAGAATGAGCACTCAATCTCCTCCTTACTCGCAAGCAACTCTCAGGTCAAGATATTTCGCATCAAGATGTCGTAGATACCCTTACAACGCTTGGTTTTGCAGTGGATCCGTCGACTCCAAACCGTGATAATCTCCTCAAACAAAATAAAAAATCTACTAAAAATTTTGATTCGTTGGTCGAAATTGTAGCAGAGTATTATAGTATTGCAATTGCGGATCTCAAGTCTGATAGTAGAAAAAAGGAGATTACAACTGCTCGCCAGCTCCTTATGTATATTGCTAAACAGCATTTCAACTGGACTTTGGAAAAAATCTGAGATTATTTCTGAGGGAAAGATCATGCGACTGCTATTTACGCCATCAAAAATATTACTAAAAAACTCAAATTAGATGCACAAATTCAGCATGATTACAGAGTTTTTGAAGATCGAATTAGCTAGTTTTTACCTCAATTATTTATTCAATAATGAAAAAAAGAATTTTAACCTGACTTAAACCTACAGGTCAACAGCTTCATCTTGGAAATTACTTTGGAGCGATAAAACCTTTCCTCCAATTGCAACAAACCGAGTCTGAGTCAGAATTTTTTCTTTTTTTGGCAAATATGCATGGTTTTACTCAGACACATAATCCTCAAGAGCTTTTACAAAATTCTCTTACTATTACAAAACTCTATTTGGCTTGTGGTGTAAATCTTGATCATACCTTGATTTATAATCCAGCATTGATTCCAGCACATGCTCAACTCTCACGAGTTTTGACTTGTTTGACTATTATGGGAACGATGGAGAGAATGCATTCTTACAAGGATCATCTCGCAAAAGGAAAAGCTGGTGAACTTTGAGTTTGAACCTTTTGCTATCCTATTTTGATGGCGGCTGATATTTTGCTTTACGATACGGATATTGTTCCCGTAGGAAAGGATCAAAAGCAGCATTTAGAATATGCTAGAGATATCGCTCAAAAATTTAACAATGCATATGGTCAGACTTTCAAGCTTCCAGAGCCATTTATCCAGGAATCTCTCGCAACGATTATCGGAACAGATGGCCGCAAAATGTCTAAATCCTACAATAATTATATCGGTCTCCTCGAGGAGCCAAATACTTTGCTTAAAAAGATTAAACAGATCCCAACTTCCCCAATCCCAGTTGATGAGCCAAAAGATCCAGATGCTTGTAATGTGTATCAGCTTTTACATCTTTTCCTTACTCCAGAGGAGGATGCAGAATTGAGAGCGAAATATCAGGCTTGAGGTCTCTCTTACAAATATGCCAAAGAATATCTTTACGAAAAGATGTCTGCAATGCTAGAGCCAATTCAGCAGCGTTTTGCTCAGATTTCAGATGATGAAATTACCTCACTTTTACAAAAACATTCAACACAAGCATGAGCAATTGCTCAAACAAAACTTGATGAAGTATACAAAAAAATTGCTTTTGTACGATAATTCCTATTGAAAATACTTATTAGAATAAAAATCTGATTTTTTATCTTATTATACCTAAAAACATGAATCACGAATACTTTATGGAAAAAGCTATAGAACTTTCTTTAGATAATATGAGATCTGGAAAGGGAGGTCCTTTTTGAGCAATTATCGTCAAGGATGGTAAAATTGTAGGGTCTGGTGCAAATCATGTGACGAGCGACAACGATCCAACAGCGCATGCAGAGGTGGTTGCTATCAGAGATGCTTGCAAAAATCTCGGAACTT
Organism: uncultured bacterium; assembly: GCA_963517005.1. Lineage (GTDB taxonomy): Bacteria > Patescibacteriota > Gracilibacteria > Absconditabacterales > Absconditicoccaceae > HOT-345. The sequence continues at coordinate 28,010 of CAUQDZ010000004.1, forward strand.
TTCAGCTTGATGACTGTATTATTTATACCAGTTGTGAACCATGTCCGATGTGTCTTGGAGCGATTTACTGGGCTAGACCTAAAGCGATCTATTATGCAAATACAAGAGTAGATGCAGCAAATATCGGATTTGATGATGATTTCATTTATGAGGAGATTAAAAAAGATCTTACTATTAGATCTCTTCCTATTGAGCAAGTTGGTAGAGCAAATGCACTCAAAGTTTTTGAAGAACGAAAAAAGAAATCTGACAAAATCGAGTATTAGTCCTTGGATTTTGATTGCATATGATGAACCTTTATTTCTCTCTTTATACGATGCGGACGATTAAAACCCCAGAGCAAATGCATGATCTTGGGAAAAGGCTAGCAAAAGATCATAAGATTCTGCTTCTTCATTGAGATCTCTGAGCATGAAAAACTACAATGATCAAGGGCTTCGCAGAGCAGCTCGGTATCAATCCTTCTCTCGTCCAAAGTCCAACCTATGCCTATATCAATATCTACCAGGACCAACTCTTACATATTGATATGTACAGACTTAGTACCCTTGAGGAGGCAATGCAAAAGGGGATTCTCTCGCAAATTGCTGAATTCGATTATATCGTTATTGAGCGACCAAAACGAATCGATCAGCTCGATCTTGCTGAGTATTTGGAGTTGGAGATTGAGAAGATTTCTGCTTCTGAGAGACTTGTTAAACCAAAAAATTAGTTAAAAACGTAATAAAAGTCAGATTTTATTTCTTTTTTCTCAATGAAAGATACGATTTTATATATTCTGGACTACTATCTTCCGCATCAGTGAGGGGTGGAGACGGTTTTTGAGCAGATTATCACACGTACTCTTGCACAAGGGAAAAAAGTTATAATTCTGACTTCACATTTCGATCCATCTATTCCTCAGCACGAAAATTACGAAAATCTTGAAATTTTTAGAGTTGGAAATTCTAGACTCTCTTTTATGTTGCATGCTGTTTTCAAGGGGATCAAAATCTTGAAAACTCATCGTATTGATTTGATCCACACGAGTACCTATTGATGAGCTATTCCAGCTTCTCTCCTAGCAAAGCTCTTTTATAAGAAAATTATCATTACTGTGCATGAGATCTTTGCTCAGCTCTGGCATTCTTATAAATGATGGTGAAAGGGGCGAATGTATCGTATTTTTGAGTGGTTGATTTTTCAGTTACCTTTTGATATTTTTCATTGTGTTTCTCTCTATACGCTCAATTCACTCAGGCTTGTTTATGCTATTCCTGATCGCAAGCTTCATCTTATCTATAATGGTATCGATAAAGATTTCCGATCTCCAAAATTGGTAACAAAAGAAGAAAAAAGTCAGATTTCATCTTTGTTTCACCTTCATGATTATCGAAATCTCCTTTATTTTGGTCATACTTGAATTTCCAAAGGTATTGATGATCTTATCTCAGTGCTGCCAATTTTGTTGAAAGATCATGAAGACTTGCAGTTTATTTTCAATTTTATTCCTGCAAAAAGAGGAAAATTGATTAGGTTAAGACTTGAAAACCTTATCAAAACTTTGCCAGTTGAGCAGGGGAGGCGTATTCGTTTACATTTCTGACTTGAAAAAGAACAGCTTAGAGCACTAATTTCACAAGTTGATGGAGTGATTGCACCTTCGCTCTCAGAGGGTTTTTGATCTGTGCATAGCGAAGTTTGTCAAATGCAGATTCCTCTTATTACGACACGTATTTCTTCGATTCCAGAAGTTGTATCAGGGAAAGTTATTTTCATTCCTCCTCAAAATCCAAATGCGATTATTCAAGGAGTAAAAAAACTCAAAAATCAGAATTTTGATGCTGTTTCTCCTAAAGATTTCGATCGAAATATTCAGTACACTTATATTGCAAATTTGTATAAAACACTCTTAAATGACTAAAATCTTGCTCAAAATTTGCATATTTTAGCTTAAATTGTTATACTTGAGCTGAGTTTTATTTTATATTTGCAGAAAATGGCTGGATTTGATAACTACGATCCCTTTTCTTCAGGTAAGATTTGATCAAAGTTCTCTCATGATGAGCTTGACCTTTTGTTAGAAGGAGAAAATAAGCCAAATTCTCAGCAAATTTCAAAATTTCAAAAAACAAAAGAAGAGCTTTTGACAGCACTAAATGAGAATAATTTCGACGATATAAAACAGATTCTTCAAAGTGGAACTTTCAAAGGATCAGATGGAAAAGAGATAAAAAAAATGCTTCCTGTCTTGCTCAATACCAATTATAGTAAATTGATACATGATAAATTAACTGCTTGGGAGGAATCTAGGATCGTCAAGCCTGAAGATGAAGATGAAATTGATGAATGGAAGCAGATGCAAGAGAGATTAACTATCATTATCCAGGATCTCCTGATAAAAAAGAGTAAATCGACTAAAATTTATGAATCTCATACTGATTTTTTTCTTGATAGTATTCCTGATATTGCACATGAAGTTGCTTGAGATCTTATCCCTGATGATAAACAAGAGACGATTAATAAGCAGGAGCTTTTTGACTATAGAAAAGAAAAAGGTCGTCAATTTCTCAAAGAATATCCCCTCGCATCAAAAAGTCTCTATCATACGATTAATTCTAAAAAATATAATAAGGAGCTAAGAGAGAGATTTATTTGGGCATTAGGGGAGTGAATATCGATCAAGGTTCAGTCTGAAATTAAACAAGAACTAGAAGGGAAAAGAGTTACTGAAGATATGTTTTTTGATTATATTTTTCAGAGACTCTATCTGGCATTAGTTCCGGTACTCAAGGATCTTCCAGATATTTATGAGAATTATACGATTGCTCTTATGCAGCAAGAATTTGCTAGTTCTCACAATGCGAAACTCGAACAGCAAAATCAGCAAGAAAAACATCCTTCTAAAAAAAATGAACAAAAAAAAGAAATCTGACTTATGTTGGATATTTTGGGTAAGAATATTGATCCTGCACAAATGGAGCAAATCAAAAGTCAGGTCGAAACACTTAATCTTTCTCCAAAAGAGAAAAAAGATTTGATGAAAAAAATTTCTCGTTTGCTTAAAAATCAGAAACCTTTCAAAAAAGCTGATTATTTTTGAGAAAAAGGGCTTATTAAAACTGAAGATGAGGGTAAAATCCTTGATCTTATCGAGGATCTTGGTATTCAAATTGTAGAAGAAAATCAGACTTCTTTGTCTAATTCTGAAGTTTTGGATCAAGATACAAATTCAGAACAAAAAGAAGCAGAAACTGATTCAATTCAAAAGGTTACTTCTTGAGAGGAGCTCAATCTTTCTCCTGTTTCTTTGGAATTGCCGATTGAAGAACTTGTTTCTAGAGTATTTGAAAACTTCGAACGCTTTTGATATGAGATTCCGAATCCGAAAAAACTTAGCAAAGAGCTTGAAGAATTCTTTACTGTAGGGAGTAATAAAGAGTCTGTTCTTTCCGCTCTCTCAAATCCAACAATTATGAAAAACCCTATTAGAAAAAATGGAAATATTTATTCACTTAATTTAACCACAAAAGATCGTCTTTTGTTGCTCAAAGGGAAAGATACTTGGGAAATTGATAGCTTCCATGATGATCATGATGCTTACGAAGATCGTATTGATGCGATCAAATAATTCTCTTTTATTTTAAGATGATTTTTGTATAGTTAAAGCAAAGTTTTACTTTGCTTTTTCTGATTATGGAAGTTAAGAGAATCTCAACTACTTCGCAAAATACGGTTTCTGGATCTCAGAGGCCAGTAGATTTTGAGTCTTTTGTTGGACAAGAACCGATCAAAGCAGTGCTCAAAACTGCCATAGAAAGTGCAAAACTCAGAGCAGGGGAGCTTGGGCATATTCTCTTTTCATGATCAAGTGGATTTGGAAAAACGACCCTTGCTGGTATTCTCTCAAAGCAAATGGGCTCATCACTCAAGGTGGTGACATGATATGCACTGAGTAAGCCTAGTGAACTGGTAAGTGTCCTTAATAGTCTTGATGTGGGGGATATCCTTTTTATCGATGAAATTCACCGTCTCAAGCCTACTATTGAAGAGGTTTTGTATATTGCAATGGAGGATTTTCTAATTGATATGGTAATGCCTGAGGGATGAAGTCTGAGGCTTCCAATCAATCCTTTTACGCTTATCGGAGCTACGACTAAACCCGAATCACTTTCCCAGCCGATGAAAAATAGATTCATCTATCAATTTCATTTTATGGACTATACTCCTGATGAAAAAAAGAAAATCCTGGATCAGTATCTAGCTTTTTACGGAGTGAAATATGAACAAAATCTTATTACCGACATCAGCAAAAAAGTCGCTCCTGTTCCGAGAGAAATCCATAATCTTGCGGTCAAGATCAGAGATTATCTGGTAAGTAAAAAGATTAAAATTCTGACTTCCAATGATCGAGCGGACTTTTTAGTACATACTCAGATCCAAGATGGAGGGATGATGCCGATTCATAGTAAATATCTTGAAATCCTTGAAACTGCAGATCGTCCCTTAGGTCTTAAGAGTCTTGCGATTCAGCTCTGAGTGAATGAAAAAACACTTGAAGAAGATATTGAGCCACTTCTCCTTAAACTCTGAAAAATCATCAAAACGACAAAAGGAAGGATCCTCGCATAAAGATTACTGTAACAAAAATAATCTAAAGATGGAGGGATCTTTCTTTTTTTTGTTATTATTTATTATTGACTAGAAAAAAAAGCTGAATCTTCAATAAAGTCAGCTTTTTCTTCTTTTTTGAATTATAATTGTATTAGAGAAACTATTTTACAGTTACAACTCTCATTTGAGGTTGTTTTTCTCCATTATTGTCTCTTTCTCCAACTACTACTACTGCATCTTCAGCTTTCAAAATTCCTTCTGCTTTGAGTGTAGCGATTGCCATTTCCTGATCTTCAGACATCTTGTCTGCCAAATTTGCAACTTTTCTAGAGAATACCCCATAATTTACTCCAAGAGAATAGTGAGTATTCATATCATTAGTGAAAGAGAAAACAGGTTGATTAGGCTTAAACGCAGACAAATAAGTCGCTAAATGTCCAGAATAAGAGAATACAATCACTGCTTTTGCTGCTACTTCGTCAGCCATCATCAAAGCATATCTTGCCAAACCTTTTTTTGTCTGTTCCATTTCATCATCGATGAGCAAGTCAAAATCATCATGTTCATCATAAATTTCTTTTTCTCCTTCTTGAACAGTTTTTGCCATAATCTCAACAGTTCTTACAGGATAGAGTCCAACTGCTGTTTCATCTGAAAGCATTACTGCATCTACTCTTGCCATTACAGAGTTGAATACATCAGAAACCTCAGCTCTTGTAGGGAATGGACTCTTTACCATGCTTTTCATAAGTTCAGTAGCCATCACTACAGGTTTTCCGTAAATATGAGCCATTTCCAAGATTCTCTTTTGATATACAGGAAGTTCCCAGATAGGAAGCTCGATACCAAGATCACCTCTAGCGATCATAATTCCATCAGAGAATTGTGCGATCTCTTCGAGATTTTCTACCCCTTCTTGGTTTTCGATCTTTGAGATAATTTTGATGTGAGATCATCCATTTGCATCCAAAAATGCTCTAATTTCTTTTACATTTTCACCTGTTCTGATGAAAGAAGCAGCAACATAGCTAATTCCAGCCTTAATTCCAAACAAAAGGTCAGTCTTATCCTTTTCAATCAAAGAAGGAAGTTTGATTTTCATACCTGGTAAGTTAAGGTGTCTTCTTGATCAGATTTCTACATCAGCACTGATTTTTACAGCAATATGATCTTCAAAGATTTCCACTACTTCAGCCAAAGCAGCACCAGAATCTACTACAATCTGATATCCTACTGGCAAATCAGTAATAATATTTGGATAATCACAATAAATATCAGAATTCTGACTCAATTTTGATTGATCAACATAGATATTGAAAATTTCACCTTTTTTGAGGGAAAGTGGAGTTTCTCTAACACCAGTTCTAATATCTGGACCCTTAGTATCCAAAAGTACAGATACATTAAGCTTTCCTTGTTTGTTTAGATCTACGATCTGAGCAATCAAATCTCCGGCAGTTTCAGGAGTGGCATGAGTAAAATTGATTCTTACAACATTTACTCCAGCCTTGTTAAGCTCGATCACTTTCTCAATTTCATAATTGTCTCTTACCGTTGCGATAATTTTTGTCAGTTGCATATTTAGTTTAATAGGTAATATAAAACAGCATCTGCTATATTACAGAAATTCTTGTTAATAGCAAGGAAAACTGACCTAAAATTATTTTACAAAAAAGAAAAATCTGACTTTAGAGTTTATTTTTCCTTAAAAGTCAGACTTTCAATTATTTTGCTTGAAATATTCAACAATGCAAGACACTATTCTTTGACCTTGCCTACAAAATTTCATTTATCTTATTTTTGTATATCAACTCCGTAGTGAAGTGTAGCATAAATCATATTATTTTGTGGATTAACCTTAATTCCTACCCCCATTTGCGTAAAATGCGGCATCACAATTGCTTTATAATGGACTCCATTATTTCCTTCTTTGAGATATCCATCAAAAATTTTTCTTAGAGCTTTTAAAGCAGTTTCCGTACAGTCTCAGCTATTACATTTGTAATATCTATAACCAATACTTTCTGAGAAGAGCGACTTTGCACCACTCGTATCCACAAAATTTACCTCTCTTTCACTAAACCATTTCTTGAGCCCATTATAGTTATAATATCAACTCATTCCTGGTCTTTTATGTCCTGTATATTTTTCGACAAGGCTTGTTGATCGATCAGTTGCGGTTCTCTCCAGATCGCTCTGATAATTCAATTTTTCAAGTCATTTCGAAGTTCTTTCATCATTGTGCCAACTTAACCAAGCTTCTCTAATTTTCTCTGCATTTACGAAGGGAAGATCAATACTTCCACTTCCTCCAGCAAGGAGTCCAGTAGCTTGTTCAATCAGGAGTTGTCCTGAAGTGCTTTGTGTCTCTAGTGCTACAGCATAGGCATGTGATCTAAAAAGTCCGATACTTGTCAATAATAACAGTACAAAAAATCAGATTCTTTTCATGTAAACATCGTAAATAAAATCCTAATCTTCAAGCTCGATCTTTCCTCACTTTAGGAGAAAATAACTAAAAGTACTTGAGATTCAGGAGCTCCCTTATCCGATAAAAGGAAGACTTATATTTCGCCAAACTACCAAGTCTTTGAGTAAAATCAAGATTCCCATTAGCATCAAAAGCCAAAAGAAAATCATATTTACCCAACCTTCATATTTTGCGAATTGTTCTGCTTTGCTGCCGCTCAAATGCTGAATAATACTTGTCCAAAATCTTCCTCCATCTAGTGCTGGAATTGGCAAGATGTTGAAGAATGCTAATGCCAACGAAATCATAGCTCCAAATCAGAGGAAAATCAATCGACCGCCTTGATCAAAGAGTTTTTCTCCAAATTTGATTGCTCCGACAGGACCAGTAAGCTGACTAAGTGCTTTTCCTCCAGCTCCCTTCTCAGCAGAAAAGAGTTTTCCAAAGATATTTCCTAGTGCATTCATGGTCATATTTCGTTCCCCCTTGATCTCTTTCAAAGATGCAAGAGTAGCTTTATGAACTGGCATCTTGATTGTTAAGTCTGGCATTGCATAACTTATCCCCAAAACACAATCTTTATCACAGTCAAAAGTCAGATTTTTGTCCTCATTTGAGTTTTCTTTGTGTACAATGAGTGTATTCCCAGTTGCTAGCGTATGTTTTGAGAGAATATTCCCAATTGTATACGGAGAAACAGAAAGCTGGTTAATTATAGTGATTTGATCTCCAATGTCAAGTTTGAGATGTTCTGCTAGTGATCAACTGAGGATTCCTTCTATAATAAGTGGCTTGTTTTTATCATTTTCGCTCAAAAGTCCCTCTTTTGTCAAAAAACTTACTGATGGAGTCAAAAAACTTTCTGCTTTGATTCCTGAAATTTCATCAGGGACGATACTAATTGGCTTTACACCTATACTAAAAATCGTTGTAAAAATCACAAATGCAGTGAGTAAATTCATCACAACCCCAGCCACGATGATCATGAGTTTTTTCCAGAGCTTTGCTGCCATAAAAGTATCAGAATCCTGACTTTCTTCTTCGTTTCCATCTTCCCCCTTGAGTGCAACAAATCATCCTAGTGGAATCCAATTGAGAGTATATTCTGTTCCAGATTTATCTTTCCATAAAGTACAAACTTTTGGAGGAATTCAGATTCAAAATTCTTTTACTTTTACTCAAGATTTTTTTGCAGCAGAAAAATGTCAAAATTCATGAATAATCACCAAAAACATAAACATCAAAATTCCTAGTACTATACCTAGCATATCATTTATATTATGAGAGTAAAATATTTTTCTCTTAAAAAAAAGAGAAAAAATCTGACTTTGAGTATAGTCAAACCGATAGAAAAAGCAAGTCATACCATCTTTGTTTTTTCCTTTTTTTCTCCGATTCTTTTTCAAATAAAGAAAAGAGCACTCTCTAGGACACTAGAAAATGCTCTTAATTGATCGAGATACTCGAATCTTTTAGTCAAGACTTGTTTTTACCTGATCAACAAACTCCAAAACTCCATTAAGGAAATTTATAGAGATATCTACAATCCCAAATGCATTTCCCTCGCCTTGAGATGCTTCTCGAAGTAGTGCCTCTAACACGAGAGAGAAAAGTATTTCTCCTTCTTCACTTTCATAGAGGAAGGGACTAGCTGCTAAATGAACCAGCATAATAAATGAAGATTCATAGCGATCGTAGAAGAGTCCACGATTAAGTGCATCTTCAAAACACACACTCAGACTTCGTAAAACAGACATCAAGAGGAGATAGTATCCGTATTCTGTATTGCTACATAGATCACCAGTGGTATAGCGTTGGAGAGCTGCGAGTCGAATATTCTGCTCTTCAGGGGTGAGTGAATTTTGCCAGGTTTCTTCTTCATTGATAATGAAGGTAGAATTGGTGAGAGCTCGCTCTTCATCTACCACATAGGCAAATGCACGCTTTATGCTTCGAAAAACCCTTAGAATAGGAAGAAGAAGTATTGTCTCAGCGTTGTTGTGAGGCAATAGCATCTTCTGTGGATTAATCTCAAGGGCTGCCTTAAGATATTTCTTTGGAATCGGATGTGAGCCATCTTGTTGAGCGATACGACGATAGAGGAGGTTGACCTTCTCTGAAATACTTGTAGGATATTGATCTAGGGTTGTCCATTTCTTAGACATAGTAATAGGGCTTATTTTATGCAAGAGATTGATGTAAGCTTATGCTCACTATCACAGTTGAGTTTGCTAAATAAGGAAAACTCCCAGCAACTGCAAGAGGTAATATACTTATTTTTTATACAATGTCAAGGTTTATTTTTTGCGATATTTATAAATCAAAATCAACATAATTATGGCAGAAATTACACTAATTGCATTAAAAATCATCATTGAAATTGATCCTAAATGTCGCCCATAGATAAAATAGCATCCTGTTCCCATTGCTAGTAATCCAAAAAGCATAGGAGACAGTCCAGAGACATTTTTACTTTTAAGTGTTTGCCAAATCTGAGGAATAGAGGGGATCGCAATACAAATCCCAGCAATCACACCAATTACTTCAAAAATCCAATCGTTCATTATCATATATAAATTAAAAAGAATTATAAGTTCAAATCCTGATTTTCGCATACTTCTTTGATCCAGTCTCCTCTAAGGATTTTGGTATTGTGGGTAAGCTTTTCTCATGCAAAAGTAGAAAAATCAGGCTTCAAGATTTCTATTTTTTCAAAAGTTAGAATTTTTTCTTTTTTCTTTAGGCATAAAAGTTTTTCATAGGAACCTGGCAAAAGATTATAGATTTTAGTAGGTTTTATTTTGATGATTTCATCAATAATTTTTTCTCCCCAAAATTGATACAATCCTTTTGTTTCAATAGGTAATTTATAATTCCCGATGAGATCTTGTGGACGGAGTAATCCATACATTCCCGATAAGATCAAAAAATGTTCATCAAAAAATGTTTTTCCCAGCTCGCTCATGTCTGTATAGCCAATATGCGAGTACATCACTCCATTATAACGATCAATAGCTGGAAGTACAGGTGAGGAGTTGATATGCTGATTGAGAGAAATCGCTTCTTCATATCTTTTCCCCTTGCATTTTAAATCCTTTTCGCTTGCATTTTTTGCGATTTCCAAAGGCTTCTCGAATTCAAAAGCCAGCTTTTCATCTCTTTTTTCTCAGCCCTCTGTTTTTCATTCAGAAGGAGCGATCAAAAATAATATTTTCCCCATCTTTTTCAAAAAACTAAAAAAAGTTTCAAAATCTGACTTATCTTCTTGATTCTCCTGTAAAAATCAAGGATAAACATAAAATTCCTTGCTTTTTTTATAAATTTTTTTATCTTTAAAGTGTTTTATTTCTTTTTTTGATCCTTATGAAAAAACTCGTTTTCTCCCTTCTTGCCTGAGCTACCTTGCTTATTCCTGTATTTGCAAATAATGATGCGGAGAATTTCCTCGATTTCCTCGTAACTGATGAGAGGATCACTCAAAATACTTGGCTTGATTATTCTTCTGATCAAAATATCGTGACCTATCTGCATTCTATTGGTATGACTAAATTTGCTCAGCTTAAAGATTTTTTGCCAAGGAATCTTATTACTAGAGCTGAAGCTTCAAAGTTTTTTGTTAAATTTGCTGAGCAGCAAGGCTTTGCCCGCAAAGTAAATGATGAAACAATGTGTACTTTCTCTGATATTCAAAAATATCAAAAATCTGATCTTTATCAAACGATGGTTCAATCTTGCCTTTACGGTTTATTTAATGGATCCAACGGAGAGTTCAATCCTGATGGAAATCTAACCAATGGTGAGGCTATTGCGGTTCTGATTAGAATGATTGAAGGGAAAAAATTGGACGAAACTTCAACTCAGCATTGGGCACTTGCATACCTTGAAAAAAGCAATGATCTTCGCCTTATCCTCAATCAACTTGCTACTGCCTCAAAATCCAATACGCAACCACTTAATCTTAATATCAGTAGAATCGATATGGCAAGGCTTTTTGAAGGGGCAAATTATAGAAAAAACCTTGAAAAAAAGATTGCTGATTTCGTAGCTAAGCATTAAAAATAATACAGACCTTGGAGATGTAATTAAATGAGATTCTCCAGAGGTGGAATAATAAAACACAAAAGTACAAAAATCTGACTCTGGATTTCGATCCATTTCAAAAGTCAGATTTTTCTTTTTTAAATTCTATTCAATTACCTTTATGGAAGTGGAAATCTCAATGCAAAATTTTTCACTTCTTCTTTTATTTGTTTGAGAAGATCAGGATTGTTTCTATTGTTAATAGTTTGATCGATAAAATCTACGATTTGTATCATGCCATCGTTCTTTACGCCTCTTGTTGTCATTGCTGGTGTCCCAATTCTTACTCCAGAAGGACGAAAAGCAGGGCGAGGATCGTTTGGAATTAGAGATTTTGATACAGAAATGCCTACAGAGTCTAAAGTTTGTTCAATTTCTCCGCCATCAAATGCTTCTTGAGAAAAATCAAGAACGATCATATGATTTTCTGTCCCTCATGTTACAAGTTTATATCCACGTTTGAGGAATTCTTCAGCCATAACTTTTGCATTTTCCAAAGTTTGTTTTGCATAATCTTTAAAGTTTGAAGTCTGAACTTCCCCTAGAGCAACTCCAATAGCAGCAATGGTATTCATATGAGGTCATCATTGCATTCCTGGGAAAACAGCACGATCGATTCTTGTTGGGAGATTATCGATAGTAGGCTCTGGTTTTTTGAGAGGATTTCCAACGGTTCCTTTACTAAGGATCAGTGCTCCTCTAGGTCCACGGAGTGATTTATGCGTTGTTGTCATCATCGCGTGAAATCAAAAATCGAGAGGATTTTTAAGGAATCCAGCAGCAATAAATCCAGCAATATGAGAAACATCAGCATAAGCAATAGCTCATATTTCATTTGCTATCTCGACAAATTTTGCATAATCGAGCTCTCTAGAATAAGCACTAAATCCTGCTAAAATAACTTTAGGTTTGAATTCCAAAGCTAAAGCACGGACTTGATCAAAATCAATGGATCCATCAGGTAAAGTTCCATAATTATGAAAATTAAAGACTTTTGAAATAAAGGTTACCGGAGCACCATGTGTTAAATGTCCTCCAAATCCCATTCCCATACCGAGAATGTGATCTCCAGGCTCCATAGCTGCACTATAGAAACATAAATTTGCAGCAGCTCCTGAAAGTGCTTGCACATTAGCATGATCTGCATGAAAGATAGCCTTAGCTCTATCAATAACAAGTTGTTCTAGTTGATCGGTATTTTCCTGTCCTCCATAATATCTTTTGCCAGGAAATCCCTCGGCATATTTGTTCGCAAAAATCGAAGCCTGTGCTTCCAAAACTGCTCTTGATTGGTAGTTTTCACTCGCGATCAATTCGATACCCTCTATTTGTCTTTTTTCTTCAGCTTGAATAAGTTTGCTGATTATTTTTTCCATTTATTCTTGTTTAAGAGACAAAGTTACTTATTACACATTCCTATTTGATGATCATAAGATCCACCTTGATCCAAACAGCTATCTTTAGGATCTAATCCTCCCAAAATCACAATAGCTATTCCAGCAGCAATGATAAGTGCAATTACAATTATTCGTATAATCTTTTTCATTGTATCAAAATAATAAAATAAAGTCTAGTCTACAATTAATTCTCCTCGATCTCCTTGTTTAAGACCAGCGGCATTACCTTCTTCTACATCAATGTGCATATCCAGTGCAAATTTATCTGATACTCTAATAACAACCTCATCAAAAATCAGACTTCTTTCTCCGTTGGTTTTTACCTTCACGATTTGTCCATTGGTTACCCCAAAATTTTCTGCATCAGCAACAGACATATGGATGTGCCTTTTTGCCACAATAAGTCATTGTTTTAGTTCAACTTCTCCTGCAGGACCAATCAAAGTAATTGCCTCAGATCCCTCAAGATCTCCAGATTCTCTAATTGGAGCTTGAGTTCCAAGCTTAAAATTGTCTCAAAGCATAATTTCTACCTGAGAAAACTTTCTATAAGGGCCAAGGATTCTGAGCTTTTCGATTTGTCACTTTGGACCTTTGATAATAACGGTTTCTGCACACGCAAATTGTCCAGGTTGAGACAGATCCTTGATAGGTGTTAATTCATAATTTGATCCGAAAAGGGTATTAGCATCTGCTTGAGACAGATGTACATGTCTGTTTGATATTCCGATTGGTACTCTCATGTTTGATGATTACTACAAAATAAAAATCATGTTTCACTATAAGAATTTTTACTTTTTTTTCAAGATCAAAAAACTTAGATTGAAAAACGCCTTCATTTCACTATACTCAAAAGAAAATTTGAAAAAATATTTCATCTCGTTGAAGTTTGAAAAGAGACAAAAATCAGATTTTTTACCTTTATTTACCTTTAGATTCAGATGTCAATTAGAAATATTGCGATTATCGCCCATGTAGATCATGGAAAAACTTCACTTGTCGACCAACTCCTCAAACAATCTTGAACCCTCAAAAAAATGGAAGATCAAGACTTAGTTATGGATAATAACGATCAGGAAAGAGAGAGGGGAATTACTATCTATGCCAAAAATACCGCAATCGAATATCACGGAGAGAGAATCAATATTGTAGATACTCCTTGACATGCGGACTTTGGAAGTGAGGTGGAGAGAGTACTTAGAATGGTAGATTCTGTGATCTTAGTCGTAGATGCCTATGAGGGACCAATGCCTCAAACCAAATTTGTTCTCAAAAAAAGCCTAGAACTCTGACTCAAGCCAATGGTAGTTATCAATAAAATCGATAAACCAGCTGCTAGACCGGATCGAGTGATTGATCAGCTTTTTGATCTTTTTATCCTGCTTGGTGCAAGCGATGAACAGGCTGATTTTCCGATTATCTATGCAAGTGCAAAAAATGGATATGCGATGAAAAATCTTTCTGATGAACAAAAGGATTTAACTCCGCTTTTTGATGCAATATTGGAAAATGTAGCACCAGCTCCAGAGAAGCTTGATGAACCTTTTAGAATGCAAATTGCAAATCTCGGTTATGATGATTATCTTTGAAGATTAGGAATTGGTCGTGTTTATGAGGGAAAAATAAAGGTATGAAGCCAAGTTACGATTATCTGAAATGATGGTACAAAAAGATCTGGAAAAATCGCAAAACTCTTTACCACCCTCGGACTCCAAAGAATTGAAACAGAAGAAGCGACTTGTGGAGATATTATTACTATTAGTGGAATCCCAAATATTTTCGTAGGGGAAACTGTTGGAGTAGGGGAGTTTGAGCCACTTCCTACAATTGCTATTGATGAACCAACTTTGAGTATGGAGTTTTTGGTAAATGATAGTCCTTTTGCTGGTAAAGAGGGAAAATATATGACTACAAGAAATATGGCTGAGAGACTGGAAAAAGAAGTAGAAACTAATGTTGGTCTCAAAGTAGAAAATCAAGATGGAAAATTTATCGTCTCTGGAAGGGGAGAATTGCATTTGGGAGTTTTGATTGAATCGATCAGAAGAGAAGGGCGAGAGCTCCAGGTTTGAGCACCTCAAGTGATTTATAAAGAAGAAAATGGTCAAAAACTCGAACCTATGGAGAGCCTTGTTGTAAGTGTAGAAGATGATCTTTCAGGAACAGTAATTGATATGCTTGCTCCTCGTAAGTGATTGATGCAAAATATGTATTCGGAAAATGGTCTAACTACTATGGAATTTTCTATTCCAACCAGATGACTTCTCGGATTTCGTGGAGAATTTATTCTTGCGACCAAGGGCGAATGAATTATGTATTCAGCTTTTTCTCATTATGAACCATTTAAGTGAGAAATACAAAAAAGACAAGTCTGATCTATGATTTCATCAGCCACTGGACAGGCGATGATGTATGGAATCTTCAAGCTTCAAGAAAGAGGGCCAATCTTTGTAGATCCAGCTCAGCCAATTTACGAAGGTATGATCGTAGGGGAACATCTGAAAGGTGGAGATATGACCGTAAACCTCACTATCAACAAGCAAATGAATAATGTCCGCAATTCTGGAAATGATGAAGCGATGAGAATTGATCCAATCGTTCATCTCTCACTTGAACAGGCAATGGGATATATTGCACATGATGAACTTGTAGAGATTACACCAAAGGCGATTAGAATTAGAAAGAAGTATTTGACCGAGTCTGCGAGGACGATTGCGAAAAAACAAGGATTGATTTAGAGATGATTAGAGAAAAGTTTATACACTAAAGTGTATGGATTCTTTTCACTTAGATTATTTATTCCTTTATTTATTTTTTCCAAATTTTCGGAATTACTAATTGCATCTTTAAGATTATTTTGGATGAGATCTTTTAATATCGTACGAGTGCTAGAACTTTTTCATTTTTCGTAATTGGGTTTATGTTTCTTTATTTCTCTAATATAATTACCACCCTCTTTTGTATATTGCTCCAAATGAAGAAGTATCCGTAGCTCAAAATTTTTATTGGAATATAATAAATGGATATTATCAGTCTCTAGAAGCCTTCTTTGTTCATCAATTTCTTGTTGAGAGTAAACGTCTGCATCCAATATAAAAAATACTTTTGAGGCTGTTTCTTTTAATTCTTTATCAGAGTAATCAATCTTCTTTTTTTCTCATATAATTCTCTTTTGATTATTTCATGGGAGTTGACCAATCTTTTTGATTTGAATTTGTACTCAAAGGAGTTTCAGTTCTTTTACTATAGAAAAATAACATTCTTCAGTTTCCCCCTCACATAAAATCCAATATTTAGGCTTGAGAGGTCTTTTGTTTATTATCTTCTTCATAATTCTCAACCAAATAATTAAAATCTTGAATATGAGGGATGGCTCATAAAGATCAATGTTTGTAAAATTTTTTAATATCAAGTCCTCTTCTGATAGGAAGATCAATATCTGAGAGTTTATAAAATTCTGTAGATTGATCCGCATCTTTTTCTACAAAACATATTTGATCTTTTTTAAGAATATCTAGATTAATAAGCTCTATATTGTGGGTAGTACAAAAAATTTGATATTTTTTATTCTTTATATTTGAATTAATAAGCTTTAGTAACTCTTCCACAATCAAAAAATGGAGTTTATTCTCTATTTCATCTATAAAAAGTATCTTCTCATTATAAATAGCATCAACGATGGGTCAAATAAGTGAAAATAATTGCCTTGTTCCGTCTGATTCAAATGAAGAAGGAAAATACTCTAATTCATCTGATCAGGCTACTTTATGTCAAAATATTATGCTAACTAAAGTCTTTTTTGCATGTTTTATGTCATCAGTGGTTTCCTCTACATCTATAATTTTCTTCTTTATCTGAATATCTTCTATGTTGATATCTGCATGTTGCATAACTTTTATCATAAATTCTCTTGCATCATTATTTTCTGCTAAATTCATAAATTCTACAGTATATCTTGGTCATATAGAGTTTACTGTAATAAGTCAGATTTTCTCAAAGAAAAAATTAATATCTTCTCCATTCAATTTTCCATTCCATCTTGAAAGAACAGAAAGTATAGAAGAATTTTCTTTTATTTTCCCCTCTCATTTAGAAAATTCTTTTCTAAAATCTGGATGAATGTTAAAATTTTGTTTTTTTCTATCAAATAGCTTCTTTTTTTCTCCTCATCTTTGAATTTCTGAGAGCTTTTCAGAAATTACAGTTGTTTCATGTATTTCAAATGAATATTGATATTCTTTGTTTTTGATAAAAAAGCCAATTTCAAAAAAGCTTGGTTCTTTCTTATTTTTTTCATCCAGTGAAAAAGGAATCACTCATTGATCCATGTTATCCTTTCTAACAAAATAATCTATAAAATTTAGAGCTTCTATAATATTGCTTTTCCCACTAGCATTTGCACCATAAATAATCAGATTTTTTGTAAGAATCGTATTTTTTACGGAGAATACATTATTTTTTAAACTTCAGCGATTATCAGAAACAAAAGAGATTTCTGTTTCATGTTTGAAAGATAAAAAGTTTCTAATTTTTAGATATTTCAACATTTTTAAAGAGGTTATGTAATAAAATTACATTATATACATAAATATGATATTTTTTTTGCTATAAAATGCAAACTTTTTTGTTTTTTTATCGTCTTTATAAGCAAAATTTAAATCCTCCAACTTTCCCTTACAATTCCTTCCACCGATCCCCTATACTGCAACTAAGCAAACACTAAAAAACTGACTTCATTCCAAGATTAGGATTGAGTTAGTAAAGAAGTTGGTTGCAAAAAAGGGATGATTTTTAGCCTTTCTAATGAGTAGATAATATTTTAATGGTTATAAAGATAGATGAGAGAGAATTTTTCTCCTTTTTTTGCATTTTAAAAAGAAATAGAGTATAATCAATAACACCTTTATATTTTTTGTTAATCAAAATGGGAGTTCTTCATCCAAATGGACCTGATACAATAGGAATTAAGAAAGAATGAGAAAAAGTTGATACATCTAGAGTTGAGCAAGCACAAAAAATACTAAAAAGTCTTGAAAATGAAAAAAACGAGCAATCTCATGCCCAAGCTCAAGAAGTTGAAGATTTAAAAAGGATGCTAGATGAAGAAGAGGCTAGTTTAGAAATGAAACTTCAAAATATTTGTCATGAGCCGATTAAATGAGTGAATGAAATGGCTGTGAAAAGTTTTGATTGGGCTAAAGAGACCTTTTGACTTGATGCTAATACGATAAAACATTTGGATCAGATTACAGAGACAGATAAATATAAAGAACGAGAAAGAAAAGGTTTTATTCTGGACCAATGAACGGAAAGATGATGGACAAAGGGATTCCATGTTGGTGTTGATTATCAAATTGAAGCAGGAAAGGAAGTTAATGCCATATATGCTGGAGAAGTAGTACAAGTTATTACACCAGAAATAGAAGAACAAAATAGAAAAGAATTATGAATAAATAAAGGTTCAGAAGCTCGTGGGTACTGAAATATGTTACTTTTAAAACACACCTTAGATGATGGAACTCATTTTTATTCTATTTATGGACATATAGCACCAGAAAAATCATTCAAAGTATGAGATACCATTGATTCTGGTGAAAAAATTTGAACAGTTTGAAAAGCTTTTACAAAGGAGAATGGTAATTTTCCAGCACATTTACATTTTGCCATTCTAAAGAATCTAGACAATGAAGAAAATATTGGAGGATACACTCAAAATAAAGAAACATTAAATAATACTATAGATCCTCTGACTGTACAATTTATAAATAATTAGTTTCTTCCATCTGTCCGAGTTTTCCCTCTTACAATGCTCTCTCTGTTCCCTATACTCTAATTAAAAAAAAGTCAAAAACTGACTTCATTCCGAGGTCAGTTTTTTTTATTCGTTGAATTTAGAGGGGAGAAAATGTTTTACTGAGTGAGAGGGGAGGAAGACTAAGGAGCTGCTAGAGAACATCATACTATGAGGAAGGAAGACTATTGTCTTTCTTTTAATTTTATCATTTCTTTTATAAAAGAATTTAGTATTTTATATACCGACATAATAGTATATTCTGTCAAAACAAGAACAAAAAAATAAAGAAAAGATATTATTGCAGTACTTATTTCAAGGTAATTTTCAGAGTTTATTATCTTTCCGATTCTTATTCCTGAAATAATAATCTGTTTAAGAGCTTTTTCTATAAGAGGACAAAAAGGATATATTAAAAAAATCATTCCATTTATTAAAAATCCTCGTATAATATAATGTATAACTCTATCAAATAAAGGATTTTTTGATCTATTAATAATCTCTCTGAATCGGTATTTTTCTCCTAAAATAATCTCAATGGTAATATATCCAATAGAAAGTATAACAAGAAAAAAAGAAAGAGCATATCAAATAGAGAGGTTGATTTGTGGCATTTAATTATTTAAATAGATAAAGAATATTTTTAATCAGTACATAACTGTATTTTATTTTAATCTTTTTCCTCTTAATTTCAATGCTACTTTTATCTATAAACATTCCTAATTTTTTATCCTAATCTTCCCTCAAATTCTACCTCAATAAACAAATCAGCTAACTAATAGAAAAGACAAAACACCTTACTCTTTCCATTCAAGAGTTATTTTTTTCTTATCAATACCAATAAGATCTGATAAATCATCCCTTTTGTGATAGAGAAGAAAATGGATGAGTACCGTATCCATATACTTCATTTCAGGAATTTGAGAGCCATTAACTTTTTCCCTATCTTCGATAATATCTTGGATAATAATACCTCTATTTTCCCAAGTCAATGTATTTTTTTCATGATGAGATTTGATAATGTATTGCAATACTTGTTTTGTGGTTTTCTACATACTTTTAATATTCCTCTCTTCACATACATTGAATAAATAATTGTGCAGATTCTAGTAGATTGTCATCTTTAGAATTTCTTTCATTTTGTGGAACATGTTTGTCAATGAAGGGAGTTCGAAATTTTTCTATTCATTTAATAATTCGCGTTCAAATTAAGATCATTCATAAGAAATTTAACATTTTATGGTTAGAAATAGGATCTAAAAAGAATTTTATCTTGAAGATAACTAATATTGCTTTTTTTCAAGAGAATTATGGGGGAATGACGACAATACTATTTTTTGATAAAAAAGTATATTTTTTTCTTGATCTTTTTTTTAACAAATATATAATATTGATATATTTATATTTGTTTATAGTAAAAGATGTTATATATCATTGCACTATTTTCGGGAAGTATAACGATACTAACACCGTGTGTGCTTCCTATGTTGCCTATTTTGTTAGGAGCGAGTCAAGAATGAAGAAAGGCAAGCTGGCATAGTTGGCTTATTATTTGAAGTCTGATTTCTTCTATTTTTTTGTTTACAATACTTTTGAAAGGAACTTTAGGGCTTTTCATTGATCCAGAAATTTTACAATGGATTTGAGCGATAGTTATTGGAGGATATGGACTAGTGTTGCTTTTCCCCCATGTACGAAATCAAATTTCGCAAAAGCTTAAATTTAATCAGATAGGAGAAGGGAAAAGATATACTTGACGATTAGGAGATATTATATTGGGAATATCTCTAGGCCCTATTTTTACGAGTTGTACTCCTACTTATTTATTGATTGTTGGGCTTATCCTACCGCAAGATTTCAATACAGGAATTTTAGCTTTATTGTGCTATTTGTTAGGTTTTGGAGCTGTTTTATTGCTGATTGCCTTTTTTGGAAGATCTTTGACAAATAAACTTGGAAAATTTGCAGCAGAAGATGGAATGTTTAAGAAAATTTTAGGAGGAATTTGTATTCTTTTGGCAATTGGACTAGGAACTTGAGTAAGTAAACAGATCGAATCTTCTCTTGTTGAAAAAGGATTTTCTGGAATATCTCAATTTGAACAAAGTCTTTTGAATAAGGCAATAAATAATTGAAAAAATCAGAATTCTGATTCTTTACTTAGTTCTCAAAAAATGAATAATTCATCTGAAAAAAATCAAAATTTAAGCGGAATGTCTGTAGCTTATTTTGCAGGAGGATGTTTTTGGTGTATTGAGGGTATCATGGATGGCCAAGATGGAGTAGCAGAAGCTGTAGCTGGATATGCAGGAGGGACTACGCCAAATCCTACTTATGAAAGAGTATCTCGTGGAGAAACAGATCATAGAGAGGCAGTAAAAGTGTATTATAATCCAGAAAAAATTAGCTATGAAAGATTAGTTGAGATATTTTTTCATCAGATAGATCCAACTGATAGTGGTGGACAATTTGCGGATAGAGGATATCGTTATTCTCCTGCGATTTATTACAATAATCAAGTGGAAAAAACAATAATTGAGAATTATATCAAAAAACTCGAATCTTCAAAAAAATTCTCTAATCCTGTTGCTGTAAAAGTTTTACCATATACAACCTTTTATCAAGCAGAGGAGTATCATCAAAATTATGCACAAAAAAATAGTGAACACTATGAAAGATATAAAAAGGGATCAGGAAGAAAAGATTTTATAACAAAAAATTGGTGAGAGGAAGGAAAAAAATGACAAAATTCAGATTCTTATACTCTTTATTCTCCTGAGAAATTAACAAAAAGTAAAGCGAAATATACAATATTGTTCTTTGAAGCTGAATGGTGCACCTCATGTAAAGCCATAAAACAGGCAATTAAAAGAGATGGAATTCCTGAGGATATTCAAATTTTTTGAGTAGATTATGATAGAAATCTAGAGCTTAGAAAAAAATATAATGTAGTAACTCAAACTACTTTTGTATTGGTAGATAAGGCATGAAATCTTATCAAAAGATGGATCCCTGCATTGTGAATCTCTGATTTATCAGAACAAGTTCGCTCAACATCAAATTCTCAGAAAAAAACTTATACCGATGCAGAATTAAGAAAAAAATTAACTCCATTACAGTACAAAGTTACTCAAGAAGGATATACAGAACCTCCATTTCATAATGAATATTGGGATAATAAAGAGGAAGGAATTTATGTTGATATTATTGATGGGACACCGCTCTTTTCTTCAACTGATAAATTTGATTCTTGAACTGGGTGGCCATCTTTTACCAAAACTATAGAAGAAAATTTTGTATCAGAACATGAAGACACTTCTCATAATACTACAAGGACAGAAGTGAAAGCTAAGGGAAGTCATTTAGGGCATGTATTTGATGATGGTCCAGTAGAACATGGAGGGAAAAGATATTGTATCAATTCAGCAGCATTAAAATTTATTCCAAAAGCTCAGCTGAAAGCACAAGGTTATGAAAAATATCTAAAATTATTTAAAAAATAATATTCTAAAGAGAAACTTGAGGATAAACTCAGGTTTTTTTAGTTGAAAAAGTAAGGTAGATCACTAGACTAAAGTCAGTTTTTTTTGTTCCTTTTTTGTGGAAACTTAGGCTTTTTATTTTTTTCTTGCTCAGATGCAAAAAATTATTAAAGGATTAACCGTTTATAAAATTGGCTATGGAGGTATTGGAATTGCGAGCCTACCAGATGGGAAAAAGGTTTTGATTAAAGGAGGAGCATTGCCAGGGAGTATTGTAGATGTTCGTGTTGTTAAAACAAAAAAAGATTATATCGAAGCACATTTGCTCGAGATAAAAAAATATGATGAAAAGATTATTAATGGAACGCCACTTTGTGCTCATTTTTTTTCTCCGATTTGGAAACAAAATCAACCTCCACACAAGATCTGATGTGGTGGTTGTAAATGGCAAGTAATGACTTATGAATCTCAGCTTAAGCTCAAAGGAGCAATTATCCAAGATGCTTTTTGAAAATTAAGCAAAATGCAAACGATTAATTTTCTGCCAATTGTTGCTTCTCCATTGGATAAAGCTTATAGAAACAAAATTGAGTTTAGCTTTGGAGTATACAAGCAGCTTAATGATGAGTTTAAAAAAGCAAAAAAAATCTGAACTTCTGAGCAGGATCTCCTTGATCAAGGAGTTCAAAAATATGCAATCGACTCTGATTTTAATATCGGTTTTCACAAGCAAGGGGAATTTAGCAAGATCGTCGACGTAGATTCTTGTGGATTGATTAGCGAGAAAGCAAATCAGGTTTTTGACTATTTCAAAAAACTTGCATTGGAGTCAGGGCTTCCTGTTTATGACCAAAAGACGCATCAAGGGTTTTTTCGTCACTTGGTAATCAGAGAGGGAGTAAATACGCAACAAATGATGCTCAATTTGTCCGTTGCAAATGAAAATCTCCGTGATGAAAAATGAGAGACACATCTTCGAGAGCAATTTTTAGAAAAATTGAAATCTGACTCATTTCTTCAAGAACAAGTTTCGACAATGGTTATTAGTTATAATAATGGATTAGCAGATGTTGTTAATAATCCCGAAACGGAGATCAAAACTTTTTGGGGTGAAGGTTCGATCTATGAAAAATTAATTTTTCCACATAATGAAGGTGACTATGAGGCAATATTCAGGATTTGACCTAGTTCATTTTTCCAAACAAACACTTTGGGTGCACAACAACTCTTCTCAACAGCGATAAAGATGGCAGGGAAAATCGAAGGAAATGTCCTTGATCTATATTGTGGAGCGGGAAGTATTGGAATCTCATTACTCAAACAAGGTTTGGGAAACGAATTAGTTGGAGTAGAAATTGTCGAAAAAGCAATCGTAGATGCTTGGCATAATGCAAAAATCAATGGAATCGAGGATCGTGTCTATTTTGTAGCTTCTCCAGCAGAAAAGATGCTTATCAATTATCCAGAATTAGAGACAAAAATTAAAAATATAGGTCTTGTGGTGATTGATCCTCCTCGTGAGTGACTTCATCCAAATGTTATTTCCTATCTAGGAAATTTGAAAAAAGAATATCAATTTAAACTTTTGTATATTTCTTGCAATCCGATTACGATGGCAAGAGATGTTGAATGATTAGTGAGTGAGTGATTTAAGTTTTCTCAGGTACAACCTGTTGATATGTTTCCTCAAACACATCATATCGAATGTATTACTGTGTTGGAATAAAGCGGAATTATCAACAGAAAAAGAAAGAGATATGAACTTCATATCTCTTTTTTGCTTATATCTGCTATGAGGTTTGTTTGAAAAAAAGAGAGATAACCAGTCTCTCACAATGCAGGATAAAATCCTACAAAAGGTCTTATTAAATTGCATTGTGATACAGGAGGAGAGACCCTGTTGATCATTGCAATCTAATAAGACTTTTTCAAATTTGCTATCTTCAAAGATCATGTCGCCTGCATATAAGCAGATAAGAAGATGCATCATAGTAAAAGAGGTATTAGATTGCACCTCTTTACATCTTACAATTGAAGGAATGACAGTTATAAAGTCAATAATTTTCCTCGTAGTCTGAATTTACACGCTCCACAATCCAGTTATCTGAGGGATTATTTTCTTCCCTTGGCTCATTGCTTCGATTGGAAGATACGAAAACAAAAAAGTATTAAGAAAGAAATTTGTTTTTACTTCTAGGAGATGATATGCCTAAAAAAAGGAGAACCTCTATCATCTGCAATGATTGGATAGCATATACCAATATTATGGATGATGCTACAGCATGAAGGCTCTTCAAGTGTATCTTAGCTATCAGAAATTGACAATGCGTAGATCCGCCTGAAGACCTTAAATTTATTCTTGCTCATATTCAAGACTTCTGGAGAGAAGTTGATGAGGAATATGCTAAAAAATCAAGCCGTCAAAGAGAAAAAGCTTTGAAAAGGCGAAAAAAATCAGATTCTAACTCTGATTTACTATCTCAAGAATCAAAAAATGATGCCACGGCATACGATGGCATACCATTGAATGCTACGGATGCCAATCAATGCCAAGAATGCCTTACTGGTACTAATACTAATACTAATAAAAAAAATATATATTTAGAAATATATAATACACGAAATAATAAAAATATAACACAACATAAAAAATTAAATGAAGAAATTAAAAAATCGATTGAAAAAATTTTGCAAGATTTAAGTGAATCTGAAGTTATACAGTCGATTGAGAATTATGCAACGATTTATCATTCAGACAAAACCTATTTCAAGCATAAATGGACTTTATCTGAGTTCTTATCTAGGAAGAATGGAGCGAGAGTGTTTCTGTATAAGTCAGAAGAAGACTACTTAGATAAAGATAAAAAACAGTCGAAAAACAATGAAAATTATAGTACAGAAGCTCGAGATTTACCGACCTAAAAATTCCAAAAATGCATATTGAAACTGACGCAAACAATAAGCCTTTCGTTGATTATCTCAATTGAGAATTCAAAACGAATGGAAAAAATCTGATTGTGATTGGCAAGCCTTGAGTTGGTAAGACCTACCTCTGTAGGCAACTCATTGACCATGATTACTTCATTAGTGAGCCGACCTTTAGGCAACACATCGTTAATGGGACTTGTGTTCTAAGAAAGCCTGAAGAATTTGGATCAGACTTAAAGTACTTTCCTCTTGAAGCATTAGCAAAAAAGAGAGTTGTGATTTTCGATGATTATGGCAAAGGAGCGGTAACAGATGCTTACCTTGAGAAAATGTACTATCGACTTGATTCAAGGATCGAGAGAGGCTTGAGAACAATCATCACAACGAATCTTGCAAGCTTAGAAGAATTCAAGGCAAGAGATAATGGAATTGCCAGTAGGTTGATTATGAACGCAGATATTTATGTTTGCGATACTTGGAAAGATAGAAGAATATCTGAAACTAGAATTTTGAACAAAATTTTACATTAGAGTCAAAAATTATGGACACCTCAAAACAATTTTTACTCAAAAACCTCCTCAAACTCAGGGACTTGAGATGAGAGGTAGATGAGGAAGCATTGAGCAATATCGTAGATAGTTTGAGAGATGAACTGTATTATCTCCGAGAGCAAGATGAACTCTCACAAAATTATGAACACTGAAGTGTAAGGCGAGAAGAAGCCTTTACTGAGTGGGCTGAAGAAAGAATTTTATCAATTAACCAATAGAAGTATGAAAAACATTTACGCTAAACTTTTTGAAGCAAAAAAATTTGTCGCATCGCTAGAAATTAAGAAACAAGGAGAGAATAGTTATAGTAATTATAATTATTTTACTCCTGAGCAGGTTGCAAGTATCGTACAAAAAGCTTGTGAGCATAGTAATCTCCTTACACTATTTCACTTGAAAAGAAATGAGTTGTGAGAGTACGGAGTGCTTGAGATTATTGATACTGAGAGTGGAGAAAAGGTTGAACTTGAAGCCTCTACTGCCATTCCTCAGATCAAGGCAACCAATGTAGCTCAGCAGATTTGAGGATGTATGACGTATACTGAAAGATACCTAAAAATGACGGCTTTTGGAATAGCAGATAACTCCTTAGACTTTGATACGACAGAGAATACCCAAAAAAGAGTAAAGGAAGAAAAAACTGATCAAGGAGTCAGTAAACCTTGGTTTAATGAACCAGAATTTAAAAACTTTGAAAAGAGAAAAACAGAATATGAAACTTGAGAAATCGCTGTAGCATTTATCAAAAAACACTATCAACTCTCAAATCCGATGGAAACTAAAATTTTATCCCTTTATGCTAACAACTAATGACAGCAACAAACGAAAACCTCCTTGCTCTTTATGGACAGAGAAATATTCAACTTCAAGAGCTTAGTCTTGAACTTGCGAAAGCTCAGGCAGAACTCAAAGAGAGTGAGATTTATAAAAAAACCTTAGCACTTCAAGAGCAGATCACAGAGCTTGAGAATCAAAATACCGCATTCAAGGATAAAATCAAAACTGATATGGAAAATGGAGGGGTAAAAAAACTCGAGCTTCAAAATGTTATTTTTACCCTCAAAGATACCGTTTGAAGTCTGATTGTCGAGGATGAAAAAGTCGTTTCAGATGAGTATTTTGATACCAAAAAGACACTTAATAAAACAAGATTAAAAAAGGATATATCAAGCTGAAACATTAGTTATCCTTGAGTGTATATCCAAAAGGGAACTACTTTAATTATTACAGAAAAATAAGATGCAACATTTGTCAGGTTCTTGCCTTAATCTCTTTGATTCAGATATTGATACACGATATACCAAGTATGTCTTAGGACAAGAACCTGATTATCCTCAAGCAGTACTTAAAGCCTTTGAATTTGGGAAAAAATATGAGGAAATGATTGGAGAGGTAAAATTCAAAGGATACGAGCAACAAGTCGAATTGAGAGAGATTATCTGAGGGTATGAAATGCTTGGATATTTGGACTTCAAGAGAGAATATGAGGTTATAGAGTGCAAGACAAAAGCTGGTTGGTGGAGCGAATCTGATGTGAGGAGTAGTCGACAATTTAGGTTTTATAATTGGCGATGTAATAAAAATGGACTTGATCTTATCTTGCATCAGTACAATAAAAAGCTGAAAGCTGACCGCACACAAAAGGTCAATCGAGAAGATCCTGATTTTGAAAAGGATTTGATCGCAAAAGCAAATCAGATTTCATTCTTTTTATCTCAATATGGACAAAAACTAGAATGTTGTTCAAAAAAATGCTCTGAAGTGTAGTTAATGAGAGTAAGTTCAGACAAGATATTGGAATGCTCAAGGATTGAGAATATGAGATTGTTCCATTCAAGGCGACAAGGAGCAATCTCCAAAACCGCTACTTGTGGTGATGAGTGTATGGTACGATATGCAAAGAATCTTGAGATCCCGATAAAGATTATTTCCATTTCTTTTTTGGATCAAAATATTTGTATGGCTATCGAGGAAAAAAGTATAAACACATCAGAAGTACTACAAAACTCAATACTCAAGAGTTTTCAGAATATGTAGAGAAAATCAGGCACTTTATGTTTCATCAGATGAATATTTATATTCCCACTCCTGAGGAGCGAAAGCAAGCAAACTGACTTTTAGATGCTGAAGAAAGCTAATGATTCAAGCAACAGTAAGTTGACGACTGGCTCTACTAGGAGCCGTCGTTGTACTAATGATTATGCGGAAGAAGATGTAGGTTTTATATATTAGAGAACAAAATGAGAGGAGATTTATTTCATATGATGCGTATCCGAAGAAGAGCAAAAATAAGAAGAAATTATTTTGAATATTATGGAGAGATGAGATGGTTAATTTATAAAGAATTAAATGGACTACGAAGACAAAGATTACCTTTTAAGTGATAATAGAAAATGTGGTAGTCAATCTCACAGGGACAAACGAACAAGTTGAAATCTGATTTTACTCCAGCTTGTTCTCCTGTCCCTGTGGGGGATAAAGTATTTTTATTTATTATTTTGTATCACTATGGAACGATTAGAAAGAGCAAAGGAAGAACAAGAAGAACTTTCTGAAAAGATTGTAAGACTCAAAATTTTCTTATCCTCTCAGAAAGATGAGTTAGATAAAGAGGACTATGCACTTTTGTTAGCTCAAAATTATGCTATGGATCTTTATCTAGAGATCCTAAAAAAAAGAATAGAAAAACACTCTTAAATTCAGACTTTTCTCCCCTTTTTTAAGGGAGATGTCAAGGAAGCTCAAGGGAAAAAATAAAGAAATGTCGCCAAATGGGTCTCCACATAGGATAGATGAGTCCCTTGCTCGCTGGGGCAGAGCCAGCTTTCCTTGGATTTTAGATTTATTATAATAATGCAACCAATAACAGTCCTCTCCCTCTTTGATTGAATGAGCTGTGGGAGGTTAGCTCTTGAGAGAGCCTGAATTCCTGTTGCTAGCTATTACGCAAGCGAAATTGACAAATATGCAACTCAGGTAAGCAAAAAGAATTACCCAAGCATCATCCATATAGGAGATGTAAGCAAATGCGAATATCGCTATATGAGCGGAAGCAAAAAGCATCAGTGATATTATCTGCTAGGAGAGCCAAATTCAGATCCACTTCAAACGAATATGTGGAGAACAGATATTGATCTCCTCATTGGAGGAAGCCCTTGTCAGTGATTCAGCAATGCAGGTAAGGGAATGAACTTCAACGATCCTCGCTCAAAATTATTCTTTGAGTTTGTGAGGATTCTGAATGAGGCGAAGCCGAGGTACTTCCTCTTAGAGAATGTTAAGATGAAAAAGGAATGGCAGAATACCATATCAGAACATCTGTTTGGTATTAAACCAGTGGAGATTGATTCAGCTCTCGTATCTGCTCAGAGAAGGAAAAGGCTTTATCGAGTTGGTAGATTAAATGACGATTGAACTTATACAAAAGTTGATATATCTCAGCCTAAGGATAGATGAATACTATTGTGAGATATATTAGAAGATGTCGTAGATGACAGTTATAACCTTTCAGAAAAAGTAATAGAGAGGTTAAAAAGCTACTGATATGAGTCTCTAATAAGAGCCGCATCAGAGAATAGTAAATCATACTCACTTACAACATCTCAGGGATGACATAGAGAGCCTAAGGTTGTATTTAATACAAATCCTAGCTGAAGATGAATGAATTGATGTGTTTATGACTGAGAAAGGAAGTCTCCTACTCTAACAGTAGGTAAATGAGAATGAGTTAAGATATTACAAAGACTTAGATGATGACTAAAAGATTATGGTGGAGAAACTCATCAAGAGAATAATTTTATGAAGGATAGTGTAAGGATTAGAAAACTCACTCCTATTGAGTGTGAAAGGCTACAAACGCTCCCTGATAACTATACCGAATGAGTAAGTAAAACTCAAAGGTATAAAATGTTATGAAATGGATGGACTGTTGATGTTATTGATCATATCTTCAGGGAGATGTTCCACGATTAGATCAGTTTTATTTATTTTTTATACCTACGATTAAGATGAAAATTAAATTTAAAAAATTCACGGACAATGCAATTTGTCCGAAAAAGCAAAGAGATTGAGATGCTTGCTTTGATCTCTATTCAGCAGAAGATTGCACTATTGCACCAGGTAAGACTGCGATCATTCTGACCTGAATCGGTCACGAATTACCGCAAGGATTTTTCTGAAAAATCTACTGAAGAAGCTGACTCTCTAAGAGTGGAATAATCTCAATCGGAGGAGTGATTGATGAGAACTACAGGGGGATCATTGGAGTTGGTTTGCTCAACACTTCTGATACTCCTTACGAGGTCAAAGAGTGAGACCGTATCGCTCAATATGCAATCCACAAGGTCGAGGACTGCGAGCGAGAGGAGGTTGATTATCTTTCAGAGACTAACAGAGGAGAAAACGGATTTGGTAGTAGTGGAAAATAGAATAAGAAATCAGATTTTTAACCTTTATTTTTAGAATTATGACCAGAGAAGAAAAAATCACTGCCATCTATAAAGAGATGGCGAATAAGGAACTTACATTTGGTTGTACTGCTAAACTAACAACCAAAAAGGGGACACAACATGATGTAATATTGATTGGCGATATATCCAATGGAGAGAAATACTTTGTGGTAAAGGACTCATTGGATAAGGATGTTGACTGATTTTACACAAATGATTGATATTATGAATTCATCTGACATCCTGTTATGATTTGAGATGTGATTGACTGGATTGAGCCTTATTGAAAGGGGTATGCACAAGACGTCAAATTCAGCCAGGAAAGAAAAAGGAAAATTAACATTGTCCTATTACAATGGGATAAAAAAAGAGAGTCAATAGAGTATCAGTCAGATGATTGTATTGATTTTATTTATTCTTTAATCCAAAATTAGAGATGACTAAATACTGAATATGCAGATGAATCACAGGAATTCATATCTGAAAACTCAACAAGAAAGGAACTGAGTTCTTAGATAAAGAAACTCTAACGAGAGAACAAATATTATGGCTAATAGCCAATTGTGCAAACTATTTACTTGATTGAGGTGCGGATACATTGGATATCAAATTAAATTGAGAACTGGAGTTTACAATTACAAGATGCAAAAAATCATAAATCAGACTTTTATTTCTTTTAAGAAAAGAAAAAAAATGAGACCAATAAAATTCAGAGCTTGGCATTTTTCCGAGAAGAAAATGTTTTATAATGTATATCTTTATCCATGAAATATGGTAGTAGATGAAAACGATAAGCTAATAGGGTACTTATGAATAGATGTATATCTTATGCAATCAACGTGAGCATTTGATAAAAATTGAGTTGAGATTTTTGATGGAGATATTGTAAAGGGAAGTAAAATATGAGAGCTTCATCATGAACCATGTGTTGTGTTTTATGATAAGTTTAAGCTTTGATTTTATGCAACACTTGCTCGTACATGGGAGTACTGATTTTGTTGAAGAACTTGATATAGTAGAGAATATATGGTAGAGCAGAAACACAAGGTCGTTATTGGAAATATCTACGAGAATTCAGAGTTAGTCAATGCTTAAGGGTACCGACATCGATGTCGGTACCAACACCACTTATGAGTTCCAACCTAGTAAGTCCTGTATGTTTCTGACATTTATGTCGGAAGCATGAGCTTCGTAAAGCAGGACACCTTCTGCGTCTTATCGGAGGCGACGAGCTGAGTTCGTGAATTATGATTTTATATTTTGTTTATGATAGATGGAAGAAAAACACGAAAGAATGTTTGAGCGTATTATTGTCGTTCTTGAGGAACAATTAGAAACAAATAAAATAACTTGGAAGCTCTACCAACAAGCAAAAAAAACAAAAATGGAGTATTTTTTGATATGATATCTTACTGGAGCTTGAATGGTAATAACAATTAACCTTTTATTAAAATTACTATTATTATGCAAGAACTAGAAACCTTACTCAACTCTCTGATACAGAGAGGATGGAAGCCTTGGGGAGAAAAATCCAAAAAAATTATAATAAGGTCATCCAGAATTTTTGTGTATAACTCTGAATGATACATAAACCCCGAAGGAAAGCATATTAGAGAGTTAGTAAGTCTAGAGAGTCAGCTTTGGAATTTTGTTTGTAAGAATTCACTAATTAAACAGTGCAAGGGGACAATATGCAAAAACCCTAAAGTATTCTGAAACCTCTGATCTATTCAGTGGGAGTGGTGATATTGGTGTGATATAGCAGAATACCGACTCCTAGAATCAGCACTGATTCCAGAGAAGGAGCTAGGGAAGTTTTTAGTTGATAATATAAAGTTATAAGGTCAGATTTTTTATTCCTTGAAAAAGACAAGAAAAAAGATATAAAAGTCTGACTTTAGATTGTGCGTATTTATGAGCAACGATTCTTATCATAAAAAAAGATGGATTTGTGCGTGACTAAATATTATCTTTATTCAAATCCTTTCTTTTTCTGTATTACCTGTTATATTTTATTGATTTTGAATTAATCTCTCAGGATGGATTGAAGTAGGTATTTGATCTTTTGGATATGGAATTTATGGAATAGTCCAAGAAAAATATAATTTAAGCGGAAGAATACAACAATATTTTGAAAACATTAATTTTACTGTAATATTTTGAATTTTTACTATAGGGATTCTTTTCTTTTTTATTCGTACACTACTACAAAATGACAATCAAGAATCAAGAGATTAAAGACCTTTGGACAAAAGTAATACCCCACTATTCTTTTATTGTTCTTTGACTTATATTTCTTTGAGTAGGTTTGTATCAAAACACGCAAGAAACAAAAATAATTCATCATAAAGTAGATGAAATATCAGATACAATAAAAGTTCCATCAACGACTTGAACAACTACAGATACCTTGACTTGAGATGTAATAACCTGAGACCAAGATATTACTATAGAATCAGCGACTGATCCAAGAAGTTATCTAGACTATCTCCTAGAAAATGGAGAAGCAGGAAAGGATTATATTGTAGCTGTTCCTACTAACCAACCAGCAATGAATGCAAAAACTTCAGCAGAAAATAATACAACAATGCATAATTATCTGCACAAAAACAGGATTAGCTTTGATCTTCCAAAAAATGGGAAACAAGCTTATATTATGCTTGTTACGAGTAAACCACTTTCTAAAATAGGTAATCTTTTTATTGGAATTGACTGAAAAACTGTTTGATGGATAGATAAATATGCGAAAATCCCAACAGATGCTGTAAATGAATATCTCTATCCTCTTTGCAATCTCCAACTTATAGGAAATAGTTGAATAAAATTCCCAGCTAAAAACCTCTGTAAAAATAATGCTCATAATAATAAAATATCTCTTAATGCAGTAGTATCAGGGGGAAATAACAAAGTAGAAAAAATCATCATCTTCTTCAAGTAGCCTTGCAATCCACCCCCTAATCTGTACACTAACACTGTACAGGTACAGCCCTCTCTCTTTTGAGAGGGCTTTTTTTATTCCTTGACTTTATTTCAAAAATAGATAAAAAAAGATCATTTATTTCATAATTCATAAAAATGAATTATTGGAAACTCCTCTGATTGCTGGTTTTATGATTAATACTTGTAGCAATCCCCGATAGTGTTTCGATTTCTTATTTCTTTCTTTTTGTTATCCTTTGATCTGTTACCTATCTACGATATACAAACCGCAAGGAACTTAAAAAAAAGACTGGATTTTTGCAAACAAGTCTAAAAATTCTGACTTTTTTCTTCTTTTTTGTCTTGCTTTTAACTTCTTTGATAATTCCTGAAACAAAAAGGAATATACCAACAAAAAAAATCGCACCACAAGAAAAAACTTCAGAACTATTACCTCAAGAAGACTCTAGTATAACGCCATCTCAAGCTCCAGAAGTCCAAAATTTACAATTTGATAAAAATACTACTAGAGTACAAAAGCAATCTACAGAGTCTATCGAGCAAAAACCTATAGAAACTTCAGTTTTTGAGACCTATTCTTTAATAAAAGTCGTTGACTGAGACACTATCACAATTAAAGATAATAATTGAAAAAAGATAAAAGTCAGAATGATCTGACTTGATACTCCTGAGAGTAGCCCTACGAGATATGGTTATATCGAGTGCTACTGAGTAGAAGCATCTCAACATCTTAAATCCCTTTTGCAAGGTGCAAATCAAATACAATTAGAAACTGATCAAAGTCAAACCGCTACAGACAAATACGGAAGATTGCTTTGATATGTTCGATATAATGGCATAAACCTCAATCAAAAAATGATTGAAGATGGATATGGATTTGAATACACCTACAATCTTCCATACAAATATCAATTAGAGTTCAAGTCTGCTCAAAAAACAGCTTCAGAAAAAAGATTATGACTTTGGGCTGATTCTGCTTGTAAAGGAGAGAGAAAAGCACTTGAATCACAAAAAAGCATATCTGTTAAGCAGATTGTAGCTCCTCAAAAACAATCTACTTCTTCCCAAAAGATTTATCATACTTGAAAAAGAGGGGGTTGTTATTATTACAATGATCAATGAAAAAAAGAATATGTTAATCATTCTTTTTGTAAATAATAATTTTATTACCTATATAATCAAAATTTGAGTATGGAACATATAATTTTGGATTGAAAAAAAATATATATTTCTAAGGGCCTTATCCCTATTTTTGAGTTCTTATCTAATATTGAAAAAGAAATAGACATAATCCTAAATTATAAAACAAAATTAGAAACTCTAAGAGAAGTAATGGCTGATGTATTGTGATATTTAGGGGAAAATTTAAGTTTATTATCAGAAATATGAATTAAGAAACCTCTCCCAGAAAATAGTAAAATTACTAATAAATATCTCAATGGAGAAACATTTAATATTCAACAAGATTTAATTCGTTCTAATATGATTCTTGTGTTTTCCTATATAGAAACACTGTTTTGTATAATTACAGCATATTCTTTAGAACTAGATGATCAAGAATCTATCGTTTATAATTCAAAAAATAAACTTATAAATAATATTGAAAAGTATCTTATAGGAAAAAAGAACACATATTTCATAAATAATAAAGAGAAATTATGAAAACTTACAGCTAAAAGTCTTAGAGATCTCAGGAATTGATTAGTTCACTTTTATTCTATTTCCCCACAAAATATTGTATTATCTGAAGGAGAATTTAAAAAATGAGAAAAGATAACAACGCTATTACACGAAGAAAATATTGTTATCCTTTCTTCTATGGATCTTTTTGAATTAGCAAAAGTGGGATCTAAAATTTTTATACAAGAACTTGCTTACGATTTTAAGCACAACAAGAATAGTTTCAACAGGAAGATTGAAATCGTAAAAAAAGTTATTGCTGTCAATGCAGCAAATTTTGTATATTTCAACTAAGAAGTCTTTACTCAATCAGAGGAATCATATCACACCTACAGTTTGGGTGGAGAGGACTGCCAACGACATCTTCATAGTCGAGCTTCATTTTACCTCAGTTATTTCCTAGCATTACACTTCCTTTTTTGAAGAAATCTTCTTGCAGTCAGATCTTCTTTCCATGCATCTTTCCACAATATTCACATACTCTCTCATCAATCGCAGTTCGCCACTGCTTAGACTTAACTACGCCAGATTGTTCTCGTGCAGATTGTTCTGCATAAGTTCCAAATCTGATCGCTTCTGTTCTCACGATCGTTTCTAGTCTGCGAGATTGTAAATCATCAAAGACTTTTACCAGCTCTTGTTTAATTTCTTCTGGTTGCATATTTCCAGCAAGTCCCATTTCTACCACTTTCCCGATCTTCTCATCCGTGAGAGCGTCAACATTTTTTGCGATGAGCTGGATTTTTTGCTTCAACTCTTTTTTGATTTTATCAGTGTTGATATTGAATTCAACATCTACATTCAGCTCGCTCATTGCCCTTATCCCTTCTTCAGAGATAAGTTTTTCTAACTCTGGTCTGAGATAAATATGATACAGAGCATAATACTTCATGAGCATTTGATAGTCGGTAGACTTGAAGGCTTTTTTATTATTCTTATCAAATTCCTTCAAAATATCCTGCTTTTGCTTTTCGAAAATTTTCATAAATCAGACTTTTAGTCTTTTTTCATATTCTGTATTCTTTTTCTGTTTTTGGATCCATCTTTTTTGCATCCATTCTTCAGATCGCTTGATATTCTCCTTAACGATTGTCTGGAAGTCTACCGATTTCATACTGATTCGGATACTTTCTTTTTTAGTTTCTTTAGCTACTTCTGCTTCAGTTCAATCTACGAAAACATCTCCTCACTTGATGGGTTTATATCAGAGTTCTTGTCTGTATTCATTTCTTGTTATTCCACCAGCAAAATAGTGATTTCTGATTTCCTCTTCGTCTGTTGGTAGCACATTTACAAACTCAAAAATTCAGATTCCATTAAAGAGTTGATCATTGAATACACGAGAAATCTTTTTTGCTAATGGTTCAATACAACGAGAAGCAAAAGTCTGATTGAACGCCTTTACATTCCCCACATTTACTCCCTCTCCGATTCCGAGAATTGCTTTAGGTACTTTATAGATTGCAAGGATCTTGTCTCTATCCCAAGCCTGCTGAGCGACAAACTCCATCTCTTTAGGAGATGCTTGAAGATTAATTGGCTTAATTCCAAAAGGCAAAATTGCAAGCTTCCTAGTGTTTTCAGCTCCACTATGACGAGCTTCTCGAGACTCTCTGACCTTTTCTATTTGTTCTTTGCTCATCGCTTGTTCGGTTGAGAGGATCATTCCTGGAGGAGTGTCGTTGTTGAGGATTGCATAATTTCGCTTCTCGATTTCTTTTTCACCCCTGATGGTCATTGCGATTGCTTGAATCGGACTGTATCCTCTTGTGATGTAGGGATATCTTTGTGATGGATTAAACTCAGCAAAGACCATCACTTCTTCAGGCTGGAGAACAATTTGTCTTCCCCCGTCCCAATAAATCCAGTTTTTCAAGTATCCATTGTTATCAATCTGAGGACTAATATTCCAAGGCAATAACAAACTCAAACCAAGAACTTTTCTATTATTCATTACTTTCCAAACATATGCAGTTCCTGTCATCTTCATAAAGATTGCGATATTTTGCAAGAGGTCTGGCGTAATATAGTCTGAGTACTCATGCTTAATTTCCTTGTCTTGCTTATCTGCCAATCTCCAGTTTAGTCCTGAAAGACTATCAGCAATTGCAGTAATCGCAGCATACTGCCAACTCACAAAAAAGTTGACATACTCGTGGTCTTTGATAGTTTTATCACCATTAAAACCTCCAAAAAGAGACAAAAAACCTGACTCAGATTTTTTGAAAATATTTTTTATTCGAGTAAACATTCCTTTACATTGAGAGGATAAAATCAGTATGGATTGCAAGGAGGATGATTGCATGAAGGCTTGGTCAGCTCTCGGTCTCGACACTCTGAATATCTCAGCCCACCGCATCGATCTTGAGTGCCAGTCCACCTAAATCCGTGCGATCAAACCTATCAATCACACTATCAAGCAGGTCGCACAAGTTCTTTTCTGCTTCATTGTTCCCCAGCGTCGTTGTCTCTTGGAAGATATTGACTTGGAAGTAGTATTGCCTTTGATTGTGGTTACTATCAAGATTCTCGCTTTCCACCCTATCAAAATTAAAAAAAATTGAAGGAAAGCCACCGAACTTCTTCGGTATTCCATCATGGATCTCTGCGATATTCTCTATCTGTTTTAATTCTGAGAGGATCTCAGATCTGAGCTGGTTGATCATTACATTCTTTGAATTTGTAAATCTATAATCTCTGCAAATCTCTCTTGAATTCTGTTTTGTTTATTCTCGACTGCCCTTGTGAAGAACGGATTTGCCTTGATTCAGGGATGTCTAACTCTCCTTACAGGATGTTTTGCACCTTTTCGATAGAGTGCTTTCCCTTTTGCCGTTATCATATACGGTTTTGTCCCCTCATGGACTGCGAGAGCATAGGCAATATTGTTATAGATGAGTGCGTGGTCACTGTTGACCTGACTTCTAATATATTTTCTGAGGATTCCTTCGTCTACTGGAACTTCTTTTTTTGCTTCTCCCTCGATCAGGATTGCAGACTCTTTGAGCCGTTTGGTCCTGGCTTCTTGGAGGTCCTTTGCTCAGAATTTATCTAGTTTTTTCGCTACGCTTTCCTTACCTACGATCTTCATACTCAGACTCATTTCTCTACTATTACCGTTGTTAAAGCTAAGTTTCCCCCTTTTCTCTGAGCTACTCCTTGCACAGAATATTCTTGATTTTCAATTACGATAGTATCAGATTCTCTTATATCTACCCAAGCCGTAATACTCAGCTTGTATATTTTCCCAAACTTTCCTGCTTCCATCAGACGAGAATTCTCTCCAACTGCGGTCAGATAAGCAGGATGTGTAGCAATTGTTTGTTTCCCTCTCGCTACCTTCCCCTCATAGACAAGCCTTTTTACCTCAGCGTTACAATTAAATAACATCTATAATTCTATACCTATCTAAAAGAACTTTCACCGCATTCGGTACTTCCTCGTTACTGTAAGTAATAGAATAATCACTGATTCTCTCAGACTGAATTCAGATTTTTTGTGTTGTTTTGAGTTTTACTAGATCAATTACTGCGAAGAAGATATCTTGAGGAATCTTTTCAGGAGTATCTAAGGAGTAGTCTTGGAAGGTATAAGAATTAACAAATGCAAAAGCTGACTGAACTAAAAGTTCAATCGTTGCTTTGTCTTGTTCGCCTCCCAAGACTGTAATACAATTTTGAATCAATTGCTCCTTATTCATCCTTAGTTTCTCCATCTTCAGAAGTTAAAGCTTTATTCTTTGCTTTTTTAACAGTCTTAGTTTCTCCATCTTCAGAAGTTTCCTCTTCTTCAATGAGCTTAACATATTCCTCTCCATAACTTTCTGCAACTTCTTGTTCAAGTTCTACGATTTCTCCAGCTACTTTACCATCAATTCTACCTTTAATTACTTCGTATTTCATGATATTTCTTATATTAAGAATAAAAAAGAAGGGAGAAATCAGAATTTTTTACCTCATTCTCCCAAAAAGACTAGGCGTGAGTCTTGATCACAGCAAAGGCTTCTTCAGCAAGTGCAATTCCACATACTCTAGCAGATCCTTTGATAGACTGAATATCTTTCTCCCAATTTCAAGCTTTGAAACCGACTTCAAAGCTGAGTCCTTTTCTGATTCCAAGAGCAAAGTGCTTCAATGCTCCAAAAGCGATAAAAGGAGTATTCACTGCAATTGATCCACTAGGCATTGCATCAGTCAATTTTACAGGATATCCAAGCAAGAATCCTTTTTCTCCGTTATCAAGTGTTCTATAAAGAGGTCTTCCATCATTATCCTTGAGTTTTTCAATAATTGCTATGGCATCTTGACTAAGATACCAAGCTGGTTTTGCATTCTCTTTATATTTCAAAGGAACTTTTCTTACGGCATCAATCAAGTTGTCTGCTGTTAATGTTGAAGCATTACCAGTAGTCGTGATCACATTTACATTTTGAAGATTACAAATTCCTTTAATTTTAGAATTTCAACTAGCTGTTCCTGTCAATACTTCTTTATCAAGGAAAGCAGCAAAAGCTTCTGCAAACTCTTCTTGAGCTTTATTCCAAATCTCATCTGCTTCTGCATTATCTGCAATGAGTTCATAGGTTGCTGAGAGAATTGCACCGATCTTTTTAGCTGTCAATTCTTTTCTCTCGTAGTCCATTTTAGTATCTTGGTATGCACCAGCTTCATCTACATAGAATACTTTGAGTCCTGTTTTTCTGAGTATAAAGTATTTTGTGTTAGAGTTCATTTTAGAGATATTACAATCTTTCCAGATTCCGTGATTTTCCATAAATCTCAATACTCCTTTTTCAAACTCAGGATGCACTAAATATCCACCATCTCCATCAGTTCCAGTATTCATCGCCTTCATTACTGAATCATCTCCACTTCTGAGGGCAACTAATGCACCGATAAAGTCTTTTTTAGTCTGCTCAAGATTTTCTTCAGCATTCCCAAATTTTGATTTTTCTACCAAGGTTTTGATCTGCTCCTTGATTTCTTTAATGTCTGTGTTCTCAGATAAATTAAGTTCCTTGAGCTTTGCATCTACTGCTGCTTCTACTGCAGCAGGAACTGAATCCTCTAAAGATTTTGCCAAGACTTCAGCGATTTGTTTCATTTGTGCTTCGTTCATTTTTTACAAAATAAGAATAAAAATCAGATTTCCTTTTATGGTTTTAGCCTCATCTGACGGCTTTTTTGAACATTGCTAGACCTTCGTTCCCAGCCCTAACAATGCTCTGGAGAGTTTCCTTTGCGATGATATTAGCTTCATCTTTTTGCTTGGTATTGCCATCTACCACAGCTTGCAAGAGAGCTTTTACCTCGTGAATTTCCTCCAATATCTCAGCTTTGAAAGCTTCTAATTCAGATTTTTCTTCTTGTAAGATTCCTGCTTCAATTCCTTTTTTCATAAGCTGTTTTTGATCTAGACTAAGAGCATTCGGATTGCATGGAACTGCCACAAATGAGAGCTCCAAGAGTTCTGCACTTGTGATAATTCTGCGATTGTCCTCTTGTCTCTGCTTAGGTATAAAACCTACAGAAACCGTTTTTACCATCCCTTCATCATAGAGATCAGCCAACAATACTCCGAGTGGATTGCTCTTACTGAACACTCATTCAATAATCAATTTTCCATCTTCTACTCAAATTTTTGTAGCTTTACCTACGATATTTTCTATTTGATAATTGTGATTTGCGATTATGACAGGATTTTTCATATAATTTTCCCAGTCCCATCCAGCAACTTTGATTACTTCTCAGCTTCTATCAGTATCCTCAGTCGAAGCAACCACTCTGAATTTTCTATCAGAATCTTCTCCTTTTATTTCCAAAGAAGAAATCTGATTTTTGATTGCATTTGCTTGTTCCTCACCAATAGCTAGGAACTTTGCTTGTAATGTATTCATCATGCATAACGAGAATATAAAATTAGTAATTAGCTTGAGTATTCTTGAGCTTAATTTCTATTGCTTTTTTAGTCTTTACATCATAATGACCTTTGAATTTTACTGACTGTTTAGTGATATCATCAACGGTATAAGCAGGCGTCCAATCTGTAATCTGCACCTTACTTAAATCAATTTGCAAAGTATTATTATGTGAACCATTGATTGGGTGCTTGGTATCCTCAGCGATCATTCTGAAAGCTTTAGGTGTTCCATTGAGGAACAAATCCTTATAAGTGTTATTCTCAAAGATCATTTC
The DNA here is from genome assembly GCA_963517005.1 of uncultured bacterium. Classification (GTDB taxonomy): domain Bacteria; phylum Patescibacteriota; class Gracilibacteria; order Absconditabacterales; family Absconditicoccaceae; genus HOT-345. The sequence goes on from CAUQDZ010000004.1 coordinate 68,564, forward strand.
CATACTACCTTCAATACTTACCCCTGCATTGATATAATCAATAGGATCGATACTTGATAGGCATTCAATATCTTTAATCTCCTTTTGGATTGATACCGTAATACTCTGAAGACAGATATTCTGGGCAGTATCGAGCTTTGCCACAGAATCTGCAAAAAAGACTTTAAGCATATTGGCTACAAATCATTGCTCATCTTGATACTGTACAGTATGCGTAGCAGTTTCACCTTTTTTACTCCTAAGTTTTACACTTGCTGTAAATTTCCCTCATACTTCAGCATTTAAGTCCATTGATTCTATCATAGCAAGAGGATAACTACTTGATCCAAGTGGAGTAGTTGTCCCAATTGTTAATGTTGGATGTGTATTACTTTCCAAAAGAGTAAACAAATGCTCATAAGCTGGAGCTTTGGCAGTTGTTGTTACTGCACCAAGTAGAGCTTTTAAGAAGAATCAAATACCATTTGGATACACCTGACCACCAATCGTTCCTTCAGCTCGTTGCTTGGTAACTTCTGAGCCAATAGAGTCCATCAGAGTATCTACCACTCCAGCCTCTGATTCTACATTCGCCTTATCAATGAAGGTATTATCAGTCCATGGCATCCAGTATGCAATATTTGCCTTTTGACCTCTTGTAGATTCTAATCCTACACCAACTCCTACTTTTTTCCCTGTAAAAATCGACATTATGATGTATTTAAAAAATAAAAATCTGAATTTATCCTTGTTTTATTATATTCAGCGGATAAATCAAAAAAATACTTCTCAAAGGGTCAATTTTGACCGTTTTTATTCTTTTTTGCTTAGTATTCTTCTTTTCCTCTCAACTCAAAACTCCACCTTAATCCGTTGTTTGATATTAAGAAGATAATCAATAAGCTTTTCTTCTTCTTTGTAACTTTGCAGGATAAGGAGTTTCTCATTATCATCACGGTATCAATTCTGTTCGTAACGATCATTCTTTTCGCCTAGACTTGTTATTTGATCTAGGAGAGTATTAATCTCTTTTGTGATCTCTTCTTGTACCTTTTTTTCTTGATCCAATATAAGTTTTTCCCTCTTTTCAAGTTCTCCATTTTTCTCTTTCATTTCTTCAATTCTTGTCTCTAACATTATTATTGTCTCTTTTAGATGTTCTTTGTTTTGGCGAATTGCTTCACTCTCTCCTACCAATGATCTTCGCAAGGTTATTTTATCTTCCATTTTTTACTATCATAGAATAAATATGTTTCCACTGATTCTCCAGCCACTATTTGCTTTTACCTTTATCTTGATTCCATTATCTTTTCGCTCGGTTACTTGAGCCCAAGCTTCCTGTCCATCATAATCATTACAAGCAAATTTATCTCCTACATATCCACATTGTGGCGAGAGTAAGCCGATGTTAATACTTGATGATTCATTGAGGGCACTTCTCCAACCAATATCTCCATCCGTGACGACCGCTTTATATCCATCAAGCGGGGTGTTGTGCAAATTTCCACTCATCACGATATAGTGCCAATTGTCATCCCGTCGTACATTATTTACTACTTCTTGTATATCTTGTCTTAAGCTAAGATAGTTACATAACCCTTGTTGATAGCTCTCAATTCCTGCTTGCCCATTACTCGTTCCCCAAATTCTCTTCCCTACATTTTCAAAAAATCCATTAAATAAGATAAATCTCGGCTGAAACCAAGTATCAATTTCTTCTGTTATCGTCTTTCCTGAAACATCAAAACTCCATGCTTCTTGCATTCTGCTCATTGAGATTTGCTGCTTTTGATATATTCCTCCAAAATATCCCCATAGTACTTTCCCATGACCACTCAGTGCTGAGTTGTTAGCCCACAAAAGTCCATCTTGATGATGTGGAGTTTCTCCATAGTTGTCGTAAAGTGTGGATTTTATCAGTCCCCTAAGTTCTAGCAAGTTTCCATTCCACTTGATGTAATTACTATTGTTCCCACCAAAGAGAAACTGTCCACTATCATTCATCATAAATCCACTATTGTGTTCTGGATTATAATTGCTTGAATTGATTTGCTTTTTTTCTCCATCAATGATAATTCCATTTTGTCCAACTCTTACCTTTTGTGCAAAATATCATTGATTCCCTGCTATTACTGGAGAACGGATTTCTGTACTCTCAATATGGGTTTCTTTAATGTATTCAGGCAAATGTACATTGATATTTGCCATTTCGTTCCTGAGTTCCTTGTAGATGCTTTCAGAGTCTCATTCATCGATTGCAAGGATTGATCTGGTTGGAGAGGTTCAGACTTTTAGTTCTTTTTTTCCTCCTTTTTTATGGATTATTCCTGTTACATAGAGTTGATCATCAAATCCTTTTTCCCAGTTGCTTATTGTGATTTTATCGTAAATTCAAATCTCTTTCGGTGTTGTAATACTCTCTACCTCTATATTAGGTCTTGCATTTTTCGAAAAAAAGGCACTTACCAAACTATCAATCGTCTCGACATGTTTTATTCTTGCATCATCTCGATACTTTACTCTTTTCCCATATTTTTTGATACTTTCCGTATCTTCATAAGTTTTTCTAATATTTCATGATCAAGGAATTTTATTGTCAAAGATGATTGAGTTGATGATACCATCTGCATTTTCTTTGTATGCAATTTTGTAAACATCTTCTCCGTAGATGAGCTGATATTCTTTCCCCTCTAGAATAATTTCGATACCACCATCTGGCCAGACTTTTATATTTTTTTCTATAGGCAAAAATTTGTATAACAAGACATTAAAAGCACTGAGCCAATTCTTGTATTCAAAACTATATTTGACCGTAATTCCTGTTGCTGGAAGTTTTTTGAGATACAAAAGAGGATTTTCTGTTGATCTTCTGTATTGTTCAATAATATCTCTAAGAACATTTTCCAGTTTGTCATCATAATACCTGATATAGTCACCATTTTCAGCCCTTACAAAATCTCTTCTCAGATCATAGATGAGTGGAGAAATTTCCAGTGTCGTTTTATTTTCATTCTTATTATACTGGTATCCCTCAATAATCCCTGAATCGATCAGTTTTGCTTCATCTCGTAAGAGTGCTATTTTCCCCAATAACTCTTTATGAAATCCTGCAATCTGAATTTGATTTTTCCCTCCATAAGTTCGAGAATCCCAATGAATTTCTTCTATATTGGTATATACTTCTCCATTTCTATTGTTTATTTGGAGCATTCCTATTTAGTAGATAAAAAACTATTTTACCTCATATCTCGTTGTAGCGAGATATTCCCTCGTATTCCTGATTTCAGCTTCTTGTCCTCATTCTTTAGAGAGCTTTTCAATCTTTGCATTTGCAAACTCTCTTTCTAATACAAGATTATCAAATATCTTTTTGCATCTAAGCACCGTGTCATAAAAATCAAGCCTATAAGGCTGAATCCTGATGGCGTTCGCTCATATTCCAGAGCCTGAATTCTTCCCAGATCCATTCTGTTCGAGAACGTAAACTTTTCAGTTCAGCACGTGATCCACGATAGCAACATGTCCGTACGGACCATGACTACTTATGATAATGTCACCCTGCATCAGGTTTTTCATTCCTTTTATCTTCTCTCGAGAGGAGAAAAAATGGTTATTAGGCATATCTTTGGCGTTTCACAAAGGTCAAATTTTCTTTATACCTAGGATTTCATCAATATACTGTTTAGCCAAATCCGTACATTGATGATCATATTGTTTATCATAGTCGACTCTTTTACCGAGTCGCTTTTGTGCAAAGTTTTTGTATGGTCTATTTGCCATGTTTACTTAAAAATTCAAATAAAAACTGTTTTTTCCCAAAGGGGTGCATTTTCACCACTTTACTTTATCTCTCGTTTTTTCCTGAGCTTTTTCGCTAGCTCTGCAAAGTCTGCCTTGCTTTCCTCATCTGCATATTTGTATCCATAACCGAGGAAGTCAGCTACCGCTTGCATTACCTTTTTATTAGGATTCTGCTCAAGCGGTCTTGCATTCTGATAGTCATTTCTGAGGCTTTTTGCGAGATCTGCCATTGCTTTCTGCTGATTCGGAAGTGATGCTCGTGTAGAGCTCAACACTCCAAGCAGTGCATTCGCTGACTTCTCTTGCTCGATAGAGTTTTTAGCTTCCTCGATCTTTTTGTCTGCTTGATTACCCAGTGAGTCTTTGGGTAATATGAGATAAAAACTTGTATCAATTCCCTTTGCCAAGTACTTTTCTACATTTTTTATATAATATTCGTTGAAGTAACTATAGTAGTTATCATAGACTGATACCTCATACCCCCTATTCCAAGTACTATAATGAGGTACAAAAGGAACAGGTTTACTAAGGTTTGTCCTATGCCCTCAGAACTTTAGATGTACATCTTCATCCACTACGGCATCTGCATAAGCGTCGCTAAACCAATCATCATTATAGGTAAATCCGATCAGATGCCCTTTGCTGAGTGCCTCCTTGAGCTTCTCAGATCCTCGACTAAGAGCAAAGTAGACGACTTCAGGCTTATCAAACTCTTTTCTTCCCTCGTTATTCCATCGCTTCACAGTAAAAATTGTCCCAAGCGAGCTAAATCGTCCATTCCCTGTGAATCCTCATTCTCTCTTACAGTACTCCATTGCAGATTTAGCGAGCTTGTTCGCTTCTTCCTCAGTCAGATCAAGTCTAAAGAGTCTGATAATCTGATTAACTGGTCAGAATATCGTACACGCCATTTTCGTGCTTGGATCTTTGTCTTGATTAGACCTTGGATCTACTGGATTTAACAATTCTGGAATCGTAAAATCCAAGGTCTCTTCCCCAAATGCTCGTTCATCTCTCAGGATCTTAGCACCAGCAGGTGGTGCTAGTTTTTTTAGCTTTTTCTTCATTACTTGTTAATATAATTATATAAAGCTACAAGTCTGTCTTTTTCATTGCAGAGTTCTTCAAGAAGCCTAAGGTTTTTGCTTCCTTTAGCTTCGATCTGATCTATCTGCTGACAGATTTCTTCAATCTGTCTTTCTACTTTTTCCTTACTCTCCATCTTGTGTCTTATCAGGTAAAAAGTCTGACTTTTCTTCTTTTTTTACCCCAATATCTCCAAAGAGATTACTATTGATCCACTTGGTAAGGATATTAAGCACAGGTATTGCAAGTCCTACTACAATAACCTGTTTATCTCACTCTAGTCCTCCAAGTGAGCTAATTAAAAACGCTACACCAGCATTAAAAACCTGCCAGCAGAGTGTTCTGAATGCTTTGTTTTGCCATAATTCTTTCATTGTGATTATTTTTTAAAAGATAAAAATTACTTTATTACAAGCTTCACAATTCAAGTAATCACCCCTCCACACATTGCTGTGATTACTCGAATCAATGCTTTTTCTGTTCGCTTTGGTGCGAACTTGTTTTCCATCTTATCAAGCAAAGCATCAAGCTTCGCATCAAATCCTTTGACATCTAATTTGATTTCTTTCATTTCTCATTTAATTTCCTTTACTTCTTCTTTCATCTGTTGACGTTCTTGCACGGATAAAACTATCGCCGTTTCTATATCAGAGATCTGTTTGTTTGTTATTGATACCATCTCCTCTAAACTTAAGAATTAAATTCAGTCCTTCCAGCTAACCACTTGTAGACTGCATTCAGATCGCTAGTATCTACATAGTTGGGATTAGGGATTTTGTTGCCTGTTTTTTCCTCCTCATAGTAAGTCTCTTCAACCGTTGTCTCGATTGGAGGATCTCCTGCTTGTAGTCAAGGTTGTTTACTGAGTACGAGCCTCTTTTTTTCTACTTGGATTGTTTCCTCGATCTCTGCCTGATCTGAGATGGAGTAAGTGATTCTATCCACCTGCACTCAGTCCTTGAATCAGTTGACGGCAATGAATCCATGAGAGATATCCGCTAGACTGCATTGGATCTCTCAATGTTCTGGATGCTTTCTTTTTAATATCATATTTTTTGATTGTAAATAAGGTAAAAAGTCTGATTTCTTATTCTATTTCATAAATTCCATTAAATATAAAGAAGTCGTTAACCGATATTTCAGATCGCTGGATATCTCTATATCATCGTCACGCTCCATTTAATCCGATATGATCAAAGGAGACTAATGGAATTCCCTTTGGCTGTGCTATACTTCATCAGATAGTCTGTAACGCACCACTGATAGGGGTAGAAGTCCTCGTTTTAGCACGAACAGGGGCTGAAACCTTAAATTTTCCTCAACAATTTCCCTTATTCCCAATGATTCCTCTAACCATAACAAAGCAAGTTTTCCCTATGATCTTATACCATCATTGTCTATCAGAAAGGGTTGCTCCTCCTCAGCTATCTCCAGATAGTGTTGGTGTATAGCTCTGCCACTCTCCAGTCCAATCTTGCCCATTGGATAAAATACTACTTCACTCAAAGTTCAGTTTTTTCGCTCTTATATTGAGATCGACGAATCAACTTGAATCATTGTATGAGTCAATTCTGTTCAGATCTCACTCTTTCCAAATATTGATCCGATTTGTTTTCCCATCTTGTTTAGTGTTAAAATGTTGAGAAGTGATTGTTCAATTAAAGGTAAGGTGTCAATGCACAAGTGCCATAATTACATCTAATGCATTACTTCCAGGTCTATTTCACAAAAACCTAAATCCACTCCCACCAACAAATTGATTTTGCCCTCAATGAGCAAAGAAATCTAACCATCTCTTATAACCTTCGTCCCATTCTTGTCGGTAGCTAACACCAGCTGTTTCTTCATCATAATTATCAATTTTTTGATTAAGACTTTTTTTGATAATGTTAGTTAGTTTTTTTATCCCTCCAATAGTCTCATCTCATGTCTTATGCACCAGATTGCTTTCATCGATCTGACTTACTTCAGGCAACTGACTTGCTGGGACTTTACCATTTACTAGATCTGCTTTTTTATTTAGCAATCCAGTTACCCAATCCCATACTGCTTTGACCGTAGGATAAAAGAGATTTGAAGTCTGATTTCATTCTATTGTTTCTTTTTTATTACTGATGGATTCTTTGTTGTTGACATCGATTTCAGCAACTGCATTTTGCAAATCTCTTATCACTTCAGCTGTTACATTCAGACAAAGAAGGTCGTTCGTCTCTCGTTGCAAAGGATTTGATTCAAAACCTCTTTCTACTTGTAAAACATTCTCCGTTCTGCTTTTTACAATGACTTTCTCCATTTTTATGACCTCATTTCCTACGACCTTCGCCAAAGTCGCAATCCGCTCTCACCCCTCAGGGATATTGATTGCATCTTTTATACTGATGGTTTTTGTTGTTTCAGTAAGTGGTAGTGCAAGTTTTGCCATTGCATTATCTGCTACTTTGTATTTTTTGAACCCCATCTACTCATAACTTAAAAAGTAAAAAATCTGAATTTTCCCCCTCGTTTTCGTTATAATTTTAAGGGATTCATGTTCTTGTTCCAGTTTTGGATACACTCCGACAAATCAGATGCGATCACCATTAAGTGTCAGGTTCTTATTTTTTAATTGCATCATATCTCCTGAAGCAAAAGCTTTTTTAAGCAAGAGTTCTTGGTTTCCTACTTCGATTTTGAAATTCTCTTCTGCTTGAGTGATACTATAGATCCATCCGAGCTGAGTAGGTGAGGTTCATCCTCTTTCGATAGGGACGATTGTTTCATCTTTATCAATAGTGATCTCGATCACTCTAGGCATACTCTCTCTTGCATAACTATAGCTCAATAATTGTAATTCTCGTTCCATTCGATTTACATTCCAGTGATGTTCATTGAGCCTAAATTTGTCCACAACACAGTCTCGCTCTCTTATCCAATCTCACTCTTTTACTTGCAATACCTCTTTCTTGTCTTTTGCGAGCTTTGCTTTCATTTCTTCTATTTTTCCCAAAAGTTCTGTTCTTGTTTCTCAAGTAATTCTTCATTTGATAAGAATAGTTTTGACTCATTTCTGATACCCATAAAAGACTCCTTCATCCTTGCTAATTTGTTCTTGCTCTCGACTTGTAGTTTTTCAATTGAGATATTCTATCGTTGCTGTTTTTTGCTCTCCATCATGTAAAAAGAGTTCGCCATATTTGATACTCACTTCTCTTTCTCCCCATTCTTTTTTAGGGACGAGAGCATTATAGACCAGTTGATTAAACATATTTCCTCTTTATGACTAAAAGTATCCTAGATTTGCATTTTGATATTCTTTATAAATGACGCTTTTTATCCTCTCCTCAAATTGATTCAGATCCATTCCATTATTGATTACCACACTTCCAAAATTTACACTAAAGGAGCTTCAAGACTGAATTCTCCTCTCGATCCTTCCATTGACTGCAGGCTGAAAGTATTCTGTCCCGAGTTCATTAACTCTATAGAGCTGTCCAGCGAGGACATTTCCCCCACTAGCTCTGAAACCTACCGCTGAGAGGGCATTTCTTCCGAGATTCTTTGCTCAGCTCATCACACTATTTGCTGCATTCTTTACGCTTTGGATACTATTTGTTAACCAAGAGAGCTTGCTACTAATCCAGTTGACCGCACTTTGCACTGTTCATTTGAGTCACTCCCATAGTTCACTCCATATTCCTGAGAGTCTGGATCTGATAGATCAGAATATCGAACTCACCGCACTATTGAATGCATTAAGGATATTGATCAATGCATTTCTCCAGATACTAACAATATTCTGCATATTCTGCCAAGCTCCGCTCCAGTTCCCCGTGAATACATTCTTGATAAACAAGATTACCTCTCCTAGTGTCTTCATTACTCCTTTGAAGGTCTCTCAAACAAAGACCATAAAGGCTTTAAGTATAGGGATTACCGCATTTTGCATCACTTCTCAGATTTCTTTTTTGAATTCCTGCCAGATAGGGATGAGGATTGGAGCGATCTGATCTCGAGTAGTCTTGATCGTAGTCCATATCTCCGAAAAAACTCTAGCAAAATACACTCCTAATTCTTGCAATACTCATCGCACCTTACCAGCCACAGCATTCACCGCATCTCTAAATCCAAAGAGATTTGTTGCATAAGCTACTCACAACGCAGCAAGTGCTGCTACTACCCATCCAATCGGTCAAGTGAGAACTGTGAGCATTGGTCATAGAGATGAAAAAGCACCTGTTATCATAGGAAGAAGTCAAGACATCCCACTAAAGGCAAGAGATAATGTTTTTAATCCTATTCCTAGAGGTCATGCAGCTAATCCAACGCTAGATATACCGACCGCTAAAATACTTAACCCAGCAACGACTTGAACAATTCCCGAAGCTAATCAAGGATTTGCCTCAACTCGTTGTGTAAACTTTTCCATTAGAGGTGTAACAACATCAAGAAGTTTTTGAACAGTTGGCAAAAGGGCAGATCAAATCTTATCCTTCATATTCTCTAGTTGAGCGATCAATACTTGTCTTTTCTCTGCATCAGTGAGGGCTAGGTCTCCAGCGGCTTGTAGTTCTTTCCTTCCCTCAGCTACTACTTTATTTATTATTGCTTGTTTTTTCTCAGATTCTGTTAGTTGATTTACGGTTTTACCTATAGATTTTGCGTATTCTTCATTTGCCTCAGCTGCACTTACAGTGATCCCTAGGTTATCTAGGATTTGTGCTGATCATCTTCCAAGCCCTGTCACGAGGTCATTATATGCTTGTGTAGTAGTAGCCCCAACATTTTTTGATTTTACTCTCGCAATCTCCATCAATGTTACGAAATCACTTGTATTCTTTGCAACTCATAGAGACATCGCTTTATTCGCTGATAGCATGAGATCATAGTCTGACACAGTTCCTTTTGATGCTTTTTTTATTCACGAGAGGATATCTTTAGAGTTCATATTCATGTTTTTTGCTAGTCTCCCCATAGCTTCTTCTACCTCTTTGGTTTTACTTGCTTTCTCTGTGAAGTCTGCAATATGCGTACCAAGTGCATGAAGTGTATCTTTTCATATCGTTCCAAGCCTAAAAAGAGCAACTTCATTTTTTTGTGCGAAATTATTGAGTTTGTCTCCCATTCATCTTAGACCAGTTGAAACTTGAGAAAAAACTGCAGATGCTTTGTCTGTTGCAGTTACAATAATCTCAATAGCATTTTTCCTAGCCATTTCTCTTGCATTCTACGGTAAAAGGCTTATAATTTACTTGTTTTATTTTTATTTCCTTGTCCTAATGCTAGAAGATCTTTATCAGGGATATCCTGAGTCTACCAGAGCTGCAATAATCCATTCTCTCAATCAAGAAGACCATAAAGATTCTGATCTTCCTATGCGATGTAAAATAGTTATCGCAATTCTCTTTTTATCATTCATAGTTTTCTTAATTCGATTTGTTATTGCTTTTTAGCTTCCATCTCCATTCTAACCAGCACGGCTTGCAGGATCTCGAGTGGCGTATTGAGATAGTCTTCATAACTTCGCCTCATATATTTCATTACTTCCACCGCTTGGATTTCCTCAAGGTTTGTCCCTCCCATACCACCAAAGAGCTTGCTATATTCATAGCTTAACTCTTTTTTTTTGTGGCGGTGAGTTCTTGGATCTTGTTTGCTACTGCTTCATTAAGCAAGGCGTAGTCCTCGATGCTTTCGATGTCGAGGATTAGGTTTAAGATTTTTTCTTTATCTTCTTCGCCATTGATGCTCTTAATCACAAAGCGAGCAAGCTGATTTCCCAGTTCGATTTCATCAATCTCTTCTTTTTGAAATTTGGTATTGATTCTACTGATCTCTTGATACTCTCTGACAGTGAGTTTTTCGATAAGGTGGATATTAAGGTTTCCGATATTCATTCTCTTTTTCATACAATATAAAGTGATAGTTCTGTTATCTGTTTTTAGTAAAAAAAGTCAAAATTCTGACTCCACAAAGGGTCAATTTTGACCTATTTTTCAAAGATTTTTTTCACTATTGTCGCTATTTGTTTTTCATACTTACGATAGGTTGTCTTTGATCCGATAAAAAGAAACTTCATAATCAGCCTTTTATTCCATTTTTCTCTATATTTGAGAAAAATAAAACATTGTGTTCTAAAATCGAGCCTATAAAAAGCCTCCCATTTCCCTATAGGTCGTCACTCAGGTGGTTTTGGTTCTCGATAGAGTGGATTACTAAGCATTGCTCTTACTATATGAAATAAATATCTAATTCAGGAGTTTTATTGAGTTCAAATCGCATCCTCATCGCTATTGCATCCGAACGATCAGGGCTACGACCAATAAGAGATTTGATTTCATCTTTACTTAGAATTTGTAGTTTCCCTCACTTGTCAGGATTTCTCTGCTTGATCACATCAAGTTCTTCAATGATTAGATCTTTATCATCACTATCCATTACGATCAGTTGCATTTTTCAGCTTTCTATAATTTGTTGTAATTCAAAATAACACTGATCTTTCAGATTCTTATAGTTTCTAATCTGTTTCTCCTCAGGAGAGAGAATAGGACTAGAGTTGTTTACAAATCCTTTACACTCCATTTGATCTACGACACCACCACCGACTCAGTCTTCATCGCAGATAGTATCAGAGTTTTTTACCTGATACTGCCTTTGTAATCAGTGGAGAAAGTTAACGGTTTCTGTAGTTCTATTCTTTTTACGAGTAAATACTCTTCATATCCATCAGTCCCATACTATTGCTACAGTGCTATCATTTCCAAGCCTTGCGATATCACAAGTAATATAATGCTGACCTCTTTCTCCGTGATTGGTGAACAGATCACAAATATCATCATACTCATAGAGCTTAGTTGGATCGTCGTCATAGTCTCGATTCCCATTCAAGAGTCTCTCTTTTGTGATCTTATCTGCCCTTTTAAGTGAATTCTCGTATTTTTCGTGGTCAATAAAGGGATTATCTTTGTAAAGCGATGGAATAAAAACTCTATCCTCTGGAAGCGTTCCCTCTTTTTGTGGCTTGATGAAGTCGTTGTACAGATGACACTTCATAGGATTGCAGGTCATGATCACTTTTCCTACGAGATTATATTCCTTGATCTTTTCCGTACATCTACTCAGGATAATATCAATTGCTTTTCTGCTGACCTGCTGAGCTTCATCTACAAACCCATAAGTAATCTCATACGATCCAAGCCAGTTGAATTCAGGATCACTTGGTTGCTGCTTGAGTGGAACAAAAAGTATTTTTGATCCATTGTAATAAGTAAGTTCTTTGGTCTGCAAATTGAGGTTATATTCTCTCCCTTGTTGCATACCATGCTTGTTCATTACTTTTATGAGTGTTGCAAGTGTAGTTTTCCTAAGATCGTCCCACTCACTACGCCCCACTAACCAAACAATTCACGGCTTAGCGATACAGGTAAGATTGATAATCTCGCAGACTCCTCGTGACTTTCCTCATCTAGCCCCTCAGCCATAAAGAATCTCCGTAATTCTTGTATCATTAAATGCTTTTAGAAGCTCTTTTTGTTTTTGAGTGAATTTAGGCTTTAATATCCTCTTGTGTGACATCCGCAATCTCAATTCATGTAAAACTATATTCCATATTCTCCTGTAGTTGTTTAGGATTCCTTCCGTAGCTCGTATTGAGTACAAACTGCACCATCTGCGGATTGATTGTCCCTTCTAATCCTCAACTCTCCAAGATCCACTCAA
>CAUQDZ010000005.1:0-74294 GCA_963517005.1 uncultured bacterium
TTTCTTGGTTGCGAGAATCATATTATCTATTTCCTATAAAATTGCAAGTTTTTTTATAAGAAAATTTTTATAAGCTTTTTACCTATTGTTTTAAGAAAAAAAGGGACAAATGTTTTTAAGAAAAAAGACTGAACAATGTCCTTATTCAGCCTTTTTGTATTTTTTTTAAAAGTTATTTATATTTATTTTTAGTGACCGATAAACGTTGCTTTTACCATTCGTCTACCTGCAACTCATCCAATAGGCGTACATGTCATCAAAGTAAGTTGATCTGTAGCAGTTGGATGAAGAACTGAAATATCTGTAGCTGAAGTATTATAACTTGCATTTACTCTATACACATATCTCACATACTTACCAGAAGCATCTTTCTTATATATCCATACTTGCTCACCAGATTCCATTCCGATAATCTTTTGGAAATGAGTCTTGTATTTAGCATTTGAAGACTTTCGATAAGATGAATGTCCAGCAATTACCTTATTTCCCAACTCTCCATATGATCCTTTTGAAGTTGCTGGAAGCTGAACAGCACCATTATGCAAATAAGAAAGAAAATCCTCATTTCTACCATTTACAAAGTTATTGTAGGCTTTCGATCCTGAAGATACTGTATTCACTGGCATCACTAGACCTTGCGTAGGAAGAACGATATATTGATCTGCCTTTCTCTCAGAAGCTGGCAATACTGACAACCAGTAAGCAAGATCTGTATTTTTACTGCCTGCAAGACGGAAAGTCTTAGCATCTGGAAGTGAAGTTTCCACAGTTTTTCTTCCTTTTACTGAGACAACACCTACCTTTTTATGAAGTTGTGATTCATCAAGAGCTCAGGTTTTTGGCAATCTCTTAACATAAGTTTTGATTAACGTATCAGCTGAATTTATCTGAGGATGTACATCTAAACTCTGCTGTGTAGGCTGAACAACCTCTGTTTTTTTGAGCACCTCTCTATAGACAATAGGATCTGGTGCAACAGGTTGAATTGGAGCTGGAACTACAGGAACCTCTTCCTTTGACTCTGGAGTTGGCTCAGGAATAATTTCAATTTCAGGCTTTTGAGGCTCAGGCTTTGGTTGGATAATCGGCTCATCTTCACGCCTAGATCTTTTTTTATTTTCATGTCGAGGATCTTTTTGATCTGCATAGAGAGCGACCTTAATCTTTGATGCATCTAATCTATAACGAGATGGAGCCTCAGTCTGCACAAGAGTATAATCTCCATAAGGCAAATTAGATACTGAAATCTGACCTTTTTCATTGGTTGTGAGTCAAGTTTGTATTTCCTTCCCATTTGGATCGATAAGGGTATATTTTCCTCCTTTGAGGACATTTTTAGGATCTCTAGCATCACGAAGCGTCAAGGTAATAGTTCCTGACATACGAATATTAGTAAGATCCTTATGGACTAAATCAGCATTAACAACTATTTCAACTGGTTCAGTAGAAATATGATAATACTGCGGCGCTTCAATTTGCTTAAGAGTATAAGTTCCATAAGGAAGCTCATCAAACTTAGCCGCACCAACCTTGTCTGTAGTAAGAGTAGTCACTAATTTATTTTTTGCATTTCTGAGTTCATACTTTCCTTTACTTAATTTGAGTGTATTGTCTGCTGCATCTGTCAACTCAAGTGTCAATGTCGACCTTTTAACCTTATTGGTAAGAGACAAAGGATGAGTCATTGTTGTCAAGTTAATCGTTTCTAGAGCAGTTGATATCATATGTCTTACATCAGAAGAGATTTGTTCGAGAGTATAGGTACCAAAAGGAATTACTTCTGTCGTAACTTCTCCATTCTTATTTGTCGTCAATGCAAACACCTCTCATTGATTATTACGCAATTGATATTTTGCACCTTCAATATTTTCTGAGTGATCATCAAAATCAGTCAGCTTTATAGTTATTTTTCCATTTTGAGGAACAAGTCAAAAATTACGAACAGCCAACAAAGAAGAAGGTTGACTATAAATATTTGTTGCATCTGAGACAGAATAAGGATCCAAATTAAAGATAGAAGATCTCAATCTCATTCCTGTCGGATCTGTAGGATCTACTTCTGCATCATTTCCTCAGGCTCATACCACACGCACGTCATCAACTTGAAAAAGTTTTGCCACTTTATCATTTGCATATTTTTTGAGCATAGAAATATAATACCTACCTCTCTTCATTACTTTAAAGAGGAATCATCAATCTTGATCTGTAGTAGTTGTCATTGGCTGTCCTGCCTCATCCACTACAGGATCTCAATTCTCATGATGAAGAGCTAAAGTATAATCCTTGAGCGGCTCATCTCAAGCATAACTACCATTATCATCAACATCTGCAAAGACCTTCCCTTGTACACGATAATGAGGAACAAATGAGAATGTAATCTTATTTGACTCTATATAAGTTTTATTATTAGTAGAGAACGCCGCAGATGCAGATGCTGTAAAGAATTTTTGCTGATCTGGTAAATTTTTAGGCATCTTGATAGGGAAAAAGAAATCTATAACATCTTTTTGACGAACAAGAGTGTCAGCCTTTTGAACCATTTTTATCATAGTAACTTTTGAAAAGTCGTTGATTTGATCAGCAGGAAGCCAAGTTGCATTTCTCGTTGCTTCAATAGTAGAAGTCAGGTCTGTAGAATAGAGAAAACTCCATTTATCTAACAGTCCAGCATTAGCTGGATCAGCCTCCAAACTTCCACTTAAAGAAAGTGACAAATCTGATCCTCTCGGACTATAGTTACCATCTTGATCTGGAACAATAGCAAGATCATTAATCCTTGGCAATGTAGCAATAAGCGACAAACCTTTCATATCTTCAATATAGTTATTGTAGAGATTTAGCTTGTAGTAAGGTTTATTTTCAATCGTATCTAAGACAGCAGATGATGCAAAATTTCCTGTTGAAGCCTGAGAAAGTGTATTTTTTAAGACAATATCTCTCCACTGAGTATAGGTAATACGAGTAGATCAGATTTGATGAAACTTTTCTTCTACATCTCCATCTCCATCCAAATCTAATGTATCTTTATAGTTTGCCCATGTTCCAGGTATCCATCCTGGAGCGGTATCCCAATAAAAATATCCCTCTACAAAATTATCTCCTTCATTAGCTTTATTGGTCACTTGAACCTTAAATCTAAAATTCCTTCTATGAACATACCAATCCTTCTCTACTTTAATATCTCACAGTTCAAAAATTAATCCTGTTTTCCCAGTTTCTTTATAATTTGGGATAATCTTTGGCTCTGTTAGTGCCACACCATCTACCTTAGTAGAGAGCTCAGCAACCGATCCTGGCACATAGTCAATCCCTTCTGGCAAGAGTGCTAGATATTTTAGTCCATTGATTCACAACTGCGTCTTTGCATACTCAGTCCATGGAGAATCATCATGTTGATTTTTTGTAATACTCATCCGAGAAAAAATTTCTCTTTGCATAGCAAGAGGATCTAGATTGTATGGGACGATATGATCTCCGTTCCATTTATTCGCAGATGAGGTAATATAGTCTTTTTTGAAAAAGATATACCCTTTTCTATCTGCAGTTTGATGATCTGTACTATCTGGATCTGAATAGTCAAATGTAGCAGAGTTAAAAAATTTATAATCATCATATTCTGTCGTATGATCCCACTTATTAACAAAATCACCCCAACCTGATACTTTTTTCTCCTCTACATTGAGCAAATTATTTTCTATTTCTGCCCAAGCTGAGTCTTTGACTCCTACATAGAACCTCATATTGAAGGAGATATCCTTTGAAGTAATAGGAGTATCAAACACTACCTTAATAGCCTTATACCTAGCATTTACATCATTTAGCTCTAATAATTCACCATGTTTCAAGTTTTCTTTCAATAGAACTTCAGAATTATCTGACAAAATACCATAGATCTTATGAGGAGTTTCATTGATTCACATTCCTCCTGAATCAGAAGATCGATTCCCATTATTTCGCTTAAGTGATCTATAATACAATCTACTATCTAAATCATGATCAGTAAAGCTATAGAGAGTACGGGCTTTTTTATAATCATCAAGGTCATGTCTTGTAGATGTCCACACATCATAAAAAAGCGTATTTTTTTGATCATATTCCTGATGATTGGTCGTATAAGGGATTCCCTGATAAATTCACTGAGCATTTCCACCTTTATTAAAATATATCCTAGAGGTTGGCGTAATCGTTTCTATCTTTGGAGTCCACCCAATCGAATATTTCATCTCGTCATAGTTATGTGCATAATCAGTATTTGGATTCGCAGTGATAGAGAGTGAAATCTTATTGTAATGAACATTTGTTTTCTGAGTATCATCATAATAGGGCTGATTGGCATGCTCTATAACAAACCTAACTCGCTCATTATTTCAGAATTTTCATTCTAATTCCATAGTATTATTATCTGCATGGTAGGTCCAACAATGATAAAAATGAGAATGATAACAATATTTTCAAGTATCTTTATCGGGAGTTCCTGCAGGACGAGTTCCTGATGGCAGCTGAACGACAAAATGATTATTTTCTGGGAAAGATTTTCCCCAACCATTTGGTGCAGTACCATCTGTTTCTTGTTTAATATAATACTCTACCCAACCAGTATATCTATCTAAATCTGGATTTGCCTGAGTAAAACCTGAGTAATTAACAAACCTCATAAGTGCTGTTCTTCTTGGATCTCCTTGATCATCAGTATCTCCCGTTCCATTTTCATCTCTTAAGTATGATATATATCTCCCACTCCAATTTCGTAAGTGTAATGAAACTTTAGTCTGCAAAACCTTTGCAGTATATACTGTGGTCTTTTCATCAAGAAGCTGATCGGTTCACTCCTTTCGAAGAGAAAAAGTTATCGGAGTTTTGAACCCCTGAGGAACTGTAGAATTATTTTGTACCGTAAAATATATTGGAAGTGCTACTTTTTTACCATCTTCTACAGTAATATTAAAATTTACATATCGATTTGTATCATCTGATGATACTTGATAATCTCTCATGTTTTTTTCCTGCACAAAAACAGGTTCTCCTGCGAGATATTTTTTAGGAAGAGTAAGTTTAGCCTTGGCATAGAGGGTCTGTCCCAACCCAGAGTTATCAATCACCGCATTAGTATTGATTTGTTCTCCTACCCAAAACTCAGTTCTTGGTGCAGAACCATCCGGGGTAGCTTCCCTTACATCGACAGTAGTTTTTCCTTTCTTGGATTCTTTTTCTGTTGTATCAGATGTAGGTACTGGGAGATTAGTAGCATTATCAATGAGCCACACTTTAAGTGCCTCATTTTGCTCAGAAGTACCAGTATAATCATCAATACCTGCCTTCTTTGCATAAAATGCTCTATCCTTGTCCCAGTTAATACCAAGTTCTTTGGCTACTAATGCTGGAGACTTTTTCATCAATGCCTCACGATCGATCGCTGGTTGTGGTGCAGCATCTTTTTCTACTGGAGCAGTTGTATTGTCTGGAGCTGCCTCAGTAGGCTGAGGTGTAGCAGAACGATCTGTAGGCTGTGCAGATCTAAAAAGATTTGCCACTCCATCAACAACAGATGCTACAGCATTTTCTACCTTATCTACCGCTTTTTCTACCACTGTTTCTGTTTTTTCTACAGGAGGTGTTGCCTGAGGATTGTTATCTCTCAATACTGTATTTTCAGTTTTTGGAGTTGCTACCTCGTTAGCTTTTGGAGCTACTACATCATGCGACTCTGAAGTATTTTCTTCATCGTTCTTTGGATTTGTAGCTGATGTAGCAGTATCAGAAGCTGGTTTTTCTTCATGAGCTACTCCATCTTGAGCCGCTCCACCTTCAGCAGTACCATGATCTAAATCAGCCTTTTCAACTTTTTCTGTTGACGGTGTTGCTGTTTCAGCATTTGTAACCTCCGGTGCTGGAGTATCGGTGGCTACTGGTGCAGGAGCATCAGCAACAACTGGAGACTCCTCATCCGCATATACAGCAGTCAAACTAGGTAAAAAACTTTGTGTGAGCAACGAAAGCATCGCAACCCATCCAAAAATCTTTCTCATTTTGTTCATAAACTTTTCCACACAATATAAAATACTATGGAATTATATACGAAAAATAAAAAAATCAAAAAAAATCTGACATTCAGAGTCCGTTTCTGATTGACATCTTTATTCCATATGATATAATTATTGTAGTAAAACATTTTTATAAATAATACCACAGTTTATAATTACTATTTCTAACTTTCTCCAATCTAAGTTTCTACAAAAAATAAAAATTAATTAAAAAAAACACTACCACAAAGGTAATGTCTTTCTTAATAAATAAGAGTGAAAATTATTCACTTGTTTTACCATCAAATTCATCAGTTCCATCAACTTCTGCTTGCTCTGCAATAGCTTTAGTTTCATGGATCACACCATCTTTATGATGTGCTGGAGTATAGATAGTATACATTTTGAGAGCTTCAGTATCTGAAGTATTGATAACATTGTGATTTGCTCCTTTTGGAATTACCACTACAGATCCATCTTCTACTTCATAGAAGTTTTCATCAATCATTACCTTCCCTTTTCCAGATTCAAATCTGAAGAATTGATCATTTTCAGGATGGATTTCTGCTCCAATTTCCTCTCCTGGTTTGAGAGTCATAAGCACAAGCTGAAGTCCATTAGTAGTATAAAGCACTTTTCTAAAGTTGTTGTTTTCGAGTGTAAGTTGCTCGATGTTTGCATTGTATCCTTTCATTAGTATTCTTTGACAATAAAATAAAAGTTTTGTAATAAATAGTAAGGAATTATTCCATAGCAGATTCTGCATGTCCTGCCATTTTAATAGAAGGCTTCATAGTCTTCATATCTACTTCCCAACTTGCAGGGCAGGCATGACCTTTATTTTCAGTTACATATTTGAGGGCATAGAGTTTTCTTACAAGTTCTTTTGCACTTCTTCCTACTGCATCAGTATGAATCTCTACAGTTTTCAAAACTCCTTCTGGAGAAACTATAAAAGTTCCTCTTTCTGAATTTCCACTCTCTTGATTGAGGATACCAAAGTACCTTGATAGAGTAGTCGTTCTATCAGAGATCATAGGGAATTTAAAGTTTTTGAGCAAATCTTCTGATTGTATCCAAGATTTGTGAGAGAATACGGAATCCACACTCACTGCGAATACTTCTACATTTCCCATTTGCTGAATCTCTTCAAATTTATTTCCAAGGTCTTTGAGCTCAGTAGGACATACAAAAGTAAAATCTGCTGGATAAAAGAAAAATACTGACCATTTTCCTTTGAGATCTTCGATAGATCTTTTTTCTACATCATCAGTAAGTGGATTATAGAGAGTAAGATCAAAGTTAGGCAATTTAGCCTCAAGCCTTGCGCATCCTGCCTCACTTGTACAAATGTTTTCGTGCATTTTTATATATTTAATAATAAAGAATTTGAAGTATAAACATATTTTGAGAAAATACAAGAAAATTTGAAGATTTTATTTTTTATAAAAAAAATAGGAGCAAAAAACTCCTATTTGATGTGATAAGTAGAAAGATCTCATCCAGAATAATCTTTTTGAAGTCCTGTAAGATTTTTGAGAAAGTCGTAATTTTGGTGATCAGCACAATACTCCATCATAACAATAGTCGAAAAACCTGAAATAAGTGCAAGATCTTTTTTTTGAAGGAAAGCTTCAATATTTTTGGACTGAAGAGATGTACTATTGGTATAGAGATTTGCAACTTCAATATTATCTGAGGAGACTATCTGAGGATTATTACCTAAGTAGGCTTTGAGTGGATTGGAAATAATTTTTCTTTGAGTCCATGGACATGTAAGATATGAATGTCGGGGAAGGATCAGGATTTTCCCCTTTCTTAAATCTCAGGAGAGGGTAGTTTGCTTATATGTCTGATAATCTGTAGGATAATCACTCAGCACAAGTTGCCCATAAAATCCTCAAATGAGTGCTGGAGTATTTGCTATCAAAATAAGCACAAGAACTCCAAGAGGGACAATCTTTTTTTGCATTTCCCGCTTAGATCATCGTAACTCATCAAGAAGGCAAAGAAGTTTTGAAAAGGCAAGCAAGGTTCCAGTAGCTCGGACAAAGAGTAAAAGTCCTACCCATTTTTGTGGTTCACGCAGTCCGATATAATAAGGAATATTATCAAATATCCATTGATTAAGCGCTCAAAATCGTGAGGAACTAATCCCTGTTGCAAATATCCAAGACAAAATTCAAACAAGAATAAGAAATCAGATTAGTTTTTTGTTATTTTTGTAAGAAAATCGATATCATCCAATACTTACTATAAACAAGATCACTGGAAACACCCACCAAAGAGGATTAACATCCTCTGGAAAAACAAAATGACCAGCTCTCTCTCCCCAAAAACCATACAACATTAAACTCGTCAATTCAAGATTGAAAGGAGTTAAAGCATGAGAGAGGAATCCTTCGATATTTGCTTGATTAAAAGTTGCTAAAGTATCTGTTACTACAGATCAGTTTCCCAAAAATCCACCAATCAACCAGTTGAGATTTGGAAGAAGAGTCATCCCCATCAAAAGCACAAGTCCCAATAAGACCTTTTTTGTCCTGAGATATAAAAAAGCATAGATCAAACAAAACATCCCAGACATAAATACCGTATGCGAAGAGAATCCAATCGCTCCTCCAAATAGTAATCCCGCAAAAAAGTAATACTTTAGCTTTCAATCTGAAATAGTCTTGAGAAGGTGAATAAGCCCGAAACCCATTAGCACAAATGCCAGGTAAACTCCTGGCTGAGTAATCATTCTCTCATAAAGAACTGGATTGAGCATCAACAAAAACACTCCAGCAATCGCAAGGGGAGTATGATACTGGGATCCAACTTTAAAAAGATTAGCAATTTGCATAGCAAGTACAAAACCAAGCCACCCACTCAAAAAAATAGTAACAAAAAAGAATAATTTTGAAAATAACTGATAGCCTAGCAACCGCATTCCTCACTCAGCTAGCAGGGTAATCAAATTTACCCTCAAAAAATCAAGATTCCAGCCCGTTACTGGATAGGAAATATAATCTAGAAGAAAAAATTCTCCTCCAGTATAAATCCACTCAACTCCCATGATCACCAAGCTGACTATCAAAATCAAAAGTCAGATTTTTCGACTATTTTTCATTGGATTTTCTCAAGATGTAAATTCTTTGGAGAAGATAAATCAACAAAACAAACTCTACTGCAGCAAAACTTAATGTATACTGCACAAGACTAAGTGGTGGCAAAAAATAAAATACCCCCAGCAATGTTATAGCTCCAATTGCAAGACTATAATTGATCTTCTTGTCTCCTCGGGCAATCAACACTTTGGCATAAAAACCGAGAACACCATAAAGAAGCCCTGAAAGCACCACCAATAACAAAAGTTCTACTTGTCCTGCTAGTTCTGATTTCATCAATCACAGCACCTTCTCTCCCAATATCCATGATCCGAGCATTGCTCCTAGTCCAGCTAGCAAGAAAAGCAATAATGGATTTTTGATCCAAGCGAATGGCACCTGCTGAGCAGAAGAATATTGAGTAAGTTTTGGATAATAGACAGTCTCTATCGCAGCCAATACATAGATAATAAACTTTCCCACAACTGCGATCCCACCATAGATCCCTGCCTGCTGAGCATCAAAAAGATTTCTCACCATGATCAAGTCACTATTCATAAAGAAAGCCAAGAGCAATGCCAACAATACCGCATGAAAAAAAGATCAAAATTCTGAGACAAACGATTGATCCAAATTCAGCTTTTGAGTTTTTTTAAATTGATATGGACGCAATAGCCAAAACACATAAGCCCACACCAACACAAAACTTAATACCCCAGCTCCTACTAGCCCTCCAATAGCAGCATAAACTCCATAACCACAATAGGCTAAAGCAAGACCAATTATCAGCTTAAATACTCATCACAAAATTCCATTTATCCCCAAAAATGTAAATTTTTCCATCCCTTGGACAAAGGCAGACAGCACCGTAGCAGGGAATGTCAATACCACCGATCCTCCAATCAAAACCAAAGGTAGTCGGTAGGGAAGATGCAGATAATTTTGCAAAAAAGGAATCGCCAACAAAAACAGCACTCCAGCCACGAGTCCTAATAATATACTACGAGGGAATGCCCACTGATAAAGTCAAACGATATCCTGAGCGTTTTCCCTCTGTTGAGCAATCTTTGGCATCAAAAAGAGTCCAATCCCAGCTGTCAATACTCCCAAGATATTAAACACACCGAGCATAGAACTGAATTCTCCAAATGTCTCAACACTCATAAACTGGAGCATCAAAGGATGATAGACATAACTAAGCACACCAGCAAGGAGCGTTGTAGTTCCTATTCGAAGGATAGAAATTAATGTAGATTTTGAAGTCATGAATATTTAATTACCTATATTTTATAAACCTAGCAGGATTTCCTCCCCAAATTTCAAACTCTCCAACATTTTTAGTAACAACACTTCATGCTGCTATAATAGAGCCATTACCTATTGTGACTCATGGAAGGATGATTGATCCATCACCTATTCGTACATCATTTCCTATCGAAACTCTCTTTAAAATATTTCATTGCACATTGATTGGAAGATTTCTATCTTCAAAATTATGGTTAAAAGTCCAAACTCTCACATTTGGTCAAAAAGAAACATCATCTCAAATCTTTAATCATCATTTTCCATCAAAAATACAATTTATATTTACAAAAACTCTATCTCATAGGGTTATTCATCCTGGAGAATAAAACAGACAATTTTTCATAATAAAGCAGGATTTTCCTAGCTTATGAAAGAATATTTTTCGAAAAATAATTCTCATCTTTCCTATTAGAAAGGCTGTTTTGTTATAGACTGTTTGGATTATCATTCTTATCATAGAATAACAAAAAATATAAAACATACAATATATTAAGAGCGACAGTGAATATTGACAAATAATAACAATATATATATTTTTTTAAATCGCTATTATAAAGAACTACATATTTTCCCCTATTTGTACTTAATTCGCTAGGGATATTCCATTTATTGAAAAACTGCGTACTAACTCTTTTAAATAACGTTTCATTTCCATGTCTTAAGACATCTAAAATAGATGGATAAGAATCAAAAAGCTTCAACTTCCATGCCACATCAGAAGCTGAATAATAATAAATATCTTTACATGATGAAAATTCACTTTTATCGTATATATACATATTATATCCTAAATTCTTTCAAGAAAGAACTTTTCAAGAAGTTTCACACACTAAACTTAACAATGGAGGAACTTTTACATCTTTAATAACAAAAATACTGATATCCATAGATAAATCTTTAATTGTTATATAATCTTCATCATCTGGCATGATTTTCTTTCCCCCTAAATAAATCAGTCTAGAATTCTGTTTAAACTTTTTATGTAATCTGTCAACATCTATCCCGTCTCTTTTCAAAAGGGAATTATACAAAACAATTGTATTAATACCATATTTTGATAAAGAATCTACAATATTTGAATCTTCAATATTTTTGATGGAATTAAAATAGGCAATCATTCATGTTAAGTTTTCTGCATTAATATCAACAGATCATGCTAATGGTTTATGATGAATCATTTGTCCAAGAAGTTGATAGTTTGGAACTCATCAAATATCCTTAATAAGATTATTCTCTAAGTACATCGGATATGATGCAATTGTTTTTATTTGTGGATCCTTTAAGAGAGAATACAATGATTTGATATCTGTAAAATCTGTTCTATGACTCCACAACTTTTGCTGAAAGGGAATATTTCTATATACTTGAATAAAAACAAAAATTCACAATAATAGATAAATATACTTTTTAAATTTTATATACTTCTCTAAATAGGAAGAGACATACTCTGCAAATAACCAAATTGATAAAAAATTTGTTATAAGCATAAACCTTAGTACTCACTTAAAGGTTCCAAAAAACAGAAAATAAAGCTTATTTATAAAGAAGAAAAAGGGAACATAAGAATATAAAATTATAGAAAATAATATAGCCGCATACAATAAAATATTTTTTTTAAGGAATTTTTTATTAAAAAACCCTAGAAAAAACACAATAAGCAATAAATATCATATAGAAAAAGCATGATAGGGATGCCAGTCCATATTATCTCCCCTATGCTCAACAAAAAATGGGAACACAGAAGGCAGCATTTCATTAATAGGAGAGAAGTCTTTAGCGACCCTACCCACTTCTGACATTGCTGATGTACTAGAATAAACAAACGCAATATTTGCTATAAAATAATTTAAATTAATAATAATGACTCATATAACAGAAAAACAATAAAACAATATAATTTCTTTAAAAAAATCTTTGATCTTCGTCTTTAAAATAATGAGAAAAATGATGGGTGAAAAAAATAATGAGAAAAATCAGTAATAAAAATTTATCCAAAAAACAACTCAAAAAACCAAACCAACAATCGCTAAAATAAGCCTAGATTCTTTCTTTTTATTTTGTAGTAAAAAGGTACAAAATAGAGCGATTAAATAGAAAGGAAGGTATATTGCCCGTATATGACTATTTAATAAAGAACCACTAGCAAAGTTTAATCAATAATAGGTAAAACCTAATAATGCTCAAGCAAGAAATGCTATATATTTTCTTCTGCAAAATAAAGAAAAAAAGTAAAATCCAATTAAACAAGTAAAAAAATAAGGGATAATGGTATTTATATTTACGAATAACATTAAAATGCGAAAGTTTTCTCATGATCGCTTATAAATAGAGTGAATAATATTTACAGGCAATCAGTATGTATATGGTAGTTTTGTCCATTTATATCAAAAAGGGTATCACCAATAATTATCAACATCTGGATTCGGTATTGTTCAGTTTTTTGAAAAATCCCTTTCATATGTCCAAATTGCGCTATCTGTATCTAACCCCGAAACTGAGTATTCTGTTTGTATCGCTCATAAACGAGGGAAAAATACAATACATGTTAGAATTAAGTATAGAAAGGAAATTGTTAAGAATAATTTTAGCTTTGCCAACATAGAATTATTTTCAATATAAAGGGATTATAGTCTTTTTTCATAAAATTTTTTTTATATATTCATACAATATATAAAATGCAGTATAAAATGAAAAATAAGGATGTAATAAGAAAACTTTATTTCTACTAAACCTAAAAAGAGACAAGGCAGTAAATAAAGGGAAAATAATACTAAATCAATAGGGAATAAAGAGATATTTTTTTATTTTTTGAAACAAAGAATAATCCCCTTCTCTATTGGCAAATCCAACAAATTTATCTTTTGAATAATGAATATTGTTTATAATTCTCCATTTTATTTTCTTTTTATATGCACTAATTGTTGACGTAGAATAATGATTTATAAAATCATCCTCTAGCACAGCTAATTGATTTGTTGTTTCTTTCATTATTGTAAAAACTCTAGTAACGACTGAAGGATCATTTATATCAAAATGAGACTTTAAATAAGATAAATCAAAAAAATGTCCACCACCATCACAAATAGGTGGTAAAACCCCCTTCTCAAATGAAAAAACATAAACTCATCATGCATCTCGGACTTTTTTATATTTTCTCATCATTGTTTTTCTTAAATCATCCCCCTCATTTCCATATAACCAAAAACTAAAGGGATCTCAAACCTTATTTATATAAGCATTTATCATAGAAAACCCCTCTGGATTTAACAAACCAGCTGTAATAAAATTTTTTACTAAACATTTTCATTCCTCCAAAAAGCTAACCTTTTTCTCCCAAGATAGTGGATTCAATAATACTTCATCACTATCCAAGAACACAGCATACTTTCATTTTGCTTTTAGCAATCAAAGATGCTTTGCATATTCTGGCAACTTATCAACATTATTTATTATAACTGCCCCATATTTTTTTGCTATTTCTAAAGTATTATCCGTTGAACCACCATCAATAACTAATATCTCATAATTTTTATATGTTTGTTTTCCTATTGCAGATAAAACCATATCAATAGTTGATTCTGAATTATATGTAGGCATAATAACAGATATTAATGGATTAGAATGCATCAATAAGCGTTTTTAAATGATTTAAAATAATTTCTGAAGGAGAATCCCCCTTCGCATCTAATGGTGCTGATATTTCATAATTCTTATAATTTTTTACAAAATAGTCAATTATCTCTGGAGAGCATTTAGAAATAACTATGTTTCTTCATATTCACTCTATTCTTTCTGTCTCATGCCTCAAAACTAAAGTTGGCTTCCCCAAATAAAACCCCTCTTCTTGATTAGAGCCCCCATCAGTAATTAAAAATTCTGCATTTGCAAGAACATGAGTAAAATCAAAATATCAAACCCTTGGCATAATAATTATATTAGGATGCTGTCTTATTTCATCTAATAAATTTAATTTTAATAGAACCTCTTTTGTTGGTGCATGTAAAACAAATACACAACACATATTATCAGCCAACTTTAAAACAGTTTTCACACAATATTTTATTAAAGATTCATTATAGATATTTTCTTGTCTATGTACGGTAAAGAAAAAATATTTTTTAGAAAGAATTTTTTTAATTTCTTCTGATTTAACATTCTGAGCCAAAGCAATTTTCATAGCATCAACAATCGTATTCATTTTAGTATCTATTTTTTCTCCTCCATATTTTATTAGATTATTTGATGCCCAAAAATTAGGACAGTAATGTATATTTACAAACATTCCTGCAACATGACGATCAATTTCCTCAGGAAATGGCCTAAGCCAATTAAAAGACCTTAATCAAGCCTCTATATGTAATATTTTCATACCAAACATTTTTCAAATAATCCCACCAAGCATCGTAGAAAGTGTATCCCCATGAATAAATAAATATGATCATTTGAAAGTCTCCTTGGAGAAGAACATCTTAAATATCCCTTTAAAAAAACTTTTAACAAACCAAAAAAACACTCATAGGATATTTTGTTTTATTATTCCCTTATGAAAAACAAAATCAGATCTTACATTCAAGAATTCTGCTATTTCAGAATTATCTATATCATTCTGTCCCGTAGAAATTATCTTATAGCTCCACCCCCTCTCTTGTAGTTTTACCATAATAGGCATCATCTTTATATATTCCGCGATTGTTCAAACCCAAAAATAAATTCACTTTTTTTTCATATTCTTAAGTAAAGAAATAAAATTTATTTATCTAAATTCAATTTATCTTTGACAATATAGAGTGGTCTATCAATAACTTCATCATGAATTCTCTCTACATACAGTGCCAATAGCCCCATACCTATCATCATAATTCCAATCAAAAAGATATTGATCGCTACCGCAATAATTACATTACCAAAGAATAAAAATCTATATACAAACCTGTCTATAAACATTATGATCAAGAGCAAAAAACTTCAAAGCGTAACCAACACCCCCAAATATCCAATTAACCTCAATGGAAAACTTGAGTAACTTGTAATAGTATTCATAGCCAAAGCAAATAATTTTTGATAGCTATAGCTTACCTCTCTTCACTCTGGATTTGGCAAAGCATCAAAGACCAACACCTTTCTTTTAAATCCAATCATATCTATGATTCCGCGATAGAGTCTCTTTTTTTCATCAAACTGTTTAAATACCTCTGCTACACTACGATCTATCAGTCTATAATCCGTAGTTCCAGACTCAAGTTTCATGTCAGCGATTTTATTAAAAATTTTATAAAACCACTTTGATGTCCACTTTTTGATCCACGAAGCTCATTGAATAGCAGGCCTTTTATTATAAACTACTTGATATCACTCTTCTCGTGCTTGCAAAAAGTTTGGAATCTGATCCACAGGATGTTGTCCATCTACATCTAGAGTGATAATTGCATCACCTCTTGCCTGTTCTACTCCAGCAGTTAGAGCAATCTCCTTTCCAAAGTTTCTACTAAAATTAATTCCCTTAACCTCTTGATCTACTTGAGCCAATCTCCAAATCTCTGCCCAAGTAGTATCTGGACTCCCATCATTGACAAAAATAATTTCAAAATCATAATTTCATCTCAACGGCAGCAGCACTTTCTGCAGACTCTCATACATCGGATGAATACTTTTTGCCTCTCTATAGGCTGGCATAACCAAGGAAATCAGCCTTTTATCTTTCATCTTGTTCTTCTGATTCAAGTAAAAGCATTTTAATTTTTGTAAAACACCATTCTAAAGCAAGGATAATTTTAATTACAAAAAACTTCCCCTTCCAAGTTAATAGTGCTCAAAGCATTGCTCCTGCCAAAAAATAACCCCATCTATCATCCCAAATATTTACTATCCCCTGACTCACGATAAAGATAGCCACCAACAAAACGAGAATCTCTCCATAACGATACAAGACAGCTCCTGCCTTGGACAAAAAATCTCTATCTTCTTCCGACAAGACTCATCGTACCAAGACTCCAAGCTCCACCATTGCCAGAAAAAGCACCGGCACAATACCTACAAACACCTCTCAAAACCAGCCTCACAAAAAGAAAAGTAGGTATACTCCCAGTCCAAGATACTTACCCCAATGAGACAAAAAATTCTGAATCTGGAATGGGATCAGATTTTTTATCTTGTTTTCTATTGGAGAAAAGTCTGACTCAAGATAACGAGCCACCTTCCCATCTACAATCTCCCAAAACACTCCAATCACCAAAAAATAATACAAAAATACAGAAAATTGCTCTGCTAATGCCTGATTTTCAAAAATCAATGCTCCAAGAGTTCCAACAAGCATCACCAAAGCTGCCATAAATGACAGACGCCCATTCAATCCTAAAAACACTCAAAATACAGCAAAGATTAAGAAGATAATCTCTCCATCTACCTTCTCCCTCCAAAAAAATGGCAACAATACCAATAATGCCAGTGTACATTTAGTCACAAGATGACCTCCCTGTTTGACATTCAAAAACACATCTCAAAGCGTTAGAAATTTCTTTGCTCATCTTATGAGAAGAAGCACCAAAAGTCCCCATATCCATGGAGATAGAGCTTGCTCATTCATCCGACACAAGCCAAATGCCGACAATACGACAAAAACAGAAAGCATGCCTCGATACTTTCTTTCACATGAGGAGATCTTATTTTGACATTTTTGGACAAACTCCCTCATCTTGCATTTCTCCATCAAATAAAACAGCCTTACTATATCAATTTTCAGCACAAAGACAAGTCAAAAATAGCTGTTTTCATCGTTTTTGAGGGTATTTTATTCTTTTTGCTTGACTGAATAAAGCTTTTTGCTAGTATAACCTCTACTTTATCACCATTTTTCCTTCTATGAGTAAATTGAGACTTTGGATTTTTATCTGCATTATTTTTGTCCAGCAAGTTGGACTCTTTTTACTCTATGCACAGGAACATACAGAAAGCAACTCAACGATAGGAGTCCCTAGTAGCTCTGAAGAAACTTCTACTCCGAGTACTACTCCCATACCACAACCTTCAATAACACATAAAAATCTGATTATTTCAGAGGTATTTTTTAAAGGAAGTAATGAGTTTATAGAAATAGCAAATATTAGCGACCTTGACTATCAAGGTGAAATTACACTCAAACAAGAAGGTAGAAAACCTCAAAAAACAACAATTGATATTCCAGCTTACCAGACCAAGCTCTTTGCCAGAGAAAGTAGTCAATGAGATTATCCACTGGGGTTTGCTCTAACAGATACTGCTGCGATTAACCTATCACTTTCTGATGACAATGGACTTCTAGACCGCTTTGAAGTAGACGAAATACAAGTCAAGAAGCTCAACAAATCAAAAATTCCTACATCATTTGAAAAAATATATCAAAATGGAAATCGAATCATCTTGCCAACGACAGAAGGAAGGGCAAAAAATAGTCCAGAAGGAATTATCGCAAACCCAAAATATTTTTCAAAAGAAGATCAAAATTCTGATTGAAATCAAAGTTTACATGATGAATCTTGAGACATCCACAATCCTGAGTCAGACTCTTCTCTTTTACATGACAATGATCAGAGAGAAAATCAAATTACTCCGCCAAATAATCAACTCATCTTAACTGAAGCCTTTTTTAATAAAGATAATAACCGAGTAGAAATTAGCAATATCAGCGATCAAGATTTTGAGGGGGAAGTGAGCATTGATGGATTTATTGGAAATAAAAAAGCAACTACTCACTTGAATATCCCTGCACAAAGTTCAATAATTCTAGCAAAAAATACTAAATATCTTGACGAAAATCTCAATATTCAAGTGTACAAAAATTTCCCAACTATCGACTGGAAACACGATCTCAATCTCGTTTTGACCTATAGAGACAAAAGCGACATCCTAAATGCTCATCTTGACCGAGTTAAAAAAATCAAAGGAGCAGATCAGTCTTTTGAAAAAATTTTGATCAATGGTAGACGAATTACTACCAGAAATATGGAGAGACAAGAAAATATCAGAGGCTCTATCAGAGCAAATCCTGGTAAATATTTTACTGAATGAGAAAATATTAAAGATATTTCTCAGCCAATCAATCAACCACAAAGCGATAATACCCAGCCGAATAATCCTAAATGTGAACAGATCAATGATCCATATATGATCAATATGAAAGAATTTTTTGCAGGGAATAGTTCATATCCAGCATTTGTCGAGATAGAATTTGTTGATGATCCTAAAGACTTTTCTCAGATAAAACTTTCCTGACCATTATTTAATCAAGAAGTGATATTTGACAAAAATGAAGACTTTTGGGAAAAGGGAAAAAGAGTAGTTCTCAGTTCCAGCAACCAACGGTCAGAGAAAGGAATTGACAGTCTCTTTTCAGAAAAATTTCAGCTCAATTACCAATGATGAGAAGCTATTTTACAATGATGGGATGGACAAGATCGACAAGTTTTAGACATTGCACAGCTACCAGCGATAGACTCTGGAAAATCCTTTTACCAAAACAAAAATAACGCCAATAATTGTACCAAAAGTTTTGACAAAATAGGAGACTTTTCTCCATGATTTGACAGAAAATTTTTGGAATACTTTAAAATAGAATCGACACCAAGAATTGAATACATTTATGTCAATAAATGAGGTGGTGGATGAGGAGGCCTTAGTTGTCCTACCAAAGCAGATCTTTGTCCAGCTCAAGAAGTAACATCAAAGAAAAACAAACAAGAAGAAAAATCTGACTCAAATCTTGAGAAAACTACAAAAGAGGACAATACTGAATCTATACAGCACCTAGACCAAGACACGACAGAATCAAAAATAGGTACCAACAAAAACCAAGAAAACAATTATCAGGTAAAAATTGAAGATCTCGTCTATGATCCTCCCGGTGCGGATAGCAAAAAGGAAAGTATAACACTACTTTTGACTAAAGGAGATCAGCTCGACCTAAAAAAGACAACTCTAAACATTGATGGCAAGAAT
The DNA here is from genome assembly GCA_963517005.1 of uncultured bacterium. Classification (GTDB taxonomy): domain Bacteria; phylum Patescibacteriota; class Gracilibacteria; order Absconditabacterales; family Absconditicoccaceae; genus HOT-345. Next base: position 19,385 of record CAUQDZ010000005.1, read on the forward strand.
AAAAAAATTAACGGAATCCTTAACTATGGTGAGAGTAAAACTCTTGTTGGAAGCTTTGGATTTCCAAATAAGAAAAAAGACAAATCCAATATCGTTATCCAACTCAAGCTCGGAAATCAGATTTTAGATACCTTTGTGTATACTATCGCTGAGAAAAACACAATTGAAAAAGAGAAAAAACAAGAGAACAAGAAAGAGGGTATTAAAGTATTTTCAGTACTTGATGGAGATACCTTTAGATACAAAGATAGCAATTGAAAACTACAATCAGTAAGACTTATTTGAGTAGATAGTCCAGAAAGCAATACTGCAAGATATAGAAAAACTGAATGTTATGGAAAAGAAGCAAAGCAAGAGCTAACAAACCTCATCAAGGGAAAAACAATTAAATTAGAATTTGATCCAAATCAACACCAACATGACAACTATGGAAGACAACTTGCTTATGTTTGGCTTGATGATCTCCTAATCAATCAACACCTCATCTCTGAAGGTTTTGCTAAAGAATATACCTTTAAAACTGCTTATAGCAAACAGGCTGATTTCCAATCTGCTCAGGCACAAGCAAAAGCTAAAAAAATCTGACTCCGAAGTCCTGTCAACTGTCCAAATAATCTTGAAAATGAAGAATCTGCAGAAGAAAATAGCAAAAATCTTGTCATCAAGATCACTCATATAGATTATGATCCCAAAGGAGCAGACAAAAATAACGAAAGTATTTCCCTTTCTATATTCAATAGAAACAAAGATATTTCGAGCATAGATTTTAGCAAACAATGGGGAATTTTAGTCTTTGATCGGACAGAAAACTATCAATCGTTAGACCTAGAAGAATTAGAAAATAGCAAAGGAAAATTTATAGATTTAAGCCATTTTGGACAACAAACAATTACCAATCCTCTTGTCCTAAGAGGAAACTTTAATCTTCCAAACACAAAATCAAGCTGCGTTGCTCTTTTCCAAAAAGACCACCTCTATGATATAGCTTGTTACCAAACAAAAGAAAAACAACCAGAAAACACAATATCGTACTTGACTTGAAGTATTAAAATTACCGCAATATTACCAAATCCCAAAGGGAAAGACCAAGGGAAAGAGTTTATAGAACTTCAATCTTATATCCAAGAAGATGTTGATCTAAGCAGTTGATTCTCCATCCTCATTAATGGGAAAACAAAGAAAAAAATCACAGGAACTCTCCTCGCATGAGAAAAAAAGAGAATCACAGGAAACTTCTCCTTCTCAAATGACCATAGCTGTGTAAGTATCGTTCATCAGAGTCAGATTTTAGACACCTTTTGTTATGGAAAAGAAAAAGAAGGAAGTATAATCACAAAAGACAAAACTATTCTATCACAGCAGTCAACAGAAGATCTTGCAATTCTCAAAAAAATAAAATTTGCCCAAAAAAATAAACAGCGGTGTATTGTCTATGAAAATACAATACTAAAATGTCGCAATATCCCTAGGTCTAAAACAGATCCTCTACTTAAAGCAGAAAATACTATGCATCGTAAAGCCTTTAAACTCTTTAATCAAATGATTAAGGAGAAATATAGTCCACTCTATTATCAAAGTGATTTAATGCCACTCTTTAATCTTATCAAAGAGGGAAAAGAAGACTTTAAGAAAAAGAAGACAACAACACAGATTTATGGAGACCTATATAATCGATCAGATTTCGATAAAATATACCAAGCTAAATATGAGCAACAAATCTGGAAACAAGGAATCTATTTTTTCAAAGAACTCTTTAGCTTATAGACAAAAAACAAGCAATTATGCTTGTTTTTTTTAATCTTGAATTTCTAGGGGAATAGAGTCTGGAATATTTGCCTTTGGAATAATAATCTGTAGAATATTTTCTGGAGTTAATTTACTATGTATCTGATCAAAATAGACTTGAGAAGGCAAATCTATTGCAAGGGATATTCCTCACCAATAACAATCTTCCTTTACAGGCACTAAATTTTCTTTTAGAGATGGGAATGTCCTTTCTCATTCAATAAATAATCTATAATCTTGTATATTAAGTCTAAGAGAGTCTTTTTTAACTCATCCAAGAGGAATAATTATCAATATCTCCTGTGGTGAATCATACAAATCATAGGGAATTTCTGGTATTTGAAGTATATCTGACATAAGGTCTAAGTACAAAAATTAAAATTATAAACTAAGGTCTCATAATATGGGTTATCTGTTTTCTTTTTTCTTCAGGATCATAAATATAATGTAGGGTTATTTCTCCTTGATCAGCTCTATCTCACTCTGAGAGAAAAATCAAATCTCCATTATCAAATAAATTATACCAAAAAGAATCTTTTTGAATTGAAATCGTTTTTATGTTTTTGACACTACTTGACTTAATATCCCTCTTAAAGAATCCCGATTGATTATATCTAGTTAAAAACATTGGTGTCACCAATGAAAAATCCATTTTATAATCAAGATAATATTTAATATTTGGTGAAATAACAATTAGATAAGCGATCCCAAAAATAGCAACAATAAAATACCAAATCACCCCTCGAGATGAACCCACAATAAAAAACCCATAAAGAAGAAGAGCTAAAAGTAGAGTCCATGAAAAAACTGGTAAAAAAACCTTTTCTATAAAAAACAATCCACTCTTTTTGAGCAACAAAACTCTGTCTTCTCAAAATTTATCTACTGCCTCTTGATAGGCTTCTTGTTTTCGATTGGTATCGAAATTTGAAAAGATTTTCATCTGGATAATAGTTATTGCTTAAAATATCTCAGCCTTTGGAAAAACCCTAAACATAACCCTTCCTATCATATAGTTGCTTGGTACTACATAATTTGCTCCTTTATAGCACTGATGCGAAAAACAGTGTAAAGAATCTGTTGTATGTCACCTATTATCTCCCATTGCAAAATATCCTCCCTTTACCTCAAATTCATCCCATCATTGTTGAGGAATAGTCTCTGCCCCTGAATTAAGATATGTCTCATCTAATTTAAAGCATGATTGTCTATTTTTTGCTTTAATATTAGATTCTGGAGTCGTATCATTACAAATATAGGTCTGATTATCCACAAACTTTACAGTTTCTCCAGGAAGTCCGATAATCCTCTTAATAAAAGGAATATTTTTCCCTGGAGGAACAAAAACGATTACATCCCCTCTAGCAAGTGTTCAAAATCTCTGAGTAATCTTTTCTACAAAAATTCGATCTCCTTGATCAAAGGTTGGATTCATACTATATCCTACTACAGTATAAGGAGTTCCTACAAAAAATCTAATAAAAAGAATAATTCCCAACACAAAAACCAAAAAAACTACAAGATCAAAACCGTCTAAAGCCCATTTTGTTATTTTTCTTTTCCAATTAACCATTTTATCCACAAACTATCAATTAAAAAGGAAGTTCATCTGAAGATTCAAATTCCATAAGCTCTCAGGAAGTATCAGACTTTTTTTCTAAAAAAATAAAGTTTTCAACGATAATTTCTGTAGTAAAACGGTCTATTCCTTGAGAATCTTGCCATTTTTTTGTTCTCAATTTCCCCTCTACATAAAGTTTTTTTCCTTTGGTAAGATAGGTTGAGAGCAAATCTGCTTGTTTATCATAAGCTACACACTTATGATATTCGGTATCTTCTAGCAGATTTCAATCTTTGTTTTTATATCTCCTATTGGTCGCAATAGTAAAATTCACTACTGAGATATTGAGAGATTCTATCTTTTTGAGCTGAGGAATTGCCGTTGCTCTCCCCATGAGCATTACTTTATTCAGATCCATTCTTTATAAATGAGCTAAATTCTAAGACTAGACCTTAGCTATTTTGACCTAAAATTCAAGAGAAAATTCGTTGATTTCAGGGGAAAAAGCACTATAATCAGATTTGTTTTACTTTTTTGGGAAGTTCAATGCAATATTGCGTTTATGAAGATCAATACTGTTATTATATATGGAAAAAAGCTGGCAAACATAGCACTTATGGAGAAGAATATTCTTTTTTGGAAGAACTTATTGACCAAAAAGAAGATGAAAAAGTTATGGAAATTATCAAAAATTGAGCAAAATATTTTGGTAAAAAAGAAGAATTCTGACTTCTGAATAGATTAGACACTCCGACAAGCTGACTCCTTTATTTTGCGAAAAATCCTGAAGTCAAAAAAAATTATAAAAAACTACAAAGCGAAGGAAATATTGAAAAATTCTATCTTGCTCAAGTTTGGTGAGATATTAACTACTATATCAAAGACAAAGGGAATAAAATTGATTTTCCAATCGCGCATCATAAATTTTCAGCAGACCGTATGGTTGTTGTTTCTTCTGACCTCTGCCTCCACAAAATCAAAAATACCCCACAACACTGAACCACTGAAATTTTAGAGCGAGAATATAATAAAGAAGATAAAACTTCTACACTTCTTATAAAAATCAATAAAGGGATCAGACACCAGATTAGAAGTCATCTTTCTGAGATTGGATACCCTATTGTCTGAGATGACATCTATGGTAAAAAAAAGGATCCTTGGAAAAAAGAGCTTGGTCTTGTCAGTATTGGTCTAAAAATTAGAGGAGAATAAAAGTTCAAATCAAACTCAAAAAAAGAATTTGACAATATAACAAAAAATAGCATTAAAAAGATAAACTCAATATCTATAAAAAGATAAATGTTATTGGACTAATTAAACTTTTCCATTTAAAGCATAAAAAACTCCGTAGAAGATGAAATAATTCACAAGAAAAGTCCCTATGTTACAATCAACACAGAGACTTGGAATATTTCTTAACTCGCATACTACTCAATTAGCCTCGAACCAGGATTGAACTGGCGACCTCACCCTTACCATGGGTGCGCTCTACCTACTGAGCTATCGAGGCAACATAATTATTGTAGCAATTTTCTCCTAAAATGCAAATCAAAACAACTTTGTCTTATCCTTTTCTCAAAAAATAAGAAACAATGAGCAAAAGGAAAATATGCACTGCATAAATAAAAAGTGCATTGTGAGAAATAAAGTAAAAAATCTGATTAAAAGGATAAACGAAATCAAAGGTCAGATTTTTCTTTTTTTGAAAGAGATAAGCTTGAATCATTAAAACAAGTCATAAAAAAATATAACTTATAAAAAGAAACATCAAATCTCAAAAATATGAAAAATGAAACACTGCAATATTTGAAGTTGCTAAGAGAAAAAGGAGCCAAATTAAAGAAAATATAGAAAGAATCTTTTCTCGTATTTGTTGACTTTTTGTAAAGAAATATCCACAAAAAGCAAACAAAAATCCTAAAACTCAGTAATCAAGTACTCTTTGAATATCTTGCACAAATCAAAATCAAAAGGAAGTATAAAACAAGAGATAAATCAAACAAGGGAAAACCAAAATAAAAAAAGAATAATTACAAACTTTAGAAATTCATAAAAGTAATACCCTCGAACAAACAATAACTAGTAAAATATTACCTACAACTCGCCCTGTAAGGGAAAATGATGATCGCCAGATTTGCATTGCAAACTGAACCAAGAGAGCAATCAGAAATAAACTCCATCTCCAACGAAAACTCCCATTAACACCAACCAAAAAAAGAAATATAGGAAAAGCAATTCTTCCTACAAGCCTAAGTCCTAAAACATCTGGGAAAAGATAATATCCGATATGATCAATAACCATAGTAACAACTGCAAGTACTTTTAGCCAATCATAAAAATTAGTTGGAAAAGAGCAAAACGAAGAAGAAAAATCTGACTTATTTTTTTGTTTCATTTAGATTGAAAATGGAGCTTAAAAATATACACTATATACGATTTTTACCTTAAGATACAAGATAAATGAAAACAAAACGAGAATGAATAGCTTTGGGATTTTTATGATGAACTCTTGTGAGCCTAGGAATTTGTGCTTTATTGATCATGAAAGAGCATCAAAAATTTGATTATCTTTATAAAATCCTGGGAAAATATACTCCTATTGAGAAAATAGACCAACTCTTACAAAGAGAATATTTTGACAAAGAAATACTCCAAAGTGGACAACAAGAAATGATTAAAGAAGCTATGAAAGCTTACATTAATGGAATTTGAGACCCTTATACTGTATACTTAGATGCTGAGAGCTATTCTGGACTTCAACAAGAACTTGAATGAGAAGGACATATTGAAGGAATAGGAGCCGTTGTAAGTAAAAAAGACTATTATATTCAAGTTGAAGAAGTTTTGAAATGATCCCCAGCATTTGAATCAGGAATTGAACCTCTCGATAGAATTATCCTTATCTGAACCGGAGAAACAAAAGATTTGACAACAAATGAAGCTGTAAACAAAATTAGAGGAGAGAAAGGGACAAAAATTAACCTTTTTATTGAGAGACCTAATAGCTCTGGAACCAATGAATACATAAAAAAAGAAGTTGTGAGGGATGTAATCAATATTCCTTCAGTAAGAGGAAATATATTAAGTTATAGTGGGCACAAACTTTGACACCTTGAAGTTTCTATTTTTTGAGATCAGACAAATAAACTTATGAATCAGGCAATAAAAGACTTTCTTGACAATAAAGTTGAAGGAATCATTCTTGATCTTAGAGGAAATTGAGGATGATTACTCGAAAGTGCAGTAGAACTTGCTGGACATTTTATCCCAAAATGAGAAAATGTAGTTATTAGTAAATATCGTAATTATAAAGATACTACCTATAAAAGTGAGGGTTTTTGAGAATTAAAAAACTATCCTTTAGTAGTTCTTATCAATGGGCTAAGTGCAAGTGCAAGTGAAATTTTAACACTAGCATTAAAAGAACAACTAGGAAGTACTATCATCTGAACAAAGTCATTTTGAAAATGAAGCATCCAAACTCTTCAAGAACTCGACAACAAAGACTCTCTCAAATACACTGTTGGAAAGCGATATGGGCCAAAAGGAACAAGTATTGACAAAAAATGAATTACTCCAGATATTGAAGAAGAATTAAATTTCACAGGATACCTAAACAATAAAACAGATAATCAGCTTAAAAAAGCACAAGAAATTCTCATTAAAAAAATCAAATAACACAAAACTCGAGAGAAATCTTGAGTCTTTTTTGATTTACTGCTTGATTTTAACTAAAGTATCCATAAGCTTAGACAAAATTTACCTCTTAAGGAGATAACATGCTTTTGTATGGAAAACCTATCGCTGAAAAAATAAAAGACGAACTCAAAATTCAAGTTTCAACTTTTTTTGGGGAAAATCAAAAATATGTAGCAATCTTATTTTTTGGAGATAATAAATCTTCAGCAACTTATGTCCACTATAAACAAAAATATGCAAAAGAAATCTGAATTTCTACCTTTATTTTTTGACAAGAGACAGAACAAGACACAACCTATTTTCCGATGTTAAAAACATGGACTCAAAAAAAATATACAGAAGTAAAACAAATTTTTGAGCTTATTAATATTTTGAATCAAGATAGACAATGTATTGGAATAATGATACAACTTCCTCTACCTGAAATCTTTACTCAACACAAACTTGAACTTTTGCAAGCTATTAATGAAAGTAAAGATATTGACGGGCTGTGAGGAAGTTTGATATGAAAAAGCTTTTGTGATATGATCGAATTTTGTCCAGCAACACCAAAAGCTGTTTTTACCCTACTTGATGCTTATAATCTTGGAAATCTTAGAGGAAAAAAAGTTGCCATTGTTTGACAAAGTATTATTGTGGGAAAACCTCTTGCCTTAGAATCTATCAAAAGATGAGCTATTGTACAGTGTTTTGACATTACTTTTAGTCCTGAAGAAATCAAAAAAGGATGTCAAAATGCTGAATACCTCTTCTGTGCTACTGGAGTTATTGATCTTATCAATGATGAATATCTCAACAAAGGAGGGAATCAGATTTTGATTGATATTTGATATGGACACAAACAAGGGAAAGCAGCAGGCGATATTGACTTTGAAAAAGTAAAAGATAAAATTAAGCATATTACTCCAGTTCCTGGGTGAATTGGACCTCTAACAATTGCTAGCCTTTTTAGTAATGTTATCGTATTAGCAAAACAATTTTGAAATATTTGAAAATAAGATGAAAATATATCTCAAAGGTTATTATTGATACAAGAATTTTGGAGACGAACTCCTTCTTTTTGGAGTTATTGAAGAAATTTTTTCTCGCTATACAGTAGAAGAACTCGTAATAGAAGTTGGGGATACTGATCGAATCAAAGAACGAGTAAGTAAAAATATTTCATTTTTAAAAAAATTTTATCACACAAAAGGAATCAGCGTTGACTGGGGAAAAATATATTATTTTAACACAGAAGAATATTTTAAAAACAAACAATTTTGGTTTAGTAAATTTTTACCAAAAAAACGAAATACCTATATTCATATCATCCTAGGAAAACACCCTTTTCGTAAATATTTTAAGATATTTGGAGGATGAGAAGTAATTGATGAAACTAGACACTTCCCACATAATTGACGAAATCTCATCTTACTCTATACCAAATCAATTTTAAATGGAAATTTTGCACTCTGGTGAGGACTTGGTAGTCAAAAATCACTTTTAACAAGATGGCTAACAAACCTTCTTGTACACAAAGCTAATCACCTCCTCCTCAGAGAACCTCATTCACTACATATTTGCCAACATATTCTAGGAGAAAAGTGTCAAAAAATTGAACTCCATCATGATTTCAGTTTAGATCTTATATATTATCGAAAATCTCAAACTACAATATCATCAAATAACTTTATTTTAATTAACTTAAGTCCTTCTCTAAACTCAAAAAAACGATGAAAAATCAAAGAAAAGATAAAAGATAGTGACCTCATATATTTTCCCTGTGATCTTAACTTTGATCTAAAAAACATAACAGAAAAAACGACCACTTGTGAACAAAATCAGATTTTTATTTGGACAAATCACAATCTAGACACTATTTTTAAAACGCTCAGTACCTGTAGTGAAGGAATAGGATCTAGACTTCATTTTCTTTATTGTTTACAGCAATTATGAAAAAAAATCACTCCACTTTCTAATAATAGCAAGATAACTTATAATCTCTAAAAATTTCTAAAAACTTCTTCTTGCGAATTATTATTTTTTCCTAATAAATGATGTTCTTGTGATATAGTTGGAATAGCAGAATCTTTTTCATTTTTCAGTAATTCTCAATTAATATTTAATCAAGAGACGTTACTATTTTTATTATAAATATTGTCTATAGATCAAATTCATAGATTCTCCTGTATTTTCTGATTATCATTATTTTCTTTTTTTCCCTCTCTTTTTCTCTCTATAAACTGCTCCTTCAAATCCATTTCTGCTAAAAATTGCTCATAATCATAATCAACTTGTTTCAAAATCCAGTATTTATACTCAGTATGAAAAAAATTGGATAAAATATAATCCCATCCTATAGTAATATTTCTTTTTCATTTTATAAGTTCATTGATTTCACTAACCCTTTTCCCTATTTGTTCGGAAAAAGACTTCTGAGTAACCCCCAGATCCTGTAACCTCATCATAATTTCCTTCCCTGGATGAAGCATTTTCACACAAATAGTGAATTAAAAGAACTTATTTTATTATTTTTATGTTTTCGTTTTTTTTCTATATTTTCACTATATTAGTGAATTTTCTACATTTTTTTCACATTTTATTATACTTTTTCACAAAAATAGTGAATTTTTATTTTTCTAGAATTTTATATTTTTATAAATATAGTATACTTATTTTCACATTTTTGTCAAAAAATAATAATTTCACTACCTCTGTGAATTTCTATATTTTTGTAAAATAAATAATAAATATTCTACAAAAATAAAAAAATTGAAAAAAAATTTTTCCTTGCTTTTTTTTCTCACTTTCTCATAATTTCAAACAATTATTTATTAGTAAGTTTTTTTACAGATGATTGTCTTTCTTTTCTCTTTTATAGGAAGTCAGCTTTTTTATCAAATTTTTGTGGTTCTTTTTTGATTTTGACTAAAAATACTTTCTCCTGAAAAAATTGCTATTTTAAGGGATTGAATTTGGATTATAATGAGCATTATTCTTTTTTTATTTCATATTAAGTATTGGAAAAATTATTTTTCAAAGTGGTGGGAAATGATAGTTGCTTTTTTAATACTTATTGGATTTACTTCCTTTTTTTCTCGATTTAGTTTTGGAAAAAATATGACTGAAATCCTGATTTGAATAAAATATGGTTTTCGATACTTCTTTATTCTACTCTTATCAATTGGAATTTGATATTTTATTCAAAAAAGAAAAAAATTTGGACTTAATTCTGATTCTAATATTCTTAAATGGATAAAACGAGGAATTGTTTTTACACTAATTACCGGACGAATTTGGCAGATACTCAAACTACTGGTACCAGAATATTTTTACCATCTATGATATTGAGGATTAGATGATTTTCATTTTTGAGTAAATCCTCCTATTTATTATCTAACAGGTTTTAAGGGACATCTCAGACGACAAGGACTTTTTTCTTGACCAAATAATTATGCCTATTTTCTTGTAGTATTTATCCCTCTACTTTGGAAACTCTTTGAGATGAAAAATATTTTTTGAAAGAAAAAATGGGAAAAATCAGAATGGATCAGCCTTTTTATTCTTTTCTTATGGATTATAACTCTAGGTTCAACACTATCTAGAGCAGGTCTAATTGGAGGAACTCTTGCAATTATTTTAATCAATATCAAAACTATTCTCAAACACAAAAAATGGCTTATTTGAGGAATTTGTAGCTTAGTAATTGCAGTAATGGGACTCAGTATATGGAAATGGGAATCAACTCGTATTCATATTGAAAAAAAAGTGTGAGGAATAATGAGTGTAATTGATCATCCACTAGGACAAGGATTATGAAGCTCTGGACCTGCGATTCATCATTGAGGAACAGTACTTCCTGAAAATTATTATCTTCAATTGATGATTGATATGGGAACAATTGGTTTTCTTTTTTGGTGTGCTGTAATGGGTATTTTCTTTCGAAAGCAAAAAAAACTAAAAGAAAACTTTTATCAAAGTAAATCTCTAACTAATCAGATTGAATTTTTAAACACTTTCCAGCAAGGGCTTTTGGCACTTATGGTTATGGGATTATTTCTTCATGTTTTTGAAGATAGTATGGTCAATTATCTCTTTTTTAGTCTGTATGGATTAATGATTGGATATATTCAAGCTTTAATTGAAAAAAATGATAGTAATGAATAGAAAAAGACCAGAAATACTAAATCAGATTTTTCGTATTCTTTTGATCTTAGATAGAATACTAGCTAAAATAAGCTTATTTTTGATCAAAATCTACCAAAAAACACTCTCACCAGACAAAGGCCTATTCTCATTTTATTTGAGAGGGAAAGTCTGTTCTCATATACCACACTGCAGTGAATACTGAAAAAAAATCTTGAAAAGATATTGATTTTTTAATGGCTTACCAAAAATTATTGATAGAATTTTACATTGTCTTCCAAGTATGAATAAAATTTATGATCCTGAACATTATCGCGTAGTTTTTATTTCTTCTGCTCCTATTTGAGTTCCCTTTTTGGAGGAATTAATGAATGATGATAGATTTGAAATTATTGGAGTTGTTACTCAACCAGATAAACCTGTTGGTAGAGGGTTAAATCTCCAGGAAAATATCATCAAAACTCAAACAAAAACCTTAGGAATCGCTGAAAAAAATATCAAAACTCCAACAAAAATCAATCCTGACAAATCTCTTGAAGGAAAAAACTTTTTTGATTGGTTAAAAGGTTTAAAACCTGACTATCTTGTTGTTATTGCTTATTGAAAAATTATTCCACAAAGTATCCTAGATATTCCTATATTTTGACCTATCAATGTCCATGGCTCACTTTTGCCAAAATATCGCTGAGCAAGCCCAATTCAAACAATCTTTCTTAACAAAGAAGAAGAAAGTTGAATCACTATAATGCATATGGATTCAGGAATGGATACCTGAGATATCATCTCTCAAAAAACATTTAACATTCCTTTTGATTGGACCTGTCTAGACTCTATCAAACATATGCAAAAAATTGGGCCAAAATTTCTCAATCAAACCCTTCGAGATTATGCGAAAAATAAGATAAAAGCACAAAAACAAGATGAAAAACAAGTCATTGATTGTAAAAAAATTGAAAAATCTGACTGAGAAATAGAGGTTTTCTCAGATTCATTGGAAACAATCTATGCAAAATATAGAGGATATTATCTTTGGCCAAAGATTCACTTTATCCTCGATGATAAAAAAGTAATCATTGAAAAACTCATACTTGATAAGACTAACTACGAACAAAAATCAGAATTCCCTCTTTTTTCTTCTCAATGAGAACTTCACTCTGCTGTTAAAGAAATTCTTCTAAAACCAGAATGAAAAAAGACAATGGATTGGATAAGTTTCAAAAATGGATATTTAAAAAAAACTCTCTAGAATATCTAGAGAGTTTTTGATTAAGCAGCAATTCTCAGCGTTTTCATCTTTTCCTTAGTTTCAGGTTTTTCAAAGAAGGCAATTGCTTCTGCAAGTTCTGGCTTATTTTTTGCATATTCATGAATATCAATTCCCTTTTGATATGCTTCACAAGCTTGAACCAACGCTTTTGCTCCTGATTGTGTTCCTTTTGGATGAGCATGACATCATGCTCCCATTGTTGTAATAAAGTCAATATTTCCCATCAAATCGATAAATGGCTTGAGAAGAGTTGGATTTAATCCTCCTGAGATAATAGGACAACAAGTTTTGATTGCTCTCCAACTATCATCTCTAAGTACTTCTTCATTATCCTGATCTCTTTGAACGATATCAATGAAATCTTTATCAGTTTCTGGAATAGTTCCCCAAGACTGTTCAAAAATATGTCCAGTCTTTTTCATATATCTAATATTTTCAGCTGCTGTTACATCTTCGGCTTTATCACCTGCCATTTTACCTACTCCTGCTGTTCCTGTATGAATTCCTGAGGCTCCAGCAAGTCTTGCAAATTTTGAAAGAACAAGAACTGAGTATCCAATAGGGTTTTCTGGTCTAGTAAATGCACCGTGTCCAGCTCTATGGAAATGAATGAAAACATCTGGATATTTTCTTCTGAGAGTTTGTACTGCCATCCATCCCGCTGTTGTTCCATCGATCAAGAATGCATAAGATCCAGGTTCAAATCCAGCATTTCTAATCATTTCACATCTCTCAATCATAGTATCATAATCAGCAGCTGAGACATTGAATGAATGTACCTTTTTATGTCATGTTTCTTTTACTGCTTTATCCATTGCCTCTTTAACATGCTTTACCATTTTATCATAAGGACAGAAATCCTGATTTGCTTGAGGTTCATCATTTTTTACAAAATCTCCACCTCCTACCCAAAAATCATAGCATACTTCTGCGTATTCTGCCGAGGTAAGTCCCATTTTTGGTTTAATAATTGTTCCAAGAATTGGTCTATTATGAACTCCGAGATAATTTCTCATATCTGCTAAAGTATAACTTGGTCCATCATATTGCTCAAGCATTGCAGGTGGAAACCATACATCAAGAATTTTTAATGCCTTTACTTCTTTCATTCCAAAGACATTCCCTGCAATATAAGTGAGAATATTTTGAACATTTCCTCCTCTATCAAAAAGTCTCCATGGATAAGCTATCCATACTAATTCTTTATCTTCTTCTACTTTATAAACAAGAGCATTCATTTCTCTTGAAAAAGCTGTTTCTGTTTCTACAAGAAAATTTGTTCCTGTAGAAGATTCTGCAGCTACCTCACAAGCAGCTTGGAGAATATTTAAATTTTTACCTGCTTGCAAATGAAAGGCACAAAGCATATATTGTCCATTTTTTGGATTTGGGAGCTCCAAATTAACATAAGCAAGTTGATGAGCATTTAGGGTTTTCATAAGTTCTTTTGTGTTTGTCATTAAGTTATTATAAGAAATATAAAAATCTATACTTTAAAGATATCATCTGACATTAGAGTCAGATTTTTGTTTTAATATTCTTCATCCTGATAGTCAAACACCATATCTTTTAAAATATTTTCAAGTTCAGATAAAAGTCATTTGAGACTTTTTTTTGATAAAACTGGTTTCTCGTCTAAGAAAAGTTCAGACAAAGAAGGAAAATATTCACTACTATTCACAAAAAACTGATTTCGTTCATCCTTATCGATACATTTTGGATTATCTAACAAAAGTTTTAATTCTTGATAAAGATTCTTTGCTTCTTCATATCATAGTTCTTCAAAATCAGAAACTATTGCATTAAAAAGCATCTCCTGGTAATCTCAGTCTGAAAAAATCTCTTTAATTTCAGTAGTAGTTTTTTTATTTTTTAGATCAAAATCTAGATTTTTTTTAAATCAAGAGTCTAATTTCTCAAGTTTTTCCATAAAGACAAAAGAAGAAAAATAAAACAATATAAGTATAAATAGAATTCTTATTTTTGCAAATTTTTATAAAGATTGATTTTTTCCCTTATTTATATTTATAAGTGATAGGTCAAATCAAATACTATAAAATAATATTTTATTGCAAATCGCTTGCAATTTTATAGGATTTTCCTATTATATGAAACGATGGCGATTGTAGCTCAGCTGGTTAGAGCATCGGATTGTGGTCCCGAGGGTCGCGGGTTCGATTCCCGTCAATCGCCCCAGCTTATAGAATCTATCATATTATACAAATAAAAAAAAGAAGTCTGCTTTTAGACCTCTTTTTTACTATTTTCTACTTTTTCTCCTTCTTAACTTTCATCCAAGGATAATATTTTTCAATATAAGATCTAATTTCCCTTGGTTTAATAATTCCAAATTCAGTAATAATTCCACGAATAAACTTTGGTGGGATTTTATCAAAAGCAAAATTAAGAAAATCTAGATTATCTGGTGCGTCTTCCCAAACCTCATGAGAATGTCTTTGCTCAATTTGAATCGTGTCATGGACATCAACTTTGAGAAGATTACCCGCAATATAAACTGGAACATTTGCATACAAAGCAGAAAGTCCCACCGCATAACTTCACACCTTATTGATCACACCTCCATCAAGTTTGATAGCATCACAACCAATAATTACACAATCCATCATCAAATCTGTTCCACTTTCCTCATCCATTAAAAAAGGAGCAACTCCATCAACCACCATAGTCACATCAATTCATTCTTCGATTAGATCTTTTGCTGTTTTTCTTCCCTGATAAAGAGGACGTGTTTCAGTATTAAAAACCTTAAATTTTAAACCTTTTACTTTGTGGAGAGCTAGAGTCTTTACTGCTGAAGTACTATGACAATGAGTCAACACATTATCTCCATCATTAATAATTCCAAGTCCATTAAGAATAGCTCTTTCTGCTGTTTCTTTGATTAGATTAAGGTAGTAGGTTGCAGATTCAATAACTGTCTTTTGAATACTATCACATAGATTATCTTTACATGTAGCAATTTGAGATTTTATATAATCCATACCATTAAAAAGCATTGGTTCTGTAGGTCTTGCTGAGATAAGCATCTGCATAGCACTTTCTATAAATGTCAAAAATTCCTCTGACGAGTCAAAAGTTTGATTTTTAGATTCTGTGATCAAAATATCAAAAGCTGCTTTTGCAATATTAGTCGCACCCTGAATTTTAATATCTTTGATATCTTGTACTACTTGAGCAATATTTACTAATTTTTGTTCCATATTTTTTGAGTCCTAAATAAAATAAAACAGCTTAAGTATAGCTGAAAATGTAAAAAATTGCAAAAAAAAAAGTTTTTTTTATAATTAGAGTGTTTTATTCTTTACATTGAAGAGAAAAGATGAATGCTGACCAAAAATCAGCTTTATTGGGGTTTTTAAGCTATATTTGAATCATCACTATTATGATGATTATCCATTTTTGCTATGAAAATTTACAAATTCGATTTGAAAACTCTCGAATTATTTTTAGTCTTTTTTCTCTCGGTTGGTTTCTTCTATCTCTTTTGTGGTCAAGAGAAGATCCAAGAAATAAAATGATCAAAAATATCCTTTTAACATGAGAAATCTATCTGATATTACTTATGATTATTAAACCCATACTTAATTTTAGTCATTGAGAATTTCTCCTCTTTTATTTAAGTGGTGTCTTAATCTATACGAGCAGATTTGATTATATCCCAATTAGCAAATATCTCAAACTAGGAATTAGCCTCAGTATTTTGATTTTTATGCTTAGTATAGAAATTTTTATGATTTATAGAATCCCACTTGATCTAAATAGCTTTTATCAATCTCGCACATATCGTCTCTATTATTTTTCTAAAAACCCAGATCAAAATTCTTATCTCCTTATTAATCGATCATCTGGAAATCAAGAAAAAAAACGAACAAAAAATCAGACTTTTTCTTTTGTTTTACCGTATACTGCTGATCAAAAAATAAGTTATTCTCTATTCAAATCATCAAAAAACACTACAGAAAAAAGTATTCTTGTTATTCAAGATCCAAGCTGAGATATTTTTAGACTACTTCCTCAAAGTGAGATAAGATTTTCAACACTAAACAACAATCTTGATTATCTAATCATAAAAGGTAATCTTCAAAAAATTTGATTAAATACCACTACTATATACCAGAATATTTCTCACCTCCAAAATAATTATAAAGAGCAATTATGATATGAAATTAAAAAAAATATTCCTTTATTAATATTATCTAATCAAAACTTACAAAATATTAGCCTTAAATATACTAAATGGCTTGCTTCCTGGAATCCCTTTTATGCCCATAACGAAAAAATTGCAAATGAATATCAAAACTTTTTTGATCTGAAAAACTTGTGAAAAACAGATAAATCAAAATATAGGGAAACATTAAATGATAATTATATTTTTTGATTTAAATGAGTAATGTGAAAAACTCAACTTTTCCATTTTTCAAAAAGTTCATTTTTTGATTTTTTTCACAAAGTTTTTTAACAAAAAGATTATAATTTTATTTTCTATGGTGGTACATTTCACGATTTTTTCAAAAATCCACTTTTTTTTCACAATAGATAAAATATATAAAACAATAGTTTAAAACTATAAAAATATTAAAATTCACAAATATCTTAAAAAATATTTTTAATATTATCATTATTTTTTTTAAAAAAAATTTATCTACTATTAAATAAAAAAATATGATTTTTTAGAAGATTGATTTTTCTCTTGAAAAGATTTTTCAATTTAGTAAAGTACAGATTGTTTATTTGTTAGAAAAAAAATATGAAAGATTATGTAAAAAGATTGTTTGTACTTAGTTTTTTTTGATTATTTATAGGTTTTTTGGGATATAATTTGATCGTTGGGAATAGTATTGTACAGTCATCTTATCAAGAATTCAATTATCCAGTATATGCTATTTTGATAGTTCTTTCTTTGTATGTTGTTTGGTGTTATGGTTTGGTTCCTACACATGTTAAGTTTAGTAGATCTGTTTTGTTTGTTATTGGTCTTGTTGCTTTAGTAGTTGGAAAAACTTTACTTGCAAATGATGGAACTCAAGGAATTTTCTTTGGTGATATTGCTAGCGTTTTTGGTGTTATTACTTTGATTATTGGTCCTACAGGATTAATTTTTACTCAAAATATCAAGAAGCAAAAAGAAGAAAAAGATTTGGAAATTATTGAGGTATAAATTGATTTTTCATGATTATTGGTAATAAAAAGCGAAAAAAGTCTGATTTTTGATAAAAATAGTTTGATTTTTCTTGGGATTTTACTATACTGAGAAAGTCAAATAAGCCTAGGTGATGGAACTGGTAGACATGCTAGACTCAAAATCTGGTGACTTCACGGTCGTGCGGGTTCAAGTCCCGCTCTAGGTAATCTTGATAATAATCTGGATTTAAGTTCAGATTTTTTTATTTTTTTAAATAAAAATAGAGAAATATTTAGAAAAAAATAATCTTTGCTTTGCATTTTAGTTTGGAAAAAGTATAGTTCATTTTGCTCTTTTATTTTTTTGTTCCATGAAGTATGAGTACAACTACACTCAAAATTGGGAAAATGAAATGGATCTATCTTTCTAGGCCTGATCGTAAACAACTTGAGGATATGATAAAAGGTTTAGATTTGCATGAAATGGTTGAGCAGGATATTTTGGAGCCAAGTGCTCATGATAAGATCGATATTTATGATGATTGTATTTTTTTGATTATGCATTTTCCAAAATATAATGAAAAATTAGGAAAATATGTATCTAATGAAATGAATATAATTTTGGGAAAGGATTTTATCATTACAATTACCAAATATCCAACTAATAATATTGAAAAAATTAGACAAGAATATATTTCGGAACTTAGAGAAGAAGGTGATGAAGCAGAAGAATATAAGGTTTCTCCTTATTATATTCTCTATAAGATTATTGATGTGATGTATGATAAAGTTTTGCTTGGACTTAATAAGTTCAATTTGGATTTGATGGAAATGGAAAAGCAAGCTTTTGATAAAAATTATGTAGATGCAAATTTTCTTAAAAAAGTCTTGATTAAAAAAAGAAATACGGTGCTTTTGAAAACGATATTTACTCCTCATGAAGAGATTTTGGTTGAACTTCAAAAGGCAACGGCTAATTTTTATGAGGGAGATTTGGATGTATATTTTGAAGATCTTGAATATAAAACAAGTAAAATTTTGGGGCATATTTCAATTATCCATGAAAATATAGATTCTATTTGAGAAATTTTCAATACTTTGACTAATATGATGACCAATACTAATGTCTGAATTTTGACTATTTTGACTGTTATTATTTGAGTGATGACGATGATCAGTGGAATGTTTGGTATGAATGTAAAGCTTCCTCTTGCAGATAGTCCTTATGCATTTTTGATTTTGTTGGTGATTATGATTGTGATGGGGATATTTATCGTTTGGATATTTAAAAAGAAAAAATGGTTTTAAGTCAAACTCTTTAGTTTATTTCTTTTATTTTATTTTAATGCAATATTATACTAAAAAAAGAAAGAAAAAATCAAGATTTCCTTTTCTTGTAATAGGTATTGTAATTTTTTTGATTGTAATTTTTTCTTGGTTATGAGCAAGTTATTCAGCTAATATTACTTATAAGTCAGGAACTAAAATTGAAATTTCAAAATGAGAAACTTTTTCAAAGTTTTATGTTCATCTTGGAGGATTCCAAAGATTTATGATGAAGCTTTGGATGAGAAATCATTCTCAAGAACTACCAAAACTTCAAGAGTGAATTTATCATTTGAGTGGATCTTATAGTAAGTCTGAACTTATGAATATTATTTCTCAAGGTCCAGAGCTTAACCATCTTAAACTAACTTTTTTGGAAGGATGGTCAATGTATGATACGGATCAATATTTATCAAAAAATGGTTGGTTTGCTGCAGGTGCTTATCAGCAAAAAGTACAAGATCAAAATTTTATTGATAAAATGAGAGCAGAATTCAGTTTTTTAGCTCTTTTACCAGAAGGGAATAGTTTGGAAGGTTTCTTATATCCAGATACTTATTTTCTTGATCAGCAGTGAGCTTCTGTTGAAAAGGTTATAAAAATGCAACTTGATAACTTTGATAAAAAAGTTTGGAGTAAATACCGTGATCAATTTATTACTTTTACTCCTCAGGATCTAGATTTAACAAATTATCGTGCTTTGATTTTGGCTTCTGTAATAGAAAATGAAGAAAAAAATCCTTTAAATAAACCTATTATAGCTGGAATTTTTATCAATAGGTTATTGGCAGGGATGAGATTAGATGCTGATGTTACTTTGTGTTATGGACTTAAACTTCCTTATAGTCAATGTAAAGATGCAATAGCTGCTAATTTATCTGATGCAAATAATTTATACAATACAAGACAAAATATTGGGCTTATGCCAACTCCGATTTCTTCTCCGAGTATTAGTACTTTAGATGCACTATTTAATTATCAAAAGACAAATGCATTGTTTTATCTTCATGATAATCAAGGGAAAATTTATTATGGAGCGACATTAGAGGAACATAATCAAAATAAGGCAAAATATCTTAATCAATAGTTTTACAATTTGTAAAAAGAGGGGAGAAATACTAAAAAAATTAAAAAAATCTGATTTTTCTCCTCTTTTAACTTGAAAAATAATGGTAAAAAGATACATTATACTCAAATTTATTTCTTTTTTTTGTCAAGATGAAGAAACCATTTAGTATTGTAAAAAAAGCATATTTGTGGCTTGTTCTTTGAGCTGCTGGTATGATTATTTCTTGGGTTTTGTTTTTGATCAATGCTCAATTTTCAGAAGAATTTACAGGAGGAGTAAGTATTACTTTTGAAGGTAAGGTATCTGATGATGCTAAATTTCAAGAGGATTTGAGTAATTATTTGGTAGATAAAGGTTTCCCAAAAATGAAAATCTGACTTGAAAAATCAAATACTCAGATTTCTGTAAAACTTAATCAAAGATTTGATAATGATGAACAAGTAAATCAGATTTCTCAACTTATTCCTCTCTTTTTGCAAGAATCAAACTATATTGATTCTGTGGAAGAAATTGTAGATCAAGCAATTATTGGTCCAAGTGTATGAGATTATATGCAAGAAACTGCTAGTCAAGCACTTTGATTTGGTATAATTGCTATGGTGATTTATATGATTTTTTCTTTTGGAACTATTAGAAAACAGATTTCACCAGCGATTTTGGCAGTTGTAGTAATTTTGACAACACTTATTAGTGTAAGTATTCCTGCTGGAGCTTATGGAATTTGGATGATGTTTGATGCAAGAATTCAGATTGATACTGTTTTTATTGTTGCAATTTTGACTATTATTGGTTATGGTATCAATGATACTATTATTATCTTTGATAGAGTAAGAGAAAATATGCTTGCTCATAAGGATATTAAGCAAGATCAGCTTTTGGCTGTGTTTGACGATAGTATCTGGCAAACAATGAAAAGATCAATGGGAACATCTCTTTCTACTCTTCTTGTTTTGATTGCAATGATGGTATTTGGTTCTGGAGTATTGGCGACATTTGCTTTTACTGTAGGTACAGGAGTTATTGCTTCAACTTTGAGTAGTATTTTTGTAGCTGTTCCTACTGCATATTTGATGTTGACATTAACAAAAAAAGTGAAGTAGAACTTAGTGAATGATGGTATTTAAAAAATAAAATCTGACTTTTGAGGAATTTACTCTTTTGCGTCAGATTTTTTTATTTTGTTTATAAAAAATAAATAATGTTAAGTGATAGTTTTTGATAGCATATATTTTATTGATTTTCTCTTTTCTTTTTGCGTAAAAATCGTATATTCAAAGTAATTTATTTGATAGTATTTTGTTTATGAAGACTTTGGCGATAGAAACTAGTTGTGATGATACTTCTTTAGCGATAGTTTCTTATGATGAGAATTGATTTTTCTCTGTTGATGAGTTATTGGCTTATTCTCAAATTACAGAGCATCAAAAATTTGGAGGTGTAGTGCCGGAATTAGCTTCAAGACTTCATAGTGAAAAAATTATTGCAATATTACAAACACTAGGTTGGGATAAGATTAAAGATGTTGACACTATTTCAGTGACGACTCAACCTGGACTTCCAGGTTCTCTTGTTGTTGGTAAGACTGTTGCTTTTGAGCTTTGATCTTATTTTGACAAGCAAGTTGTTCCTGTTCATCATATTCATGGTCATATTTTTTCAATCCTTTTGGAAAGAAAAAAAGATGATATTGCGTTTCCTTTGGTAATATTGACTGCTTCTGGAGGGCATAATGATCTCTATCTTATTGAAAAAAAATGAGAACAAAAAACTGATTTTTCTTCTCGTTTTTGACAAGAAGAATTTGCAGGGTTTGTGATCAGTAAGCTTGGTGGAACCTTAGATGATGCAGCATGAGAGTGTTTTGACAAGGTGTCAAGAATGTTGGGCGGTCCTTATCCATGAGGTGCTTGGGTTGGTCAGAAAGCAAAAATAGGAAAGGTTAATGATCAAGTCAAGTTTAAAAGAATTTTTCTTGCTCATGATAAATATGAATTTAGTTTTTCTGGTATGAAAAGTCAAGTTTCTTTTCTTTTGGAAAGATTGAAAAAGGAAAATATAGAATTAACTGAACAATTGATTTGTGATATTGCTTATGAATTTCAAGAAGCTGTTGTCGAAGTGATGGCAAAAAAGCTTTTGCAAGCAGCACAGGAATTTTGAGCTAAAAGTATTGCAATAGCATGAGGTGTGTCTGCAAATCAAAGATTGTCTGAAATGATTAAAGAATTAAATGAGAGAAAAAATCTGAATTATCCCTTCTTTTCTCCTGTTAAAATGGTTTATTCTACGGATAATGGTGCTATGATAGGTCTTGCTTGACTTTTAGAGGTTATTGCTTGATAATAAAACTATTTTATTTCTTTTTCGGATAAAATGCTCAAATACAGACATAAATTAAGTTGGTCAAATACAAGAATAACACTTTTGGAGTATTGTGAAAAGAAATATTATTTGAATTATTATACTGCTTGATTAAAATCTGATTTTCCAGAACTATGGAAGCAAGCACAGATTTTGAAGCGTTGTAAGTCAATAGAAATGTGGATGGGAGAAAAAACTCATTACCTTATTTCTGATTATTTCAATGTATTGATAAATGGGGATGATGTTGATTTGGATCAGATAAAGTTAAATATGGGTTATGAGATGAGAAATGAATTTGAATTGTCAAAAAATAAGGATTTTTCTGTTCTTAATTTTGAGGAGTTTTGAGGATTAAGTGAACATTTTTATTGAGAAAATATTGATGATAAATTAGAAGAAATGATTGAAAAAGTAACTAAAAATCTGGATCAATTACTTATTTCTGAATGGGGAAGAACGGTTATTGATTTTATTAAGTCTCACCATCCTGTTTATATTGAACATCCGAGATTACCAGATTTTGAAGCAATGAAAGTTGATTTGTGAAATATTGTAGATTTACAAGGTATCCATATTATGGCGAGTCCTGATTTTTGAGTTGTAAAATGAGAGAATAAGTATCTTATTCTGGACTGGAAAACAGGAAAAGAACCTTTATGACCAAATCTTTTGACAGATCAACTAAAAGTTTACGCTTTGAAAACATTACTGAAAGCTCAAAAAGGTATAAAATTATGAGAAATAAAAGTCTTAGCTTATGAAGTATTTTTACCTTCCTTATCTGTATATGGAGGAGAAGTTCATCAAGAAGATATTGATGATATTCTTACTAAGATTAAAAACGATGTTAACTTTCAAAAGAAATTTCTTGTCAATGAGGATCCTTTTTTGAATGAGCCATTGGAAATTACATCTTTTTCTCGCACCTTACAAAAGCAAAAATGTGAGAAATGTACTTTTAGAAAAGTTTGTCAAGAATTGGAGAATATTGGAAAATAAAGTCAGATTTTTATCTTTTTTTCTATAATTATGAAGAAAAAGATTAATATTATGTGGGCATGAGGAGGTACTTGAGGTCATACCTTTCCTATTAAGAGTATGATACAATATCTAGATAAATATCATCAGGATGAAATTTGAGAGCATTTTTGGGCAGGAAGTATTGATAGTCTTGAGCAAAAGACAGCAGATGAACTTAAAAATAAAATGAAAAATCTGACTTTTCTTCCTCTTTTTTCTGGAAAATGGAGGAGGGAAAAAGGAATAATTGCTTTGTATAAAAATATTATTGACCTTTTTAAGTTTACAATTGGTGTTTTTCAGGCTCTTTTTTATTCGATAAGGTTTGGTGTAAATGTAATTTTTTGTAAAGGAGGATATGTTGCTTTGCCAATGGTTATTGCTTGATGGATTTTGAGAAAAAAAATATTTGTTCATGAATCAGATACTAATGTATGACTTGTAAATCGTATTGCTTCTAAATTTTCTTCTCATAATTTTGTTGCTTTCCCAGATGTATTGAAGGATTGAATTATTGTTGGACAAATTTTGTCAGAGGATTTGATACCTGAAAAAACCTTAGTAAAAAAAACTGAAAATACTCAGGTTTTGGTGATGTGAGGTTCACAATGAGCAAAAACTATTTATGAATCCCTATTAACTCTTTTAAATAATGAAGAAAAATTAAGAGAATTAAATTTTGTTGTCGTTCTTTGACAGTTAAATCAGGATTTGAAAAATCAGTTTTTATCTTTTCAAAATGTGGAAGTTAAAGATTTTTGTACACAAAAGGAGATTGGGAGGTTATATGAGATGTCAGATTTAGTTATAACTAGAGCAGGTACAACTTCTTTAGCAGAACAAGATTTATTTTGAATTAAGATGATAATGATTCCTCTTCCTTGGACCCATGATCAAAAAAATAATGCTCTCTGGTATGTAAAACAAAAAGAATGAATTCTGATTGATCAGGAAGATCCTGATTTTATGAAAAAATTGAAAACTATTTTGATTAAATATATTGATTGGCATAAAGATTTTAAAATAGTTGATCATCTTTGAGTGATTTCAGAGGGAAAAGAAAAAATTTCAAAAATTCTTTTAGGATTAAAGTAAAAAATATGAAAATTGTACTTTCAGGGATTGAAGAGTTGTGAATGAATAATTTATCTTTGTTGTTTCAAGATTTAGC
Source organism: uncultured bacterium (assembly GCA_963517005.1). GTDB lineage: Bacteria > Patescibacteriota > Gracilibacteria > Absconditabacterales > Absconditicoccaceae > HOT-345. Next base: position 43,914 of record CAUQDZ010000005.1, read on the forward strand.
TTATACTAATCTTGTTTTTGCTGATAAAGAACAGTATCATATTAAATCAGATGATATTGTAATCTATGCTGATATCTTGAAAGATTCTTCTTTTGTTAAAGATATTTTTTCTCTCAAATTTGTTGATCAGCAACCTTTAAAGGTTTGGAGTTGTTCTAATTTTTTATCTGAAATGAGTAAGTATTTTTGTACTATTAGTTTTCATCAAAGAGATAAGGATTTTTCTGATATAGCGATTTGATTTTATGATCATAGTATATCTGACTTTTGAGGAAAATCTTATTTTCTCAATAAAAGGTTAGCTGGTGATATTTGTCAGATTTTTGATGCTATTTTTTCTTGAAGAAAAATTCCTTATCATTTGATTAAAAAAATGAATTTCCTTGTTGAAAATACTTTATTAAATCTTGATTTTGAGAGATAAAATTTATTTGACTTTTGTAGAGAGATAGAGATATATTAGGATGTTTTATATTTTTTCCCTAAAAATATGATGAAAAAACGAAGAGAAATTTTTTCTAATCGATGACAATCACTGATACAATTTCCATCCGCACATCTAGCATTGATTTTTTTGATGGTGGTTGAGATGAGAGATATTTATCATTCAATGTCTGAGAATTTATTGATAAAACTTGTAGCAGCTTGAGTATTAACTTTGCTTATAGCTGTTTTAGGATCTGTTTATGTTTTACATCAAAAACCTTGTAAAAATAGAATTTTCTATGCTTTTTGGGGATCTCAATTATTAGCTATTTTATGCTGAGTTTGATATTTTTTCCTTGTAGAGCAGAGTTTTGTTTATTCTGAGAATCTTTTTCAATATGGAATTTTATTGTTATTGATTCTTGTAATTTTTGGAGTAATGGCTTTTCTTATGAGAAAAAATGAGAAAAAAATCTGGTATTCATGGACAAGTATTTTTCAGTCTTTATCATTTTGATTATCGGCTGGGATTGTTGTTTGGGGAGGATTGAGTGCTGCGATATTATCTATAGAAAAATTATTTGAATTAGATTTTTCAAGTAATTTATACTGATATTTTGGTGCTTTTTCTTTTATCTTGCTTGGTGGTTCCTTTGTTTTTAATCATTATTTGTTTGCACTTAAACAAATGCCAGTAAAAGAGGGTCAAGATATTGATATTCAACTATCTCGTACAGGAAAAATTTTTGGAGGGTATATTTTCTTGCCATTGGCTTTTGTATATTTAGCGATATTTCTAGCTTATGGAGTTAAGATTTTAGTTTCAGGTATTTGGCCAAAGGGAATTATTGTGATGTTGGGAATAGGATTTTTTATCTGGTGAATATTGACTATTTATGCTATATTTCCGCAAAAATGACAAAAATTTGAACTTCTTAGAAAAATATTGTTTTGTGGTTTTTTGTTTGTAGCTATTATGATGGCAATGGCTCTTAGTCAAAGAATTTTGCAATACGGTATAAGTATAAATAGGTATTTTATAATGATTTCAATCCTTTTTATAATTATTTTTTCTTTGTTCTCCTTGATCTTTCCAAAAAATATATTCAGAATTTTGATTTCCTTTTTATTTGGATTGAGTGTATTATCTTTATATGGGCCATTGAGTGCTACAAATATTTCGTTTAGATCCCAGAAAAAACAATTGGAGGCTGTTTTAATGAAAAATAATATTGATTTGCCATTACAATCATGAAGTTTACAAAAGCTAAAGTGAGGGGATATTGATCGTATTAATAATTTGTTGAAAGATTTTGATTATATGTATTCTAAAACTGAATGGGAACCGCTTTTTGATAGAGAATGTCAAAAAGAAATTATGTCAGAGAGTCTTTTTTGTACTTGAATTGATTTAGCTAATGTTAGAGAGGAGACTTATTTTTCAGTTAATTCTGATTATGATGCAGGATTTATAGCAGATATTGCAGGATATAGTAAGCTTTATTCTCTATCTGAATCTGATTCAAAGTCTAGTAGTAAAAGTTCGTCTTATGAGTTTACTTTTTGAAATAAAAAATATGAGTTGGATTTTTCTCCATATTGGGATGAACTTTATCAATTACATGACAAAAGAATTGTAAATAAACCTGTTTTAGAGATAAAAAAATCTACCTATAAAATTATTATTGACAGTATATCTTGAGAAAAAGATGATTCTGGGAAAAATATTATTAATTATTTTAATGGCTATCTTCTAGTAAAATAGTGTTTTATTGTAAATAAGTATAGATGAGTTTTGAAGATTTAGTGTATTATTTATTAAGTATAAAGGAGTTAAATGCTGAACATTTTAGAGATGCTCAGAGATCTTTTGCAAAAAAAAATAATTTAGATACCTTACCTAGTAAATCTCAAATTTTACAGGTATATTTTGATCTTGTGAAAGAGTGAAAAATTGATAAGAATTCAGATTTTGAACTTTTGCTTCGTAAAAGAGCTATTAGATCAATGTCAGGAATCGTAAGTGTACAGGTTTTAACTAAGCCCTATCCTTGTCCAAGTCATTGTATTTTTTGTCCAAATGATCCTGAAATGCCAAAGAGTTATATCAAATCAGAACCTGGGGCGATGAGAGCTTGGCTTAATCAGTTTGATCCTATAAAACAAGTGTATAATAGGCTTTATTCCCTTCAACAGACGGGACATAAAACAGATAAAATCGAGATGATTGTACTTGGTGGGACTTGGGATTTTTATCCTGATGATTACAAGAGAGAATTTATTCAAAGACTTTATGATGCGTGTAATACTTTTTCTCAACTTGAAATAGAAAATAAGGTTAAAAATTCTGATCGAAAATATTCGTTTCAAGTGAAAAATGAGGATCAGATTCAGCTTTCATCTTCTTTGTCAGAGGCTGTTAAACTTAATGAAACTGCTGAAAATAGAATTATTGGCTTGACAATTGAAACAACTCCTCCTTTTGTGACACATGCAAATTGTCATGAACGAAGGGAGATGTGAGTTACTAGAATTGAAATGTGAGTGCAATCAACAGATGATCAAATTTTAGATTTAAATAAAAGATGACATACTTTAGCAGAGATTAAAATTGCAATGAATCGTTTGAGGCAATATGGATTTAAGATATCAATTCATATAATGCCAGGTCTTTATGGATCAAATGTTGATAAAGATATTCAGACTTTTAGGGATATTTATACAGATAAAAATATAAAACCAGATGAGATAAAATTTTATCCAACTTCTGTAATTCCTAATACTGAACTTTATACCTTATATCTTGAATGAAAATATCAACCAATTACTACAGAGGAAATTAGTCAGATTATTCGTCAGACTTTTCGTGAAATTATTCCTCCTTATACAAGGATTAAAAGATTGATCCGTGATATTCCAGCAACTGAGATTAGTGCTGGATCAAATGTAACTAACCTTTCTCAACTCATGCATGAGACATTGTTAAAAGAATATCAAAAATCTGATCAAGATTATCGTTCAAATTTTTATCAAAGACTTTATCCTAATTTACAAGTTTTTGAGAATGAAGATGTGTTGATTCAACAATGTTTAGCTCAAGATTCTGATGATATTAAATCTTTGATTTTAGGAGTACAACCAAATTTGTCAGATTTTCGTCATTTTGTGAGTCTAGATACCAGAAGTAGGGAGATGAGAAACAAAACTGAGCAAACTGAACATTTGAATTTGGTAGTGAGAAAATATCGTTCTGGTGTAGGTGAAGAATATTTTATTAGTTTTGAAGATGAACTGGGATATTTGTATGGATTTACAAGGCTTTTGATGATTGAGGAAGATCAAAGTATTAAGCGAGAAGGGATTTGAAAAAAAACAGCACTGATTAGAGAACTTCATGTATATGGAAGTTTGCAAAGTTTGAAACAAGCGGAGGATCAAAATGTGAAAGTTCAGCATTCTTGACTTGGTAAGCAACTTCTGTCTTTGGCTGAAAAAATCTCTCAAGTTGCTTGATATGAAAGATTGTCTGTTATTTCTGGTGTTTGAGTAAGAGAATATTATGCTAAATTGGGATATAAGCTTGACTGAACTTATATGGTTAAAGATTTAAAATAAAAAAGAAAACTGACTTTAGTGTCAGTTTTTTTCTTCTTTTATAAGTTTATCTATAAAGAGAATTCAATTGAGATGATCAATTTCATGTTGAATAATACAAGCATTGAATCCAGAGTACTTTTGTTGATGGAATTTTCCTTTAAGATCTTGATATTTTACTTCTACCCACTGATGTCTGAGGACAAAACCTCTTTCTCCTGGGAGGGAAAGGCATGCTTCTTCAGAATTCTGCATTTCTTTTGAATAAGTGATAATTTCTGGGTTGATGAGTAGGGTTTCTCAAATATAATCCTTGTCTGGATTTTTTTCATTTGGAAATCTTTTTCGTTGTGTCGTTGCAATCATTCTCATGTTTTTTCAAACTTGAGGAGCAGCAAGTCAGACTCCATCGTATTCTCGCATAAGGTCAAGTAGAATTTTTCAAAACTCTTTTACTTCAGAGGTGATTTTATTGATAGGTTCGCAAACTGTTCTTAAAATTGGATTTTCTTTTCATAGTTCTAGCGGATAGAAAATTTTAAGTTTATTTTCATACATATTTTCAAATAATTTAGAAATAAATAAAATAATATATTTTATAAAATAGTATTGAAATAATACTTTTGAACTAGTAAAACTACTATAGTTATTTTCTCTTGAAAATCAAGAGCAATTCACTATACTGTTTTTTGCACAATCATTCAACCCACAGTTATTAGAGTGTTAAGTGTTGTTTAGTGGAGGGATGGCAGAGCGGTTGAATGCGGCAGTCTTGAAAACTGTTGACCGAGCAATCGGTCCGTGGGTTCAAATCCCACTCCCTCCGCCATTTATGATTCAAAGATTATATGGGAAAATCTACAAAAACCAGCAGGTTAAAAGTTGTATTTGCTGTGTTTCAAATGGTAGTATTTGTGGTTACTATGCTTTATGCAGATGCCTTTGGTAGTGCAAATGAGCAACCAGTAAATACTAACTCAGTATTCTTAGGAACAGAAAGTGATCAGGTTGGAATTAATCCTGATAATGTAAATATTAATATTTCTTCAGATGATGATAAATCATCTATTATAACTTATACCGTTCAAAAGTGAGATACTTTAGAGTCGGTTTCTCAGGAATTTGGAATTACTGTAGAAGAACTTAAAAAAGTTAATAAACTTTCTTGAGAAGTAAATCCAGGTCAAAAACTTATTGTAAGTGATAATGAAGATGGTATTTTGTATGTAGTACAAGAAGCAAAGACTTTGAAACTTTTTGCTGAATATTATAGACTTAATCTCCAAGATCTTATTACTTTGAACTATTTTTCTGATGAAAGTGAGGTTCTTTATCCTGGACAAGAAATTTTCATCAATGTTAGTGAGCAGAAAGCTTATGAATTAGGTCTTTTGCAAAAAGAACAACCAGTTCTTCCTAAAGATGAAGTTCCTGTAGTAAAAAAACCTCATGTTATAAAGTCTAATTCGGTGAATACTAGATCTTCAGCTGGATTATCTTATGTTTGAGCCAGTCAAACAGCTACAACTTCTCATAACAAGTGACAGAAACAGTGGTATTTTAATAAGAGATTGTCTAATGGTTTTGCTCCTGGATATTGTACTTGGTATGCTGCACATCTTTCTCCTTGGATGTTTGATTCTAATGGAAATAGACTCTTTGGAGGAAATGCTAAGGATTGGTATGTAAATGCTCAAAGTGCGAAGGCAAAAGCTGCTGGAATAAAAACATCAAGAAATACTCCTAAAGTTTGAGGTCTTGTGATTTATAGTTCTTTGAGAAGTTATGCTGGTCATGTATCAGTTATTAGAGCATATTACCCTGATTCATGAGAAATGCTCTTGGAAGATATGAATTATGTTGGTAAATATATTGTAACTCAAAGATGGGATAATGTATCTAATTCAAAAATTATTGGATATGTTCATAAATAAAAAAGAGAAACCTGATTAAAAAGTCAGGTTTTTTCTTGTTTTAAGAAAGCAAAAAAATATAATCAAAGGGTAATTTGACATTATAAGATGTCTTTTTGAACTTTATATTTGTTTTTGAAAACAATGCAAAGGAATGCAGTATGGTGAAATTTTAGATCAAGAGAATTCTCACCTAGGAGATCAGGTTTCTCATCTTTTTGAAGAAAAAAGATAGGGCTTTTAGCAAAGCTTGAACAAATGGGACGATGAAGAGTTATTCTTTTTGGAGTTTCTGGTTTTTTGATTTTTGTAATCGTAGTTTTCTCATTATATTTACAGTTGAGAGTTTTGAGAAATTTGCCAGATGTTAGTCAGATCAAAGATATGAAATTAACTCAAGCGACTATAATTACAGATAGAAATGGGGTTGAACTTTATAAGATTTTTGATGAGAATAGAGAATATGTAGATTTAGATAAAATTAGTCCTTGGATGCTTAAGGCAATTGTTGCTGTAGAGGATCAGAGATTTTGGGAACATGAGGGGCTAGATCCTATGTGAATTTTCAGAGCATGAGTAAAAGCGATGCTTGGAAAAAATGGTGGAGGTGGTTCTACTTTGACTCAGCAGTTGATTACTAATCTTATGAAGCTTGAAAGGCCATTTTGATGAAATTTCTTTGAAAAAGTAGACTATAAATTGACACAGATTATTCTTGCAAAAAGACTCAATAATGTTTTACAACAGCAGATTAGAGCTGAAAAGAAAAATTTGTCAAGTAGTCAAATTAAACATGAAATGAAAAATAAAATTTTGGAGCTTTATTTGAATTATGTATTTTTGGGAAATAATTCATATGGAGTTGAGGCAGCAAGTAAGATCTATTTCAATAAACCTGCTAAGGATTTAACGATTATGGAATCAGCAATTTTAGCTTCTATTCCGAAAGCACCTACAAGATATGATCCTTATAAGTCAACGTCACTGTTGTGATCCTTTGAAGTAAAAGATATGAATGGTCAAAGTGTTGCTTATGGAGGAAATATAAAAACAATGGTTGTCTCTGAATTTAGAAATAATTTGATGACGGCATCCTTTGCTGGAAAGGGAAGTGCGGAATCTGTAGTCAGATTTTTGAATTCTTTATCTCCAAAGACTATTTCTGTAGATGGTGCGAATTATACTATCAATTATGTCAATGGAAGAGCAGAATATGTGCTTGCTAGGATGTTTGAAGATGGTATGATTAAAGAAGAAGAGTTGAAAACTGCATTATCTGAGTCTTTCACTAAAATTTTTGAAAAAAGTACTTTTGCAATAAAGGCACCTCACTTTGTGTTTTGGATTAAAGAACTTTTGGAAAAGAATTTTGGTTCAGGATCTATACAACAAGATGGAATGATTATTAAAACAACACTTGATGCTAATATTCAAGAGTTGGCAGAAAAAGCAATCAAAGCAAATGCTAATTCTCTCTTTGAATTTTGAGCAAGTAATTCCTCATTGCTTTATGCAGATTCTACTAATGGAGATGTGTTGGCTTATGTTGGTTCTTTGGATTATTTTAATAAGGATATTCAAGGTCAAAATGATATGGTAAAAAATCCTAGACAAAGTGGATCATCAATTAAACCTTTAATTTATGCTTTGGGTTTTGATAAATTACCTTTGACTTTGGATACTCCAATTTATGATATTCCTTTTTCTGTTGGTAAGGATACTCCAAATAATGCTGATGGTAAATTTGAGGGTCCATTGCCTCTTAAAAGAGCTCTTGGATTTAGTAGAAATATTCCTGCCGTAAAAATGTTCTTAGCATTGGGAGGTGAACAAGTTGCAAAGCCCTTTTTGCAGAGTTTGGGACTTTCTGGTGTAAAAAATCAAATTGAATACTGATATCCTCTTTCTTTAGGTGCAGCTGAGGTAAGTATGCTAGAACTTGCTTCTGCATATACTCATCTTTCAACTACTACTCCAGCAAAAATTAATCCGATTTTGGAGATTAGATGAAGTAATGGAGCTATTTTGTATACTAAAGAGCCAGAAATTCAGCAAAATATCATTAAACCGGGAATAGTCTCATTGATGTGGAAAATTTTATCAGATCCAAGTAATAGAATTGGAGCATGGGCAACAAAGTTTAATGTAAGAGGGTTAACTTATGCTCTTAAGACAGGAACATCAAATGTGAGGACAGAAAAAGCTTCATTACCAAGGGATTGATGGTTGGCTGCTTATACTCCAAGTAAGGTTTTGATGATGTGGGCTGGAAATGCAGATGCAAGACCAATGAATGCAAAAGCTTATGGATGAAGTATTCATGCAAATAGTGTAAAAGCTTTCTTGGCAGATCTTTTGGCACAGGGACTTTTGACTAATGAAGAGATGCCGATGAGAGATACTTCTACACTAAATATTTCAAAGCTCTCAGGAAAACTTGCTTCAGATCAAACTCCGGCTGATTTAGTGGTTTCAACGTTGTGATGGAATGGAATGTTACCAAAAGAAGCAGATACAGGAGTTCGTGATATGGAAGTAGATTTGGCTTGTTTTGGGAAGGTGAGTCCATTGACACCTGCAGAAAGAATAAAAAAATGATATTTGATTCAACCTTCAACTTTTATGCCAAATAAAATGGATTTAGAGGGAATTAAGAAATATTTACAAGAAAGTATTAACGCAACCGGATCAAGTACTACGTTGCCTCTGTTTATGAGTGAGCCTGATAAATATTGTGATGGTATGCAACCTATAAATAATGATGCGATTCAAATTGGTTTTATTAAACCACTAGAAAAGCAGAGTTTTGCAAAGAAAAATACTGTTGTCTATACTGTCAAGTCTCCGATCAATATTAAAAAGATTTTGATTTCTTTGGATGGAGAGCAGGTAGGTTCATTTATTGATAATAGCACTGATATTCAAGGTACAAGGTCAGTTGATTTATCTCGTTTTTCTGATGGATTGCATACTTTGGCAATTACTGCGATAGATATTAATAATGGTATGAAAACAGTTTCTGTATCTGTGAATTTGATTTCTACAGATATATGACTTCCTCAGATCAAAAGGGAACAATCTAGTGTCCAAAAGTTAGAAGATGGAAGTTTTAATGTTGTTTTGGCAGGAGAGGATGTTATTTCATCAATTAAGTTTATAAAAGCTATAGATAAGGTAACATGAAAAGTGCTTGTCGATATGACAACTTCTGCTGTCCAGTTTAATGCTAAAAGTCCTGATATTACCGTTGAAATTTCTGATTCTTATGGAAATGTACTTAGACAAGATATTAATCTCAATAATTTCTAAATCAAACAGAATAAACCTGAATAAAAAGTCAGGTTTTTTTCTTTTTTGTTGTAAAAAAAGTTAAAAATCTCTTGAAATTAGATTTAATTTTATTATACTCTTTGGTTGGATAGCCCGAATGGGTTTGTTTTATATTATTATCCTTCGTTTACTATGAATGCGAATGTAAAAAAGGGAACTCTTCTTTCTGTTTTTGGTGCTTTGGTGGCATTGATTGGAGTTGCAGGAGTTTCAGCTTTAAATGGAGAATTTAGTAACGCAGACAAGTGAAGTAATTACAGATGTACTTATGGAGATTATGGTTACGGTTATGGATATGGATATGACTGTGTTAGAAAGCCTCATAGATCTACTGGTGGAGGTGGCTCTAGCTCTACTTCTACTTCAGTACCTGTTTCAACAACTGGAAATCAAAATACAGGATCAGTAAATACTGGTGTTGTAAATACAGGAGTAGTTGCAGTGAATACTCTTACTGGTGATCTTTTTTCAGGAGTAAGCTTGACAGGAACTCTTCCTGAAGTAACTGTTAAATTTACTGAAACTTCAGAAGGGAAAGTTGCTGTAGAATCTTTGAGAACTTCTACTTATCCATCAGAATGGAACAATGCATATCTTTTTGCTAGATCTATGGGAATTACTACTATGCCAACTCTTCAATCAGCTATGATGGAAAAGGGACTTACTAGAGCTGAACTTGCAAAAATCTTGTCTGTATTTACTCAAAAGTTTACTGACAAAAAAGTTATAGAAAATAAGGTTGGATGTGAATTTGCTGATAAGGCTGAAGCTGCTGGAGATCTTGCAAATTATATGAATCTTGCTTGTAAACTTGAAATTATGGGACTACATGCGGATGGAAAGACTCCACTTACAAACTTTATGCCAAATAAATTCGTATCAAGAGCTGAACTTGCTACTGTATTTTCAAGAGTTTTGAATGGAAATCAGTATGACAATAATGATGGAAACGCTTACTGGACAAAGCATATTGAAGTTTTGAAAGGAGCTGGAATTCTTGCTGATACTACTCCAACTCTTCAAGAGGTAAGAGCAAATATCTTTTTGATGATCTATAGAACAAAAGGTAAATAGTTTTGAACTATAAAAACAGAAGAAACCTGAATAAAAAGTCAGGTTTTTTTTGTTATTTTATGGATAAATAGATATAATTGAGATAGGTTTTATTTTCTTCTTAGGAGACTAATGAGCAATGTGGAAAACAAACAATCTGCGGTAGAGAAAAATTCTCCTCAGGAGAAGCAGACTCAGCTAAAAAGAATAGTAGAGGAAAAAAGAACAGCACTGTCAGTTAATGCAGATTTGAATAAAGTAGAAGTTGGACAAATAGCAAGGCAGAGTACACAAAAGGTGGATCAATTAAAGAATGAGATAGATAAGAATAAATATGAAAATCTTCCTCTGCAAACCTATAATGAGGTTGTGAAATGAACTGAATTAGAGCAAAGGATGCTCAAAGTAATGTCTCATCCTGATTTTGATAATTATCCTGAGATGAAAGGAAAGTCTCCAGAACAAAGAGCTGAATATCTTTTTAGGAAAATTAATACTTCAATTTCAAGATTTTATGCAAGAAAACTTTGAATTCAAATAATAGATCCAGTACCAGAGTATTTACATAAAGTGATAGTTCCCGCTACGGAATGGTTTTTGATGGATATTTTGAGAGGAGGACAGGAGAATAATGTTCAGTTTTTGTGAGAATTGGGGAAGATGAATTTTGAAAGTTTCTCTGCTATTTTTAATTGAGTTAGAAATTTTTCTCAAAAATTTACTGATGTCTATTCTCAGGCTAAAAAACTAATGATGATATCAGATTTTTTGTCTCTTCCTCAACAAAAAGTATTACTTGTGAATCTTAAAAATCCTTATGATTTTTATGAAAAAGTAATGAAAAATCCAATTTGGGAACAAGAAAATTTGGATCTTAAAATGGTAAAAATGAGTACATTTTGACTTAAAGATTTGCAAGAGCAGAACGTAGATACTCAAAGTCAAGAACAAGTATTGCAACAGGGATTGGAAGTGATAAGAGCGAGTGTTTGATCAATTCAGATGGTAGATTCTAATCCAAATACAGTGAAAAAGCTTTTGTGAGTAGTTGGTATGGCAGATGGATTTTTTCAAAAAACTGAGGTAATCAATGATAAATTATTAGATTCAATGGATAAGTTTGGAGGAATTGATAAGACTTTGCAAAGTTTTGGTTTCGATATTTTTGAGAGTTTAAATCAATCAAAAATGGTAAGATGAGTTTTGAACTTTGTTTTGGGATTACTTGGTTTTTCTGGAGGATTGGAATGATTACAAAGAGGATGGAGGAGAAGAGATATTGAAAGAAATCTTAATCCTGAGAAAAAGGCATTTATTTCAGATGTTATGAAAGAATATACAGAAAAAAGAGATAAATCAGGCTTTTCTGATCAAATTATCAGTCAATTTAGGCTAAAGATCAAAGATGAAGATAAATCAAAAATGAATATTGATCAAAATACTTTAAAGATGATTATGCTTGAAAAAATGACTTCTGCACAGCAGATTAATCCGGCAGTGCTCAATAGTATGCCAAGTAGATTTCTCTTTGTTGAAACCGTTAAAAATTCAGAGTGAAAAGATGAACTTAGAATTAAGTCAGATTTTTTTTCTTCTTGAGTGTTGAAAGAGAAATTTATACACGAATATGTTCAAACAGTACTTCCCAAATTAGCTGGAAATCAAGATTTTGTGAAGAAATTGACTAGTGCAGAAGATCTTGCTTTTGCAGTGGTTTCTGGAATTGGGCTTAATGTTGATACGGTAGTCCTTGGAATGAAAGCAGAAGCACTTTTACCGAGTGAGTTTTTTGAGACAAAATTATTTTCTGATGAAAATAAACATGCTTCTTCAGAAACAACAGATAATGCATCTGGTGTGGTAGAATATAAGGAGCTAAAAGGATATGATGGAAAACTTATGAGACTAAATGAAGTAAAAGGACTTGCTAAATCTGATTTGCCATCTTTTCAGGAAAAAGTAGAATATATTTCAAAAGAATTGGAAATTAATCCAAATTGGTTGATGGCGGTGATGTATAAGGAGTCTGGTTTGGATTCTACTGCTAGTAATAAATCATGAGCAGCTGGATTGATTCAATTTATGCCAAAGACATTACAGGGAATGCATGTTACAAGAGAGGAAATGTTAGCTATGTCTCCTCTTGTGCAGCTTGATTATGTGAAGAAGTTTTATGAAAAGAATAAAGGATATGATTCATTAAAAGATCTTTATTTAGAAGCCTTTTTCCCTGCTGCAAGAAAACATAGAAATAACCCTGACTATGTCTTTGAATCTCCTAGTGAGTGATTATCTGCTGAAAAAATAGCAAAAGCTAATCAAGGTATTGCTCCTAAATGAGCTACAAGAATCACTATGAGAGATTTTGATAATTATATTGATGGTATTGTTCAAGCTAAAGTTCCTCAGGAATTTCAATCTCAGTTTGCTTAGACTGAGATTTTTTCTTGATAAAAAAGGAAGTAAAAAGGATAAAAAAGAAAAATCTGACCCTTGATAGAGATCAGATTTTTATCTTGTTTTTTATTTATATTAGATTTACTACGATTCTTACAAGGGCAGATGAGAGCATTGCGATAGTGAGTCAGACGGCAACTCAGATAAAGATTCGCATTGCTTTTTTGAGTGTTTTTGTATCTCCTCATGAAGTAATGGCTTCGTATCAAGCATATGCAGTTAATCACATGGCAATAACTCAAAATGATCGCCGGAGATTTTTGTTGATAAAATTGATGACGGAAAAAATGGTTTTGTCGCTTCCTCCTTCAGAAGAATTGATGCTTGAGTTATGTTCTGTTGATAGTTTTGTATCTCAACCTAACACTTTTCACACGTTTCTTTTATGATTAATGCTCAAATCTTCTGAATTGTCTTTAGGAAGTTTGACTTCGATAGCGAAAATCATTCCTATGGATGAGAGAGTAAGAAGAATTGAGAAAATGATTTTTTTCATCACAGATTGTAAGTAAATAAATTTAGATAATGTTAGAGAAGCTACTCATACCAATTGAACTGGCAAGTCTAACGATGATTACACTAGAAAGCGCAAGAAAAATTCCTGCTAAAATATACATGATATTTGGGATTACATCTTTTGGGTGTTCCCCCTTTGATGATTTGATCATATATTGGATTCCATTGTAGATGAGCATCGGAACAGCTAAAAGAACTGTCATTCTGATGATAAAACGAGTAATCTCGATGATGAGAGACTGTCTTTTTGTAAGTTTTATTTCTTTTCAAATTTTAATATTTGAACCTCAGTTGAGAACATAGTTTCCAACACTTTCGACATCTGTTCCTATACTATCTCCACCGATGGTTACATTTGCTTGGATTGCTGGATCAAAAGCTTGTTGGAGGAGATCGTAAGCATTACTTCCCTCCGTAGCAGAGGCAATTGATCAAATAGAAATTATGGAAAAAAAGGTAGAAAAAATCAGACTTTTAATGCTGTTTTTTTTACTTGTATAAATAAGATGTTTGATGAGGTGCATCATTTAGATTTGAGTAAGTAAATTGTCTGCTTCTTCGAGTTCTTGTTGTCTATTGATATTTTCTTTGGCTTGAAGTTGTGCCTGTTGAGCTTGTGCTTTTTGATAAGCTTGTGGATCGATCATTTGCTGATATTTTTGATTGATTTCTTGTTGTTTTTGAGCATATTTTTGATTAATTTCTTCGAGTTTTTCTTTTTCTCTGGTGAGGATTTCTTGGAGTTTTGCAATTTGTTCTTCGTTCATAATGGTAAGTAGGTTGAACCAATTTTGTTTTTCAGTATTGTCCGCGAGAGATTTTGAATTTAGGATCAAAACAATCAAATCTGCATGGAGATTTAGACTATTATCATCAATAGTGAAATTTTGGGCTGATTCCCAGAGGTTTTGAGGAAGTTTTGATTGAATGAGTGTAATATTAGTCATGATGTTTGATTATTTTGTTAAATAAAAATTTTATTTTTTCTCGAAGTGATTTTTTTGAACTTTCTTGTTGTTCTTTTTTTTGTTCTGGTGGAGCTTCAGAAATGCTATTTAGAATTTTATCCGCTTCTTGAGATTCTAAACGATGATAGGCATCAGATTTTTTTTGAATTTCAGGGACTTTTTTCATATTTTCTTTCATTTTCCTAATTTCTCGAGATGAAAGTCTAATTCTCCTGCTACTTCCACTATAGGTCTCTTGCATCTGCTAGATAATAAAAGATAAAATCTGGATTTTTAGTTGGTTTGTTCTTTTTTGAGCATCCATTCAAGGTCTTTTGCATTGATAGCGCCTTTGTCGATGAGCTTTTTTGCATATTGATCCATGGAGATCATTCCTGATGTTGTTGATGCCTCGATTGTTGAGTCAATTTGATTGATGTCATTTTTTTTGAGATTGTTTTTGATTGCAGTCGAATTGAGCATGATCTCAAAAATTCAGATTCTTGATTCTTTATTTGACATTTTTACAAGCATTTGAGATTGGATTCCTAGAAGGATATTTGCGAGTCTGTTTGCGATACTTTCTTGGATATTGGATGGGAAAAAGGAGAGGAATCTGCTAATTGTATCAGAGGCAGAACTTGTATGCAAAGTTGAGAACACGAGATGCCCACTTTCTGCAATACTTAGTACTGTTTCAGCAGTTTCGGTATCACGGATTTCTCAGATAAATACGATGTCTGGATCTTGTCTAAGTAGCGATTTGAGTGCATTTTTGAACGATCGAGAGTCTTGTCCGATTTGTCTTTGAGCAATGATACACTTGTTTGGTTTGAAGATAAATTCAATAGGATCTTCGATGGTGATGAGATTGTCAGATCTGGTATTGTTGATATGTTCGAGCATAGAGACTATAGAAGTAGATTTTCCGCTTCCAGTAGGTCCAGTGACGAGGAAAAGTCCTTTTCTTTGATTGAGAATGTGATTTTTGATTGTTTCTGCTTGATTTGAGAACATCATTTCTTCGAGTTTTCTGGCGAAATTATTGATCTTCCTCATTACGATTCAGATTTTTCCTGTTTCGAAAAATGCATTGACTCTATAGGTAGTACCATCTTTTCCTTCATAGGCAAAATCACTTTCCTTGTCGGTGATAAATTTATCAAAGTTTTGAACATTGTTTTGCAAGAGTTGTTTGAGAATAATTTCCATAGCTTCATAGTTAAGGACTGGTAAATTTGGATCCTTAAAAATTTCTCCATTGATTCTATAGGATGATTTTTCATTGCTATGGAGATGGAGGTCTGAAATCGATGGATTATTAGAGATGATCGCTAATATGCTGTCAATATCAACTCTTGTTGTGTTCATTTTGCTATATTTGAGATTAAAATTTTCCTCTTAATTGTACTCAAAAAATGTAATCTGTCAAAAAAATTTAACTTTTGTTTTGCTTTTTGCTGGCAATTTGCTAGCAATTTGCTAGAGATAAGATGTTTATTTTTTTTGCTTTGAGGAAAAAATGAAATGGAAGTTCTGATTTTTGATCTTATTTATTCTTTGATGTATAGGATATTTGATTTCTGGAAATTTGGAACATAGCGATCAAAAATGAGTTTTGAACTATCTAAAATCTTTTGAATTTATAAAAGAGGGGGATTTTGAATTTTCTTGAGAGTTTGTTTATCAGTTTTGATGAACGGAGATTTTAGGGACGCTTAATTGAACTGGAGAGAAAGATAAACAGAGAATGAAGTCAGATTTTTTGTTTTCTTTTGAGCAAAAGGGAGAAGAAATTGCAGAGAATTGGGAGTTTGCTTGAACAGGAGTGGTCTTTGGAGAGGGGAAGAAATTTCGAGGGATGCTCCAGACTTGAACTTGGTTTGGAGGAGTATGAAATGTACAAAATCCTCTCTGGCAAGAAAAGATTTCTTTGATCAAACAAGTTTCGTTAGGAATTGATTTGCAAGAAAGTCAGGAATATTTAATGCTACAAGATTTTTTTTCTTCGCTTAGAACTCTTAAAGTACCTTGAACTTTGGAGTTTTGAGAAAGGTCTTTTGAGTTGAGTGAAAAAGCAGGTATCTTGATTTTACACTCCAAAGAAAAGATTGGAAATTATTTTTGGGGAGAATTGATTGGTAAGAGAGAAGGAAATGCACTTGTTTTTTCATGATATTTGGGAAAGCGAGATTTGAATTTCCAACTTCTATGAGATAAATGACAGGTGAAGTTAGATTTTTTACTGGTTGATGCCTTATGAGGGGGAGAAAAGATTCAGTGAAGTGCGATCCTAAAACAGAATAAGATCAAAAAGTCTTTACAATCTTTTGCAAAATCGTATACTCCATTGCACGAGTATTTAGCAAGACTAAATATAAGGTTTTAATTTTTATACAAAGAAAATGCAATTGAAAAGAGGAATTTTGTGATTGGTGATTGTTGCTGGGGCGACTGTTCTTGCTGCATGTAACCAACAAGCTCCAAATTTGAGTTTTGAAGAGACTATCAAGGCTTATGGAGATCAGAGATCTGCAGTGTTGTCTGCTTTGGATTTGCTCGCTGACAAGAATGTTTTACTTTCGAGTAAGGTTAATTGAGCAATCAATCTTGAACTCGGAACTGGTGAGGCAGGAAAATTAGTTGTTAATACTACCAGTGTTACTGATACAAAAACAGAAGATCAAGACTCTGATGTAGATCTTCAGCTAGATCTTTCTTCTCAGGAAGCTTTGATGGGGACTGCTGTAAATTTGACAGCAAATCTTGGATTGAAAGCTTTGATCAAGGAGTATATCCCATATTTTCAACTTTCAAAATTTGATCTTAAGACAGATGAACAATTAAAAAATCAGCTTTCTTTTGTTACTTCAATGATTGATGGATTTAAGGGAAAGTGGTTGACTCTTTCTGGAGCTAATTTTAAAGAACTTACCTCTCAAATGAATGCTCAGAAGTTTGTTTTTACAGGAGAACTGATGAAAGACAAAGTTGAGTATTATACCGGAGTAGAAAGTGTAAAATATGAAGGTCAGCCAGCTTGGAAAGCACAGTTTAATATGGATACAATTGGTCCTGATGCTAAGGCACTTTTGAGATCAATGTTTTCTGGTGCAAGTTTGAGCGGAAACCAACTTTCAGGAACTGCTATTACAGGAAATTTGCTCTTTATGGAAAATGAACAAAAGCTTGCTCAAATGGAATCTCTTATTGATGGAATGAAGTTTGAGAATATGGAGGCATATTTTGTGATTTATGCTAAAGACAATATCAAATTTGTGATCAAGAGTGGAGATATGATCATTGGTGATCAAGCAAAAATTTCTTTTTCTCAGAAAGTGACTGCAAAAAATTATGAAGGAATTATTAAAGTTCAACCGATTATGACTGGGGAAGCTTTAACTGGGGAAAAGCAGGAAATATCCTTTGTTTATACAGTAAAAGATGCAGGGAAAGGGAAGTTTTGATTTGAGATATCTGTGCTCAATAAAGAAGTTGAACAGCTTAAGCTTTCGGGAACTCTTGCATTTGTAGTAGAGAAAAATGCTTTATCAGTTAAGCCTGATGTGAAGGTTGTGGTAGAAGGAGTGAAGGCGTCTGTAGCTGGAGAATATCGTGTGGAAAAAATTGATAGTCATGTTTTTCAAGCTCCAAAAGATGCTCAAGATATTGCGACACTTTTGTGAGGAATGTTTGGTGGAGCACCAATTTCTCCTGAACTTCTTAGTGGAGAAGCTCTAGTTAAGTAATTTGAATATAAAATAAAAAAGAAATCTGATTTTGGAGATTGAATGATGTCTAGAGTCAGATTTTTTTCTTTTTCCTAAAAATAAGAAAATATTTTGGGGATATTTTTTTTGATTTTTGCTTTGAAATTGAATCTAATATTTGTATACTCAAACACTGATTTTAGTTTTTATTAAAAAGCGAATGCAAAGAAGAAAGGTTGGGGTAGATGAAATGTATGCTTCACAACAGAAAAGAAAAAGATCTTATTTTTGGTGGAAAGCAGGGATTATGTTTTTTTGTGCTTTGGGGGTTGCTTTATTTTTGGGGTCTTATGCACAAAATTTTAAGAATTTGTTTTCTAATGCAACAAAAGGTGCTATTACGGTTGTAAGTAAAACTGTTGGAACTGAGATGAAAAGAGATCAGTATGGAAATGTAAATGTTGCTTTGATTGGATATGGTGGGGCTCATCATGGAGGAGGTTATTTGGCAGATTCGATTATTGTTGCCTCTTGGAATCCTGAAAAATGAGCGGTATCAATGCTTTCAATTCCTAGAGATTTGTATATTAAAAATCCTTTAGGATGAGCAACAAGAATTAATGCGGTATTCTCTCAACTTTATGGGCATTACAAAAGGGATATGATCCAAACAGCTTCAGGTTTTTCAGCTGTTTTGAAAGATATTACAGGTTTGGAGATTCCTTATTATGCTACAATTGATTTTTCTGGATTTAAGCAGGTGATTGATACTGTTGGTGGAATAGATGTTAATGTTCCGTCATCTTTGCATGATTATGAGTATCCAGATGATAATTTGAGAGGATATGATCCATTGCATGTAGAGGCAGGATGGCAACATATGAGTGGAGCAATTGCATTGAAGTATGCGAGATCTAGACATGCTGATGGACATGCATCAGATTTTGATCGTTCTCTGAGACAACAACTTATTATCGAAGCAGTTAAGACCAAGATTATGTCCTCAGAATCGCTTTCTTTGGAGAGAATTAAGGGGCTTTATGCAGATTTGACCAAGATGATTCAGACAAATATCAGTGTAGATGAAATGCTTTGGACTGCTCAATATGCAGATAAATTGAAGATGTTTTCTTTTGGGATGAATGTCTCTTATGTACCAGGAAGTATTCATGCAATGCAAAAGTGAGCATTCTTGTATAATCCTCCAAGGAATTTGTTTGGTGGGGCATCAGTAATTCTCCCTTATGGAGCAACTCCTGGGAATATTTCACATTATGAGATGTTGAATAATTATGCAGATTTTGCTGCTCATGTTCAGGGGCATTTGGTAGAAGGAGCAAAGATCTCTATAGATAATGGAATTGGAAAAGAAGCTTTGCGTGTACAGGGGATGCAGAATCTTAAACTTGCAAGTAGAGTTGGAGCAAAGATGAAAAGATATGGAATGAATATTATTGGATCAGAAAATAATCCAAATGAACATGCTTTGACTACAGCATATATCAATGTTGAATGAGGAGAATCAAAGTGATATGAAGAAACAATCAAAGCAATTCAGAATTTCCTTCCTATTGATCAAGTAGTATATAATACAGGAGTTCAGAGAACAATGGTTGATGAATATGGAAATGAAGTTGTACTTTATACTGGAGCTGATGTGAGTGTTGTTTTGGGGGCAAGTTATTTGTCTGGACTTCAAGCACAGCCTTATAGTGAAAAGCTATCAATACAATATCGTTAATTTTAGATACTAGAAAAGGTGAAAATGTTGTGATTGCCACCGTGAGTAAAAGAGAAACAAGAGCATTTGTTGAGATACCTCGAGAGGTGGGGAATTGACACCCAAAAAATTCAGGATTTTGAGCTTTTTTTGTGTGCATTTGTGCATAAATCGTACGCTTCAGATTTTAAGGAGGTTTATCTGCACAATGAAAGATTGGAATTTGTCTGAGATGCGGCTTTGGGGGCGGTGATTGCAAAGGCATTGTTTCTCAATTTTCCTTGGATGCAAGAATCGACGATGACTTTATATAAGATTGCATTGGTAAGAGAGGAGACTCTAGCAGAAGTAGCCCAAAAAATCTGACTTAATCAGCAGATCTTTATTAGCAAGGGAGAGGAAAAGAATAAGGGGCGTGAAAAAGCATCAATCACTTCTGATGCTTTAGAAGCATTGATTGGGTATTTGTATTTGGATATGGGCTTTGAAGTGGCTGAGAAATTTGTGCTTGAAAATATCTACCCAAAGGTAAAGGAAATTGCAAAAATGCCAGTAAAATCTTATAAAACTATGGCACAGGAGATGGTTCAAAAAGTGTTTAAGGTGCTACCAACATATAAGAATTTTGAAAAAGAAGTGGATGATAAAGGGAATGTATTGATTTATAGTTCAGAGATTTGGGCTGATGAAGTACTTTTGGCGAGCTGAGAATGAACGAATAAGAAAAAAGCTCAGGAAGATGCCGCGAAGAATTATTATGAGAAAAATCATCAAGAATAAAAATAAGTTTTAGAAAAAAACGAAGAAGTCTGATTTTTTGTCTTCGTTTTTTTCTTTTTTTTGAGACAAGTTTTGTCCGATGTTGCTTGTTATGTAAGAGTTCTCTGGTGTTTTGCTTGTTTGATTTATTGTGTGTAATTTAGACTAATTAAAAAATCTTGCATTTGAAGAGGTAAAACATAAAAATAATTCAGACTTATTTATTTTTTTTGAATTTTTGTGATGGGAATTGATAGTAAGAGTCTTGCTGAAAAGTGGCAGAAAAGGTGGAAAGAGGAAGGAGTTTATACAACTAAAGAATGAGGTGGTAAGCCAAAATATTATGTTTTGGATATGTTTCCTTATCCGAGTGGTGCGGGGCTTCATGTAGGACATCCAAAAGGTTATGTAGCCTCTGATGTTCTCGCAAGAAAAAAGATGCTTGAGGGATATAATGTATTGCATCCCATGGGATTTGATACTTTTGGTTTGGGGACTGAGCAATATGCGATTGATCATAAGATGAAACCTCAAGTAGTAGCTGAACAGAATATAAAAACATATATTTCTCAGCTTGAGAAGATTGGTTTTTCGTATGATTGGGAGAGGAGTTTTAGTACAGCAGATCCTGAGTTTTATAAATGGACTCAGATGATTTTCCTTAAATTTTACAATTCTTATTTTGATGAAAAAGATCAGAAAGCAAAACCTATTTCTGAGCTGAAAGAAAGATTAAAAAAAGAAGGAAAATCTGAATCAGAGATCAATCTTATTTTGGATTCTGAGAGATTAGCTTATTTGGATTATAGACCGATCAATCGATGTCCTCACTGTAAAACAGGGCTTGCAAATGAAGACTTAGACGATGGAAAATGTGAGAGATGCGGAAGTCCTGTAGAACAAAGACCTATGAGACAACGAGTATTAAGAATTACGAAATATGCACAGAGGTTGCTTGATTGATTGGAAGGACTTGATTGGGAGGACTCTATGAAGGAGCTTGAGAGAAATTGGATTGGAAGATCTGAAGGATCTCAATTTAAGATGAAAATTCAAGATTCAGAAGAGTTTTTTGAGGTGTTTACTACAAGACTAGATACAGTTTTTGGAATGAGTTTTGTAGTGCTTGCACCTGAACATCCTTTGGTAGATAAGATTACTCTTGATGCTCAGAAAATAGCGGTCCAAAATTACAAAGAACAAGCTAAACATAAAACACAACTTGAGAGAACAGAGCTTCAAAAAGAGAAAACATGAGTTTTTACAGGAGTTTATGCGATTAATCCGTTTAATAATAAGGAGATACCTGTGTATATTGGAGATTATGTTTTGTCAGGATATGGAACTGGTGCAGTAATGGGGGTTGCAGCACATGATGAGAGAGATTTTGATTTTGCTAAAAAGTATGGATTAGAGATCAATGAGGTCGTAATGCCAAAGTCAGATTTTTCTTTTGATTTTATCGCTATGGATACACTTGATCCTTTGGCAACTCAAAAGGGTGTCTTGGTAAATTCAGGGGAATTTTCAGGGTTAAATTCAGATGAGGCGATTGCAAAGATGCAAGATTGGCTTGCTGAGAGAGGTTTTGGAGGTAAAAAAGTGAATTATAAAATTCAAGATTGGGTATTTTCTAGGCAGAGGTATTGGGGTGAGCCATTTCCTATTATCTTCTCAGAAGGGAAAACTATTGCACTTGATGAATCAGATTTGCCATTACTTTTGCCAGATGTGGATCATTATGAACCAACAGGAACTGAGGAAGGTCCTCTTGCAGAAGTTGAACAATGGGTTAACACTACAACTGCAGATGGAAAGCCAGCAAGAAGGGAGACAAATACGATGCCAGGATGGGCAGGTTCGAGTTGGTATTGGCTCAGATATATGGATCCAAGAAATAATGATGCTTTTGTCTGAAAAGATGCAGAAGCTTATTGGCAAAATGTGGACACTTATGTTGGAGGTGCTGAGCATGTAACTAGACACATTATTTATGCGAGATTTTGGCAGAAATTCCTTTATGATTTAGGAATGGTAAGTAAAGATGAACCATTTCAGAGGTATCAAAAAGTTGGGCTTATTATGGCTGAAGATGGTCGTAAAATGTCTAAAAGACGAGGAAATGTAGTAAATCCAGATGATGTAATTGCTGAATATGGAGCAGATGTTTTGAGAACTTATGAAATGTTTATGGGGCCATTTGATCAGGCGATTGCTTGGAATACTCAAGGAATGAAAGGGGTGAAGAAGTTTTTGGATAAAATTATTGCTTTGTGGGATAAAGTAGATTTGCAAAAAGAAGATGAGAATCCTGAAATTGAGACACTTGTTCATCAAACGATCAAAAAGTTGACAGTAGAGATTGATGAATTTAAGTTTAATACTTCTATTTCTCAGTTGATGATTTTAGTAAATAAGCTCGGAGATCCGGATCAGATTTCTAGACCTACTTTTGAAAATTTGGTGCTTATGCTTTCTCCGTTTGCTCCTCATTTGGCTGAGGAATTTTGGGAGAGGTTGGGAAATGATTTTTCAATTTTTACAAAAGGAAGTTGGCCAAAATTTGATGAGAAAAAACTAATAAGTAGTATAATTACATTGCCAGTGCAAATCAATGGTAAGATGAGAGGAACTTTGCAGGTTTCTCCAAATGCAAGTCAAGATGAAATTTTGGACTTGATTAGGCAAGATGAGAAATTTGTAAGTTATTTAACAGGTGAGATCAAAAAATGTATTCTTGTCCCTGGGAAAATTATTAATATTATTGTATAAAAAAAGAATTCTGACTTTAGATGATGAATGGACTCTGGAGTCAGATTTTTGTTTTGTTTCTTGTAAGGGTACTATCTCTTGTATTTTTTAGGGAAATTACTAGATTTAATTTGTTTTTTTATGTTTGTTGTGAGATGGATGTTGATTCAAAATAAAAAGTATGTGTTGGTAATTTCAGGTGGAGGATCCAAATGACTTTATGCTTGTGGGGTTTTGAAGGCAATGGAAGAACTCGGACTTAAGGATAAAATTGAGGTGATTTATGGTGTGAGTGCTGGGGCTTTGACTGGTGCATATTGGGCGAGTGGATGGAAAGCAGAAGATATTTTGGAAAAGTTTTTGCATTCGGATTTATTTTCTTTTAAAAATATTGCTCTTCCACCAAAGATGTCTTTGCTTAAGTCTTCGATAGTTGAGGAGCTTTTGATGCAAGATGTGAGGCTGAGCTTTGAAGAATTGGAAATTCCTCTTTATGTGGGGGCGACAGATATTTGGAAGGCAGAATTTAGGATTTTTTCAAAGTGAGAGTTGCTGAAACCTGTCTTGGCGAGTATGTCGATTCCCGGAGTTTTTCCTGCTGTAGAGTATGATGGATCAATGTTGGTAGATGGGGGTGTTTTGTGTAATTTCCCTCTAGAATATGCTAAAAAAGATTATCCAGAGTATGAGACGATTGGAATTTATTTGGGGCAGTTTAAGAAAGATCAGCCTGTGCGTAATTTGATGGATACTTTGCTTTTATCCTATGCAGTATCGATGCAAGCACATTTGCTCAAGGATTTGGATCAAGTAGATTATCTTTTTAAGAGAGAATTGAATGTCGGGGTGTTGGATAGTGATGAAGATAAAATTAGAGCTATTTTTGAGCAGGGATATCAAGATGGGATTAGACAATTAACAATGAAGAATAAATAATAAATAATAAAGTAGAGTGAGAAATGATCCGTTGAGACTCTAAAAGGGAGAAATCAGATTTTATTTTTTTGTTTTAATGTGTAGTGATTGATTCAAAGAAGAAAGAAGAATTGCAAGAAAAGATCTTGTCTCGATACAAGCTAGAATGAAGAGATTTACCTTGGAGGCATACGCAAGATCCTTATGCGATCCATATTTCTGAGGTAATGAGTCAGCAAACTCAGGTTGATCGTGTAATCCCCTATCGAAGAAGGCGAATGCAAGACATTCCAAACTATCAAGCACTGGCGACTATTTCAAAAAGTGAACTTTTGACTTATCGATCAGGACTTGGTTTTAATAGTAGGGCATTGAGATTGCAAGAATGCGCGAGAGTTGTGGTAGATCTTCGGGATGGATATTTACCAAAGAATAAGTCAGATTTATTGACTCTTCCATGAATTTGACCCTATACGGCTGGTGCAATTTGTGCTTTTGCTTATAATCAGGAGGAAGTTGTTATAGATACTAATATCAGAAGAGTGTTACTCTTTTTGCTTGAGTTGGATGAAGAGATTGGAATCAAGGAACTTGAAAAAATCGCACAAGAATTGATTCCTCAGGGTAGAAGTCGTGATTGGCATAATGCTTTGATGGATTATGGAGCTGTGCATTTGACTGCGAGAAAAACAAAGATCAAATCACTTGGTAGACAGTCAAAGTTTGAAGGTTCGGATAGGCAGGTAAGAGGTTGGATTCTCAAACAATTAACAGGGAAAAGGGCGGAAAGTCTGACTTTGGATCAGGTTTTGATTGAATTTCCTCAGAAAAATATAAAACAAATAGTAGAAGGAATGGTTAAGGATGGATTGGTGATAATGAAAGGTCAAAAAATTGTGATCGAATAGTGAATGAAGAAAAGAATCAGTTTTATTTATTTTTTTTGAAAATGCTGTATTTGATACCGACGCCTGTTGGAAATAAGGAAGATATAACAATAAGAGCTCTGAGATTGATGAAGGAATTGAAATTTCTGATCTGTGAAGATACAAGGACTACGAGAAAGCTTTTGCAGATGTATGAGATCGATTATTCGGATAAGCAATTTTTTTCGTTGACGAGTTTTACGGATAAAGGGAAGTTGAGTCATTATCTCAATTTGATTGCTGAAAATGAGGTAGGAATGCTCTCGGATGCTGGGACTCCTGGATTGTCTGATCCTGGAAAGGTTTTGATTCAGCTTTGTTATGAAAATGGTTTGAAGTTTTCCGTGTTGCCTGGGGCAAATGCATTGGTTCCTGCAGTAGTAGGAGCTGGATTTGATACTTCAAATTTTGTATATATTGGATTCCTTCCTCAGAAAAAGGGACGCCAAACTGCACTTAAAATCGCTATCCAAAGTCAGATTCCAACTTTTTTTTATGAGTCAGTCCATAGAATGGAAAAATTGATTCAAGAGCTAAAAGAACTTGGCTTTGATGGGAAAATGGTGATTTTAAGAGAATTGAGTAAGGTATTTGAAGAGGTAAAAACTTTTGATTTTTCTGAATTATGGAATTGTTATCAGGAGGGAAAATTGGTATTTAAGGGAGAATTTGTTGTGGGAATTTGTAGGAAATAAGGAAAGTAAAAAGAGATGAACTCTGAAAAGGTTCTATCTTTTTTGTTTTTTTAGATATGATTTTTACAAAAAAGTCAAAAATCTCTTGCAATTGTCTAGAAAATAAATATAAAGTTTTTCGCTCTTTTATGAGCCAAGGTAGCTCAGTGGTAGAGCAGAGGCCTGAAAAGCCTTGTGTCGGCAGTTCGATTCTGCCTCTTGGCACCACTATATAATTCAAGATGATAATGGGCGTGTAGCTCAGGCGGTTAGAGCGCACCTCTGATAAGGGTGAGGTCGGTGGTTCGAGTCCACCCACGCCCACCATTCTCATCTTGGAGATTGTGTTCGGGAATTAGCTCAGATGGCTAGAGCGCTTGGTTTGGGACCAAGAGGTCGCGAGTTCGAGTCCCGCATTCCCGATTTGTAATAGTAAAATCTGTCTATATACTTCTTATCTTTAGGTAGGGTTAGATATGGGTAGATGTGGTTTTGAAAAAAGGTTGATAGCCTGACTTTCGAGGTTGGTGACTGTCAAATGATCAAAATCAGCTTTTTTTTGAAAAAAATCTCTTGCAATTGTTTTAGAGATTTGTATAGTATCGGTTATGTTTATTTTAATTTATTAAACACAATTACTATGGCTACTAAACCACACGTAAATGTTGGAACTATTGGTCACGTTGATCACGGTAAGACAACATTGACTGCTGCTCTTACAGCTGTTGCTTCAACTAAAGGGTATGCAAAATTTACAGCGTATGATCAGATTGATAACGCTCCAGAAGAGAAGGCAAGAGGTATTACTATTGCTTCTAGACATGTAGAATATGAAACTGATAACAGACATTATGCACATATCGACTGTCCAGGTCATGCCGATTATGTAAAGAATATGATCGTTGGTGCTGCTCAGATGGATGGAGCTATCTTGCTTTGTTCGGCTGTAGATGGACCAATGCCTCAAACAAGAGAACATATTCTTTTGGCTAAACAGGTTAATGTTCCAAAGATCGTTGTATTCTTGAATAAATGTGATATGGTTGAGGATGCAGATATGATCGACCTTGTAGAAGAAGAATTGAGAGAGCTTTTGAAGAAGAATGGATTTGATGAAAATGCTCCTATTATTAGAGGTTCAGCTCTTAAGGCTGTAGAAAATCCTACAGATGAAGCTGCTGCAAAACCTATTTGGGAACTTTTTGAAGCATTGGATACTTATATCCCAGTTCCTGAAAGAGATAATGACAAGCCTTTCTTGATGCCAGTTGAAGATGTATTCTCTATTAAAGGTAGAGGTACTGTAGCAACAGGAAGAATCGAAAGAGGTATTGTTAAGATGAATGATGAACTTGAACTTCTTGGTCTTGGAGCTGATCCTTTGAAGACTGTGGTTACAGGTATCGAAATGTTCCACAAAGCGTGGGATCAAGCAGAATCTGGAATGAATGTTGGACTTTTGCTTAGAGGTGTAAATAAAGAATCTATCGAAAGAGGACAAGTTCTTTGTAAGCCAGGTACTGTAAAAACTTACAAGAAGTTTGAAGCAGAGGTATATGTACTTAAAAAGGAAGAAGGTGGAAGACATACTCCATTTATGAGTGGTTATAGACCTCAGTTCTTTATGAGAACTACAGATGTTACTGGAAATATCGAGCTTGCTGCTGGTGTAGAAATGATTATGCCAGGTGATAATGCTAAGATTATTGTTGACCTTATCTATCCTGTAGCTATGGAAGATGGATTGAGATTTGCTATTAGAGAAGGAGGTAGAACAGTAGGAGCTGGAGTTGTTACAAAAGTTCTTGAATAATTATCAAAAAAAAGATATAAAGGCAGACCTTGATTAAGGTTTATCTCAGGATCGAGGTCTGTTTTCTTAACTTATTTATTTTTAATCAACGGTGTATATGTCAGCTGTAAAAAAGGATCAGACTCCAAAATTAAGAATTAAATTGAAGAGTTATGATGTGAGAATGTTGGAAGCTTCTGTGTCTAAGGTTGTAGGGCTTTTGGTGAAATCTGGTGCTCAAATTAAAGGACCAATTCCTTTGCCAAAGAAAAGGAAAGTGTATACTGTTTTGAGATCAAACTTTAAATTTAAGAAATCTAGAGAACAATTTGAAAGAATTTCTTATACAAGAGTTGTTGACGTGGTAGAAACTGCTTCAAAAACTATGGAATATCTTCAAAATCTTCAAATTCCTGTGGGAGTTTTGGTTGATGTTAAGGTTTTCTAAGTTTAGAGTATTATAAAATACGAATTACGAATTGTGGATTTATCTATTCGTAATTGGTAATTTGTGCTTTGTTTTTAATTGATCAAAATTAGTGATTATGGCTAATACAAAAGGTGGACTTGTTGTTTCTAAGCAAGAAATGACAAAAATGTGGATTGATGATAAATTTGTTGCGGTAACTTTGGTAAAACTTCTTCCTCAAGAAATCGTAAGATTTAAGACAAATGAGAAAGATGGATATGTGGCAGCTGTTGTTGGTGTAGAGAAAAAAGAATTAAATAAAGAAAAAGGGCAGAAGGTTGACTATAGTATGGTAACTGAGTTTTTGGTGGATGAAAACTTTATTGCTGCACATCAGTCTGGTGAAGCTCTTGATACTAATCTTTTTGACGGTGTGACTACTGTTTCAGTAACTGGTCAGTCAAAGGGTAAAGGGTTTCAAGGTATGGTAAAAAGATGTAATATTAAAGGTGGAGGTGCAACTCACGGTCACAAGTTTACAAGAAGTGGTGGTTCAAAAGGTAATAGAAAACCAAGAAGAACTATGAAAGGACATCCACATGCATGACACATGGGATCAGAACAAAAGACTGTTAAAAGAATTCCTTTGTTGAAAATTTTGGAAAGAGAAGGAGAAAAGTTGATGGTTGTTAAAGGTTCTTTGCCAGGTGCAAGAAATTCTAAATTGAAATTCTTTGTAGAATAGTTTTATGATCTTATGTATAATCGAAAATGGTATATTCAGTTGATGTATATGATAAGAGTGGGAAGGTTGTTTCAAAGTTTGATTTTAATGGAGAAGTATTTGCTCCAGAAAAAGTAAATGAATCTTTGATTCACGAATATCTTCTTCTTCAGACTGCTAATGCTCGTAATGTAATTGCTAGTACAAAGACAAGAGCTGAGGTTTCTGGATCAGGAAGGAAGCTTTATAAGCAAAAAGGTACAGGTAACGCAAGAGTTGGAGATAAAAATTCTCCAATTAGAAGACATGGGGGAGTTGCTTTTGGACCTACTGCAGAAAGAAATTTTGAAAAAACTATGACAAAAAAAGCTAGAAAATTAGCTTTGAATGGACTTTTGACTTTGAAACTTCAGCAAAATATTGTTTCAGGACTTGATCTTGATACTATGGAACCTAGTACTAAATCAGCATTGTCTCTTCTTGAAAAAATGGGACA
Organism: uncultured bacterium; assembly: GCA_963517005.1. Lineage (GTDB taxonomy): Bacteria > Patescibacteriota > Gracilibacteria > Absconditabacterales > Absconditicoccaceae > HOT-345. The sequence goes on from CAUQDZ010000005.1 coordinate 73,026, forward strand.
GGCAGGGAAAAAAGTATTGTTGGTTCTTGATAAAAAAGAAGAAGGAATTGTAAAGTCTTTTAGAAATATTGAAGGATTGAAGTATCTTTTGGTTGATTATCTTAATCCATTTGATTTGATGAATGCTGATGCAATTGTATTTTTGAAACCAGCACTTGACTTCGTAAATCAGGCTTAAGTAAATTATTTATGTTTTTTTGTTACAACATTATGACATTTAAAGAGAAATTGCAGAGAAGAGCTAGAAAGAATAATTCAGTAAAGGCTCTTGTAAAGTTTAGTCCTTATGATATTATCTTGGCTCCTGTTTTGACGGAAAAGACTTACAGACAACAAGAGGCTGCTAATAAGTATGTATTTAAGGTACATAATGATGCTAATAAAAATGATATTAGTGCTGCTATTCAATATCTCTATAAAGTTACTCCTCTTAAAGTAAATGTAGTAAATACTGTGTTTAAGGGAAGAGAAAGAAGAAAACTTGTAAGAAGAGCTTTCAAAAAGGCTGTGATTACTCTTGGAAAGGATGAAAAAATTGAATTTGCTGCATAATTATTTAGTATTGTAAATATTTGATTCAGATGGCTGTAAAAAAGTATAAACCTTATACTCCTTCTAGAAGATTTATGATTGGATATGACTTTTCTGAACTTACTCAGAAGAGACCAGAAAAATCTTTGACAAAAACTCTAGGAAGAACTGGAGGAAGAAATAATCAAGGAAGAATTACCTCTAGATTTATGGCAGGAGGACATAAGAGACTTTATAGAATTATTGATTTTAAAGGATATAATAAAATAGATATTCCTGCTAGGGTAGCTGCTGTTGAATATGATCCATATAGAACTGCTAGAATCGTTCTCTTGAATTATGTTGATGGAGAAAAAAGATATGTTCTTGCTTGGAAATGAGCAACTGTAGGTCAGGTTGTAATGAATGGAAATAAGGGAGAGATTGCTGCTGGAAATAGAAGGCAATTGAAAGATATTCCAGAAGGTATGAATATTTTTAATCTTGAAATTACTCCTTTCTCAGAAGGAAAACTTATTAAGTCTGCTGGGTCTCTTGCTACTATTGCTGGTAGAGATGATGCACTTAAGGTTGTGTTTGTAAAGATGCCATCTGGTGAAGTGAGAAAGTTTAATGAAAATTGTTGGGCTACTATTGGTGAATTGTCAAATGGTGATCATAAAAATGTTGTTATTGGAAAGGCAGGTAGACAAAGATGGCTTGGTAGAAAACCAAGAGTTCTTGGAAAGAATATGAACC
>CAUQDZ010000006.1:0-48833 GCA_963517005.1 uncultured bacterium
CTTCTACTTCTACTTCGCTTGTTTTTGCTTGTGTGAGATTATTTTTGCTTAATTTAGCTTGTTTTGATTGTTTTCATCAGTTCTTACAAGCATTTTTGTTCCCTTGAGGTGCTCATCATTTTTTCCCTCTCTGTGATGCAGAAGAGGAAATTTCAACACTTCTATTTATTGTAAATTTAGTCTGTATCAGAAGTGCTTGAATAATAGGGTCAGGTGGGTCAATCCCAGCTATTCAGTAGTCCATCACTGCTTCAAGGTATGCAAGTCTCAGCTGAGGGTCTTGTATAGCTTTTGCAGTATCACGGAAACTACCAAAAAAATAAAATTTCTCCCTCATTTTTTATCTCCTAGAAGTAAAACAAAACTTTTTTTTGAATTTTTGTTTTTGTTGGATCTTATCAATCTCAGCAAAGAAGAAGTAAACAAAAGTAGGTCAGCCAATTAGGACTGCTATTGAGGGATTGAATGCAAATCGTACTAAAAATCCAAGTACGAGGAAAATTGTCTTCTTCATCTTGCAGATGAGTTAATAAGAAATAAATCTGACTGCATATCATACAATCAGATTTTGTTTTATTGCCTATCTCCTTTATCTTAGGAGGCTACCTATTCGGTAGACTTAGCGAAGAAAAGAAAAACCTGAGTTATATGATAGCACTGTTATGAAAGGGGGCTTACTTCCTTTCACCACAGCACTTTCATATAGCTCAGATAGTACTGTGTAAGCCCTCGTTAATTTTTGCTAGGCTTGCAACACTCAGTATTGAACATACGAAAAAGCCTATTTCTGCCGTAGAAATAGACCTTGATTATATACTCTTTTCCAAATTGCCCTGACCCGGAGTCGAACCGGGGTTACAATCTTCGCAGGATTGTGTCCTATCCACTGAACGACCAGAGCACGATTTTTAGTATATCGAAACCACAAAAAAAAACAAGAGAAAAAAAGTCTGATTTTTTTTGTATTTATTTTCATTTCAGTTATAATTAGTTGTAATTTATTTTTATTAGTAGTTATACAGATGAAAAAACAACTTGCTTTGGCAGCTCTGATCACGCTTGCCTCTCAGGCTGCAACCTATGCAGCAACTCCTGTACTCAATCTTGAAAATGCATTGAGAGGGAAAAGTCTTACTTTTGGATACACAGAGACTCAAAATGTAACCGTAAAAGGATTTCAAGCAGGATCTGGAGAAGAAAAATCAAAGGATTTCCTTATTACTTCGCCTTTGCTTAAAGACGCAAGTGATGTAGATGTAGAAGAATACTCAATTCTAATCTCAAAAAAACCAATTTCTTCTTTTAAGGAGGGATCAGGAGAATTGTCTGTAGCTGATTTTGATGAGACAAAGCACACACTCACAGCTGATGATAAAGCAACATCAGAAGTTAGACTTAAACTAAATTCAACAAAGTTTGAAGAAAATACTAATTATTACGGTGTTGTTGTTCCAACTGATGACAATATTCAAGAAGGATCTCACTCTAAGGAATTTTGTTTCAACTTTAGCAATGAAAAGTATGCAGAAGGTGAAGATTGTAAATCTTTTGGAGGAAGTAAAGTTGCGACAGACTCTACATCAGCTGAAGAAAGCACCACTGAAGAAGAACACGGAGCTGCAGGAGCAGATATGAGACTAGCAAATATCTCTCATACTGTTACAGAAGGAAACAAGGTTATCTTGACTTGGAAAGCGCTTACTGCATCTGCAAATGTAGAAATCCAACTTTTTGACAAAGAACTTAATGAATTCAAAAAACTTGCAACTGTTCCTATGACTCAAGAAAAGTTTGAATATCAAGCAAAAGATACAGACCAAGAATTGATTTTCAACTTTGTACCTAAAGATGAAAAAGGAAAAGAACTTAGATATGAACTCAATGCCAGAACAGAAACGGAAGAAGCTAAGCCAGAAATCAAGGCAGTTCCAAAGGTTGGTCCTGTAGAAGATATGATGCTTATTGTAGCGATTTCTGTACTTGCTTATGCTGGATATAGATTACTTGCTACCAATAAAGCTGAATAAGTTATACTAAGAAAAAAAGAATATAAAAAGCTGACCTCTATGTGAGATCAGTTTTTTTATTGTTCATTTTTTGCTATTTTTTTAGCATTCACAATTGCTAAGATACAGACCAAGATTCCGAGCAAAATTGCCACCAATACTCGTCTCATTGCCATATTTTCGACTATGATCTTGATAGCGAAATCTTCTGCAAGCTGAGATAACCAAAAGACGAGTTTTAGTAATCGCTCAATTGGGACAGTCCAAAAATTCCATCCAGTCAAACTTCTCAAAACAATACTGATAAATCCTCCAATCGTAATTATCGGAACGAGCGGTACGACGAGTAAATTTATAAAAATTCCTGTCAAATTTGTGCTTCCGATAAAAAATAGTAAAATCGGTAAAGTTCCAAGACTCGCTCAAAATGTAGGTAAGCCGTATTCTTTGAGAATTTTTTCAAGAAACTGAAATCAGACTTTTTTGTCTGTTTTTCATTTGCCCTTTGATAGAGGAGTTGTCGATTGCTCGCTAAGTGTATATCGCTCAGAAACTCCTATAATTCCTATCAATGCTCAAAAACTAAGCAAAAATCCTAGATCATAAGCGAGAAAATATGGATTATAGCAGAGCATCAGCACAAAAGCATAACGCATCAGTCTCCAGATTTTGATTTCTCTCCCTCGAAAAAGAGCAAGGAGTGAAAGTACCGACATAATCAATGCTCTTACCACACTTGAATCTCCACCTGCGATCAAAGCAAATGCAATGACTCCGCAGATGATCACTGCATTTCTGAGATAAAAAGGTAAGAAAAATAGTACTGCACTTAGAAAAACAATGATCATTACCAAGTTTCCTCAGCTCACCGCGATGATATGTACGATTCCGCTATCTACAAACTGTTGATATTGTGAGTTGTCAAGCTGGCTTTTGTCCCCGATGAGCATTCCTAATAGTAGTGCTCCTTCTTTTTTTGAGAAAAAATCTGAAATCTGATCTCTGACCCAGGTTCTTGTAGTCAGGATTTGATCTTTTTTCACTTCAATACTTGGATTTTTATGTATAAATTTAGGATATAATGCTCCTTGATAGCCTTTCATGAGCATCCGTTTCTCATAACTAAATTCATAACTGAGAAAATCCGCTATTTGATTGAGTACATTTCCACTGGCATTATGAAAAAATCTTTCTCCATAGGTCAGATTTCGATCGATCGTTTTTTTTGAGGCTCAGAGAAAATAAGTAGCTCAAAGCTCCAGTTTTTTTGATGTTTTTAGGGTGAAAATATGCTTATTTGTAAGAGATTTGACAATATAGCGATCTTGCTTACTTTGCTCAAGTACTTGGAAATCCCCGACAATACGTTCAAAATTAGTTGCTCATTTGTCCTTCTGCCATCAAAAAGTCCAAAAATCCTGACTAATATTTGGCGTAGTATTCCACCAAAAGAGTTGACAACTGATCAGTGCTAATATCCAAGTTCCTAAGGTTAAACCGAGTATCTTTCCTCAGAATTTTATCCCTTTTTTATATGCAAAAGTCCAAATCAGGGTTATGATCTCCGCAATTATCAAAAAAACGAGTCCCCAAATTAGTGATTGGAAACTCGTAAAAACTCGGATGAAAACTGCAAAAATAGCAAGAAACATTCGGGTTATTTTTTATAAAATAAAAGCTTTAATTTTGTAGGCTGTAGTTCCAAACTGGATATTTCATAGGAATGCCAACGGGCTGAGTTTGTGGTTGCTTGAGCGATTGCATCAGCATAAGTAAATGATATTCCAAAGCCTCGACTCTAGCTTCTAATGCTTCGATTTGCTTTTTGTCTGTTGGATTTGAGGTTGGAACGATTTCTGAGTCAGTTTTTTCTTCTTTTTGTTCTTTATTAGAGGCAACTTCTACGATAAATTCAGGTTCAGCTGCTAATTTTCCAGTAGCGACTACATCACCAGTGTTGGTCTCGATTTCTCCTGTGAGATTTTCCCCAGTCATAGTCTCATTTTCTCCTGATAAAAGAGCAGAAAGCTGATCCTGTTCTGTATTTCCCTCGAGATTTTCAGGAAGGTTTGCCTCAGCATTTGTAAGGCTAACTTTTACTTGATTTGGTAGGATCTGAAGCCAGAAATCTCTTCCTTCAGTAGTCCACTCTCCAGCACACCAAAAAGCTCCTAATCCGAGCATCCAAACTACACTTGTCCAAAAAAATGTTTTCATTTTTCTTCTATTTTAATAAAATAAATACTAATTAAGTTCTTCAAAATCCATCGGTAATGGAGCTTCAAAGCTGATTGTTTTTCCATTGAGATTTGTGAATTGATATTTTCGGCAATGCAGAAGCTGTCTTTTTATACCTAATTGCTTATTCAAAATTCTATTGATCACCGGTTTTCCATAAATCAGGTCTCCAAGCACTGGATAATTCTCACTCGATAGGTGGATTCTAATCTGATGCATTCTTCCACTATAAAGTTTCACTTTTACCAGAGAAATTTCTCAGAGTAAGGGATGCTTTTTGGATTTTTCACATCGACACTCGGTCTTTGATTCGAGTCCATCACTGTCGTTGAGTTGCATTTGAGCTCTAGCAAATTTTGCATTATAGGTTTTTTCAATTGCCTTATCGATGATTAAGTGTTTTGGGAATCTCCCGGCAACTCGTGTCATATAATTTTTGCTAATAGCACGATCTCTGATGATTTGATTGATATACTGGAGACTTTCATAATTTTTGGCTGCTATCAAAACTCAGGAGGTATCTTTATCCAATCTATATCCAAAAGAGGGCTTGAAAGTCTGATTTTTATCTTTGGTATAACCTTGTTTTTGACAATAAAATTCCAAATAATCATTCATACATGGATCGTTTCGGTGTTGTGCACTCGGATGAATTACAATACCTGCTGGCTTATTAAATACAATCCAGTCTTCATCTTCATACAAAATCCAAGTTTGTACTTCATCAAGATCAATTTTTTGAAGTTTTCTCTCTTGCTGTGTCAAAGTCAGTTTTTTATCCTTTTTTCCCAAAAGTTCTTCTGGAAGAGTCAAAATATCTCCAAGCAATAATCTCGCTTCTTCTTTTGTTTTTTTACCATTGACACGAATTTCTCCTTTGCGGATTCGCGAATAAATATCCGAAAGTCTCACTTGCGGATAGGGCTTGCAATATTTTCTCAAGAAGCGATCGCACCTTTGGTTTGCTTGTTCAGCTTGGATTGTGATTTCCATCGCAGAAAAAGAAATAAAAATCTGATTTCTATTGTTTTGTTGAGGTAAAGTTTCGGATTTTCCTTTGTTCAGACTCTAGAACAGTTTTAGTCTATAGTTTTTCCTTGAGATTGCAAGGTTTTATCCACATTCCATCTCCAAAGCTGTAAAATTTGAAATCATTTTTGATCGCAAAATTATAGGCTTGCAGAGCATTTTCTCTTCCCATAAATGCACTAATCAACATCAAAAGTGAGCTTTTTGGTAAATGAAAATTGGAAATCAACTCATCAACAAGCAGAAACTTAATTCCTGGTCTGAGAAAAAGTCTTGTATGTACAATGATGTCTCAATTCTCAAGTATAGTTGGTTCTTGAGGGGGGATAAATTCTAAAATTTTATCAGAATCGATTTCTTGAGTGAGATTGTCTCGTCGTGTAATAACCGCAGGATCAAGCGATGAAATCAGATTTTTTTGATTTTTCGATGTTTCTGCTCTTAAAAATCTCCAAAGATAAGGTAGTGACTCTAAATATCTTACCATTGTCGTTCCAACTGGCAAAAGTTTTTTCCCGGCGAGTTTTGCAAGCATAATACGGCTTCGAATTGTGGTATTGACGATCATTGGTTCAAAATGAAGCTTTTGATCAGTGATATTCTGTTCCCAAACAGGTTTGAATGTTCCAAGTCCTACATGTAAACATACTCGTTCAAAATCCACTCCCTTCGTTTCCAAACCTGCGATTAGTTGGGGAGAAAAGTGGAGAGAGGCAGTCGGTGCCGCTGCTGAACCGACTTCTTGTGCAAAATAGGTTTGATATCGTCTTTCCTTTTCTTTTTCATACTTGATGTAGGGAGGCAAGGGCATTTCTCCGTATTGTTCGAGATAATCTAGTAAATTCGCACCTTTGATCTCAAAAGCAATCCCATTTTCTGTAAAAGCAAGGCTTAAAAAACTGACTTTATCGTTGATTACAATCTCAGTACCAGGTTTAAAATGTTTCCCATCAGAGACCAAGCACTCAAACTGATTATTTCCAAGTAAGCGATATACAAAAATTTCTCCTTGCTCTAAAATTACTTCACTCCCATTTTTTTTGATTATTTTGACTCAGGAAAGAGGAATTCTTGCTTTGAAAACCTTTGTCCTATTGAAAAACATCAAATACTGACTATCTAAATGATCAATTAAATCAAGAAATTGCGATTGAGAAAAATGATAGGTTCATTGTTCAATACCCTCGCAGATCAAGAGCTTTGCAGAGTGCACAGGCTGAGCAGGAACTTGAGCAATCGCCTCTGCTGGCAAATCATAATCATAACTCTCAAGGAGCAAATCCTTCTCGATCATTTTACTGAAAATAGATAAAATCTGAATTTATCTTATGAAAATTCTTATTCTTTGCAAAGAAAAAAACAAAAAACAGAGAGACAAGAGAAAATAAAAGTCAGACTTTTTTGACTTTTTTTTAGTTGTAAATATAATTATAGTGATTTTTATATATTGTGGGTACACAAGATGAATGGAGGAACAAGCGTAGACAAGTTTCAAGAACAAGTTGCCGATCGGAATAAAAAAAGGGAGAAACTTCTTTCAGATACTGAGAAAATGCAAAGAGATATTGCTGAAACAAGCAATACAATTAAAACTCTTGAAACTAAAAATCAAGAAAATACCAAACAATTGATTGATAAGCTCAAAGCACAAATTCAAGCCAATGAAACGCAATTAAAGGCAAATGAAGAGGAAATTGCAAGACTCAATAAGGTTATCTCCGAAACAAGTGCGAAACTTGCAAGTTTTAGTAAAGAAGTAAAAGCTCAAGCTACTCCTTGATTTTCTTCTAAAGCACAAAATGATGAAAAGCCTGAAACTCCAACTCAGACACCTCCAGATAGTAGTTCAAAGCCAACTCCTACAGATCCTTCTCCATCATCTAACGAAAAGCAACCTCCATTATCAACAGAAACTTCTACGCAAGAGAATCCAGAAAACGGGGTAAAGCCAGCTCCTACAGGTTCTTCTCAATTAGAAAAGAAAGGGGATAATGCACAAACTCCAATTCCAGAAATTCCTTCTCAAGTTGCTTCTGATGGACAAAAAAAACCTCAAGAGCAAGTACCTCAAACAGTTCCAGTTGCTCCAGTAGTTCAGCCTAAGAATACACAGCCTGAAGTGGCTCCACAGCAAGCTTCACAAATAGAAACTCAACCACAACTCACTGATGCACAGAAATTAGCACAAGTTCAGCAAATTTTAGGAAAACTGGAATCTAAATTTATCAGTCTGCAAGCTGAATCAAATAGCATCACGCTTACAGCAGCAGAACTTGCGAGTCTAGATCAGGCTTCTAATTTACTTCAGCAAAGTCCTGTTTCTCTGTCAACTGCAGATCAAAGAGCACTTTTTATAAATGACGAGGATGCTCGTAAAGATTATATTAAAGAGCTCAAAGAACAAATCAAGGCTGAGAAAAAAGCAAGCAAAGATCTTAAAAAAATCAGAGAGCTTGAAGAAAAACTTGCTCAGGTTTCTAATCATAATAACTACAATCTGAATGTTATGAATTCCCTCTCAGGAATCAATAGTGTACTTCAAAATGGAACCTACCTTGATACGAAATTTCAAATCCCTAGAGAACAAAAATTTGCACTTGAATTGATTAAAAAAAGAGATTTACTCAGATCCTGAGTGGTCGTTCCCCTTACAATCGATGGTAGAACTGTAGAAGTCTACAATGGAGCTTTTGTAGGACAGTCGCTTCAGACATGACTAAGGATTGATAACTGTAATCAACCAGTTAATATTCTAGAAAAATTCCTCACTGAAAATACCAAAATGGATCTTGGACAAGCAAGATCTGCTACTAAAACGATTACAACCGTTGGAGTATTGGCTGGAGCATTCTATGGACTCAAATGGCTCTTGGGAAATACTGACAAAGAGGGGAATCGAAGTTTTTGACTTTCTCCAAAGAAGTTCCTAGGGGCTGCAGTAGTGCTTTTGTGAGGAAATATGGCTTCACAAATGGCAACAGGAAGAGGTGCCCTGGATCTGATTAATGAGTTTTGGAGAACAGGGAACAATCCTTTTACCAGTGAAACATATGAAAAAGCACAGCCTATCGAGCAGATTTCGTTGGATCAAACCGTATTGCAAATGGCATTACTCGGAGTCCCTTATGCACAGCTTTCTCAGTTTACTAGCCCAAAAAGCTGACCGATTAGTTCGATAGACCTTGTGAGCTTGCAACGCTACTATGAGGCTCAAATGCTCATTGCAAAACAAAATCAGCTTAATGATAAGATACAGCAAATCGGAGCTCAGATTTCAGCTATTAAAGATATTATCAATAATCCAAATGCTACGCAGCTTCTCAATCAAAACCTTGCGAATATGAATATTCAGGCACAAGAACTAGCGAATCCAGAAAATGCAGGCTTGACACTTGATGATCTCTTGTATCAAAATAGCAACAACAGAAAAATCCTTGAAACCTATATGGAGACCAATAATCTGATGATTGCTCCAGGCAAAAAGCAAGAACTCATGAGCAAAATTATTGCAAAATGAACAGTTCTTACTGACCCAATTATGGTCTCGCTTAAAGATGATGGACTCTTGATTCCAAATATCCCTGAGAATGCTGAGATCGCAAAGCTTAACTTGACTCCTGATCAAAAACAAGCTTTAGAAGAGGCATTTAGGAATCTTTCCAAAAAGTCAGAATTTAAAAATATCCAACTTTCAGCTCTTAGTGATCAGGAAATAATGTTAAAATCTGACTCTGGAGAAATCGTTCTCAATGCAAAGACTTTGACGATTCCTGGACTTGTAAATAGTGCGGGTCAAGAGCTTCAAATGCAAAATCACGAAGAACTCTTGCATATAGGACTCTTCATTAATCAAACCAAAGCAAAGTTTTGGAACGAAATTCCAGACCGCACAAAAAAGCAAGATAAAGATGGGCGACCTTTTGCACAGCCTCATGGACGGAACAATTTTACCGCATGGCAAGGGATTATCTTCAAGGGAGCACTGTCTACCAAAGAAGTATTAAATTCTACTATCCCTAGCTGGGATGATATGAACGACTATCCAACAATTGAAAAAGGAGATGGTAGAGACTTCCTCATCAATTATCTCAATACCCAGTGGAAAAAAGATCATCCTAGCAAATATAAGCCTACTGCCTCTGAGAAAAAATAATCTACTTGATCAGAAAATAGTGATAAAATCAGACTTTTAAATCTTTAATAGATTATTATGAGCGAAAAAATTCAAGAAAAAGATCTTAATAACAAAGAATCTAAAATTAAAGCATGGGTAAAAAAGCACAAAAAATCTATTCAGAACACCTTTATTACTTTGTTAGCAGCTGGAGCACTCTATCATACTGCTGATAATTGGACAAGTGCACAAGATAGACTTGAATCTGGAGAGACAGAAGCTAGAATTGAAGCAGGCGTTAAAGAACAAAGAGTTCTCATAGAGGCCTACAATGAATACTTTGACGAGTATGAAGCAATGGGGAAAACTTTGGTCGAACTTCAATCTGAAGGAGATCTTGCTGGCTATAAAAACACCTTCAAAAAAAGGGAAAAACTCCGAGAGGAAATCAAATCGGTAGAATCTGATATTGATAAGCTAGGTAATAAAATTCAAGATCTTAAACAAGATATGACTGAGGGAAAAAGGCAGTCTGCTAGTGAAATTACGCCAATTCCTCATATCAAAGGTAAAGATAGAAGAACTTTTAAGGAATATCAATAGAAAAAAATCAGTCTTTTTAACTTTTTTATACTTTTATGATGGATACTATGATTTTTTGGATTGCAATTGTAGTTGTACTTATTTTTGTGCTTATTTTGTGTAGGAGATATTTAGGAAGAATCTTGATCATTTTGCTTGCTTTGGCGATGATTGGAGGGATTTTTTATTTGATAAATCCTCAGGGATCGACAGAAATCTGGAATAAAGTGCAGACTTTCACTGCTTTTGAAAAAAGTGAAAAAAATCCTGATCAATATTCTCGATTTGCCTCACTTTTTGGGACAAAGACTCCTCAAATTCAAGAGGAGAGTATCAGCACATGAACTGAAGTGGTGCTTAGTGGAAATTTCACTGCGACAGGAACAGTTAGCGGAGATTTAACTTGAGATTCGATTACAAATTCTGGAAATGCTCTTTTGAGTCAAAATATGCTGGAAAATGTAAAAAAACAAGTGCTTCTTGAAGAAGGGATTGAAAAGGACGATAATGGAAATTATATCTTTGACGCAAATAAATTTGAAGTAGGCGTTTTAGATGGGAAATTGGTCATCTCAGCAAAAAAGTCTCTTCCAAAGCTTGAAAATGGAGAAGATTTAACAAAAGGAGATGATCTTGATCAAGGTAATCAAGAAGAGGGCGCAGTTGAAAAAGTCTCAGAATCTTTAACCTCAAAAAAAGAGAATCAACTTAAAAAAACTGTAAATACTACTTCTGATGGACTTTCAGCTCAGGACCTCAGAGAAGCTGCTGCAATCTTTGGAAAATAGAGCTCAATTCAGAGCTTACTCATAAAAAACATCCCTTGCTTTTAGCAAGGGTTTTCTGTAAAAGGTAAATTCCAATCAAATTTTTCAAGTTTCCTATTAGGAAAAAGTTTTTTTAAAAAAAGTTTTCTATGTTCACTACAAGTTCAAAACTGATCTATTTTTTGATAGTGCTTTTTAGTACCGTAGCCTTTGTGTTGGTCAAAATCTCGTTCAGGGTATTGTTGAGAAAGAGTGGTCATTGACAGGTCTCTCTCTACTTTTGCAAGGATGGATGCCATTGCGATGCCTCTGATTTTACTATCTCACTTGATCAATGTTTCAACTGGAATATTCAAGTCTTTCCTTAGTCCAAAATCCATTTTCCCATCGATCAGTAGAGAAATATTTTGATTATTTAAGCATTCAGAAAGTCAAGTTCTCACCATATTAAAAGTCAGATTTCCTTCTTTTTTTAATCCTTCTAAATCTGAACTAAAAATCTGATACAATCCTCTAATAATCGCTATATTGATTGCTCTAGTTACTCCATAGCGGTCGATTTCAGAGGAATTTGCTTGTCCAGTTGCTAATTTAAGTCCTTTATCCTTCATCTGCATCAGTAGAGTATAGGAATGTTCTCTTTTTTTCTCAGAAAGGGCTTTGCTGTCTTGAAAATCTTGATCAATGGTTTCAAAATCCCAGTGAATATCCTCCTTTATGAGACCAACATACAGAGGTCAGGCTAGAGGACCTCTTCCTGCTTCATCAATAAAAATTTTCATAGTTTCTTGTACAATACATAAATTCTAGTTCCCCAGTTTTCTTAGCTCCTCCAAGATCTCCATCATACTTCCAAAAGTCTTGACTGGAATTGCTTTTTGCTTCCATTCACGAGCGTTGGGTATTCCTTTAATGTATTGAAAAAGATATTTTCTAAACTCTACAATCGCACGATATTCTAGATCAGGATTGATTTCTTTTTTCAAAAAGAATAAATCTGATTTTTGAGGCTGGTTAAATTTATAATTGTCAGCCTTTTCTCCTCGCTGATCAAATCGTAAATCACAGGTGATCATCAGCTCTAGATGTTCCTTGATGACTTCGATTTTTTCTTCCAAAGTAGGCTCATGAGGGGTAAAAACTCGAGGATTTCCAATAGCTCATTGTCAGATCATAATCCCATCAAAACCTCGCTTTTGACTGATTTCTTTTGCTTGTGCATAGCTTATGATCCCTCCATTTGCCATCACAGGACAAGAAACACTAGCTCTTACCTGATCAATAAACTCAAAGTCTGCATCTCCTGTATAGAGTTGTTTGAGGGTTCTCCCATGGATACTGATCAAATCACAATAAGTAGCAATCTTACTTAAGAACTCGAGCTGCTCAGGCTTATCATCTTCGGTGAGACCAGCTCTTGATTTGACAGAAAATGTCAGACTTTTAGAGCTTTTTACTCTTTCCGAAAGTCACTTGATCGTCTCAAGAGTGCTGTCACGATGACGCAACATATCAGATCATCATCCGCATTTCATCACAGTATTGCTCGGACATCAGGTGTTAAGCTCAATCCCAGAAAAATAGTCCGCGTACTCTTTGACCAAAATTTCTGCAGTTTCCCAGAGTGTTTTTTGATTTCCCCCATAAATCTGTGCAATTGGCTTTTGCTCAGGCGTAGTCATAATATGCTTGATAACCTTACTTGGATTGATGATAAAGCCATCTGCATTCATAAACTCAGTCCAAAGCTGAATAGTATCATCAGGGTTTTTATATTTTTCAAAAATCTGACTCGTGATGAGGCGAGTTGCACAGTTGGTGATTCAATCCATAGGAGCAAAGCAGAGTTTCACGTTTTTTCTCTTAAATAAATAAACACTTTTAAAAGTATAGCTAAGAGCTGTCAAAAATCAAGTCGAGAAAAAAAGGCTGAAGTCTGACTTCTGATCTTTTTCATCATGTAATCTGCAAGAGTATATACCAAAAAGTGCCATTTGAGGGATATATCAAAAAAAACTGGAGAACAAATTCTCCAGTTATGAAAAATATGGGTTATTGTAGGAGTGAATTTCCAGCATCACATTTGAATCCGTCGGTTGCATTTCAATTTTTACAGTGACTACATGCTGCATCTCGTCCTCCATTTTCCCCCTTACAAGTTCGAGTAGTCACAGATGAAGAGATTTTATAACGATTACTAATGCTAAGTCCATAATGATCTGTAGTTTTTGTTGAAGTTGGAGTGCCTACCTCGCATTGACCTATGTTAGATGAGCAAACACCATTGATTCTTTTGGGACTAGGTGCTGGGCTAGGAGCAGGAGTAGGGGCAGTATTCTCTCCTTTTACACAGTAGAGGAGTTTGATATAGGGGTTGAGAATCTTGAGAGGTTGTTGTTTTTCGGATCTTTGAAATTGTGGATCTTTATCCGCTTCATTTTGATCTCGTGTTTTATATCATTCATATAAATAAGAATTAGCATGAGATCAGGCACTTGGTAATACATATCATCAAGTTTTACGTAGAATTGCAACTGGATTATTATCTTGATCTGTAGATTTACTTCCAATCCAGTTAGCACGAGTATCAGAAAACATTCAGGCTACATTGACTCAAATACCATTCCCCATTGAATATCAATTTTCACTAAAAAAAATATCGGTAAAAAAGTGGCTATGGTCTGCTAGTTGATTTGCTTGCATCATGATTTCTTTATTTCCACCTTTTTCTCTTAGATTACCTTGACTTCCCATAATAAATCTGTCGTTCGCCTCAGTGAAAGGTGACCAACCATCTGGACAGGAAGAAAGATTGAAAGCCATCACTGCACCTGCAGGAATTGTTCCTCCATGAGTACTAGGAAGTTGTGCTTGCATTTTTGAGAGTCCATCCATAAGTTGATCTCGCATTTCAGCATTGAGTCTATTTTCATTGGCAGTAGACTTGAGTTTTTGAAAATCTGGAGTCCCATCTGATTTGAGATATTGCGAAGTTAGGGCAAATGCTCCAACACCTCCAACTGCAATCACTCCAATCAAAAAAGATAAAAAATTGAATTTTTTCATCGCTGGTCATTTTTAGAAAAGTAAAAAAAAGACACCATTATCTTTGGTGCTTATGAATATTCAGAAAATTTAGGAGGAAACATTCTTCTACCCAACGAAATATTCCCAAAAGACAATGATGTCTTTTCTTTCGTTGCAAAAAAATGTTTCTCCAGTTAGAGTCTCTAAATATTCATAAGCAATAGTATACTTACAAAAATCTAGTGATAATGCAAGAGAAAATCAGGTTTTTTTCCTTTTTTTCAAAAAAACGCCCAAGCTCAATTGCTTTTGGCGTTAGAAAAAAATTAATAATACTGACTCAAATCCTCGATTTTTACTCTGATTTGTTCCATAGTGTCTCTATCTCTAAGGGTAACCGTTCCATCTTCCTTACTCTGCTGATCGATAGTGATACAGTAAGGAGTTCAGATTTCATCTTGTCTTCTATATCTTTTTCCGATAGCTCAGCTGTCATCGTATTCGCATTTACAGTGCTTGCTGAGTTTCTTGAAGAGGTCTTCAGCAATTTGTACTTGATCGGTATCTTTTTTGATGAGAGGAAGGATTGCAAATTTTATTGGTGCAATCTGCTTTGGAAAGTGGATAACTACACGCGAACTTCAGTCCTCAAGCTGTTCTTCATCATAAAATTCGAGCATAGTTACCATAACTTGTCTTCAGAGTCCGAAACTAGCCTCAATACATCGAGGAATATATCTCTCTCAGGTAAAAGGATCGGTATATTGCATATCTTTGCTACTTACTTGCTGGTGCTGAGTGAGGTCAAAGTTGGTTCTATTGTGGATTCCCTGAATCTCACCAAATCCTCGAGGGTAAGCATATTCTACATCAACTGCAGCTGCTGCATAATGAGCAAGCTTCTCGTGATCCTTAAATCTGAGGTTTTCAGGTTTGATACCTATGATTTTAGTCCAGTAATGCATGCAGTCTTCTTTCCATTTATTATAGATTTCCATAGCTTTATCAGGATCTGCAGGGACGAAATACTCAATTTCCATTTGTTCAAATTCTCTCGTCCTATAGAGGAATTGTCCAGGGGTAATTTCATTTCTAAAAGCTTTCCCGATTTGAGCTAATCCAAATGGCAATCTATTTCTCGTACTATCAAGTACAGCTTTGAAATCAGTAAAGAGCGACTGACAAGTCTCAGGTCTAAGATATACTTTTGAGCTTTCATCAGCTACAGGTCCAAGATTTGTCCCAAGCATCAAGTTAAAATTCCTACATTCAGTCCATTCAGCTGGGTTTCAAGTTTCAGGATTATTTGGAATATGGGCTTCAATAAAGGCTTTCATCCCTTCATTTCCCCAAGATTCAGGAGAAAGATTTGAAACCTGAAGTTTAGAGGCTAGTTCATCGTCAGAAAGTCAGTTTCTTACTTTTTCAAAATACTCTTCAATGATCTTATCTGCTCTAAATCTCTTTCCTGTTTTTTTATCATCGATTAATGCATCAGAAAAAGATGCAAGGTGTCCACTTGCTTGCCAAGTCGTAGGATGAGCAATAATTGCAGTATCCATAAAAACTACATCATCTCTCTCTTGAGTGAAGTGTTTTACCCAGAGATCTGCAATGTTTTTTTTGAGCAAGGCTCCATAAGGTCCAAAATCCCAAGCATTTGCCAATCCTCCGTAAATTTCAGAATTAGGATAGACAAATCATTTTCTTTTTGCTCGAGAAACGATTGTTTCCAAATTGTATTTTGCCATTTCATAGATAAATAACTAAAGTATCAAGTTTATTCCTGATCAAAGTCAGCTTTATTTTGTTTTTTTTGCGTTGCTTTATTGAGGTCTCTCCTAAGTTCTTCAACTCCCTCAGCAAAGAAAGATTGGATTCTCTGAAAGCTTGGTCTTCGACTTTTTTTGATTTCAGAAGCAGAAAAAGCCTGATTTTCTTCGATCGGTGCAACACCTCAGAGTACGATTCTGACCATTTTTTTATGTAAACTTTCTTCAAATCCCATTTTTCTTTTTGTCCAAAATAAAACTGATTGCTATTTGCTCTCACTTATAGTAAAACTCTCTCCAAAATCAAGACAGAAAAAATCAAAATTATTTTTTATGGAAAAGCATTGATTTTTTAATCTCAATGATTATCTTAAAGATATTTATTTCGTTTCCTCTTACCGATGAAAAACAAAACTTCAATCCTTGTGGTGCTCTTGCTTGTAATTTCTAGTCTTTTTTTGTTTTTTCTCATCCTAAAACATCCTTCATCTGAAACACCTCAAATCAGCACTTGATCTTCTCAATCTCTTCAATATCCACTTACTCAACTCGGCTGGGAAAAATTTCAAGGTACAGGTGGTGTCGTTCGAAAAGGAGGAGATACTGAGGAAAATTTACTTCACAGATCTCAGGTTGGAGCAGGAAATTATGGATCTTCTGCATCACAAAGAGCCTTGTTCAAAAATGAGCTGCTTTATTTCCATTTTCCATCCAAAGCACATGCCGAGCGTGCTCAGCTCTCGCTCTATGTTTACACAGGGGAGGTTAAGATTTTGGTAGAGAGTATCGATAATCCAAACTTTCACAAGGAACTTACTTTTACACCAAGTGATGATAATCAGAGGAAAACAGTTTTTCTTTCAGATTTATGAGTACTCAATGATCAAGATTCCCTCTATAGTGTCAAAATTCGAACAAATAAAGATCTCACAATTCTCGACTATACAATTCATATCAAGGAAAACTAAAAAAAATAAAAAAGCTGAGTTTTGATCTCAGTTTTTCTTATAATCTTGAAATAGTCCATTTTACCACTTCACTTAGATCTGCTTGATCCAAGTTCCCCTCGTAAGTTCTAAGCACTTCTTGTACTTTGGTCGCATCATAGCCGAGATTTTTGAGGGTTTTAACTACAGATTTGAAGATTTTATGCTTGGTATCAATGCTTTCAGCTTGTTGTAAGTCAAAAGTACCTTTGAGTTCAAGGATGATTTTTTTAGCAAGTTTAGGTCAGATTCCAGGAATTTGCTGAAAAAATTTCGCATCAAGCGTCTCAATTGCTGCTTTGAGTTCCTCGGTTGGCAACTGACAAATCTGAAATGCGGTCTTAGGTCAGACTCCAGATATTTTTAGCATCTGTTCAAAATTGCTTTTTTGATCTCGAGTATCAAAAGCAAAATAAAAAACGGACTTCCTATTCTCGTCCATATACGGATATAGGAAAAAATCTCATTCCTTTTGATTCCCAGCATAAAGTGCTTGAATACCGAAATTATCAGAAATGATCAAGCTTTCAGATCAGATTTTTTGTACTTTTCCGTGGAGAAAATGAAACATATTTTGTTGTAGAGATAAAAACAACTAGTCTGTTTGTAGTGTTTTGGTCTGAGAATGCAAGTTTTTGTTTTTTGCTTGCAATTATTTCATAAAAGACTAAAAAATATCCTGTGAAAACAAAAATATAAAACAGCTGTATTCAAAGAGTGGAATTCTTTCTTGGAAAGATGGAATGTGGTGTTTGACAATAGAATAACCAATAATATTTAATGATTATCAATAAAAAATTGTTTGCAATGGAAACAAAAAAAATGATCCTACTCGTAGTAGTGAGTTTGGGACTAGTAACATTCTTGACAGGATGTGAGCAAGAGCTCGTGGATAATGCTCCACAGACTGATGCTAAAACATTGATACAGACTGAGCAGACTGGAGAACTTCTTCCTTGGGAAAAGGTAAGGTATGATTATTCTTATCTTGAGAACAAGGTAGGAGAAGCCAATCAGTATTTGACTCGCAATAAGCTGACTCTGGAGGATCTAAAACAACTTCATGAGATTGGGAATCTTCTCTTTGGAGAGTATCGTACTGCATTAGCCAGAAATTGGGAGACAAGAACTCCGGATTTTATGAATAATCTTATGGATGATGCTCTTTTTGATTCTGAGTATGAAAGAAGAGCAATCTATAGTCTGATTTCACTCGACTACGATAGGATCTCAGAAATGGAGAATGCTCCTAATGTTCGTATTTTGACAGAACATATTGGAGAGAGAGGAGCGTATATTTTTGTGACTGTAAGAGTCTATGCTCCACATTTCTATGGTAGAGAGTGGGGATATACAATCTTGCAGCTCAAAAAGACACCTGGAAGTAAGTATGGTTGGAAAATCTATTATAACGAGCAAGAGGTGCCTGGGTTTACTGATAGAGGTCAGACAGGGGCTTGGACTGTAGAGCTCAATGAAAGGGATGATTTTAGTGATGCAGCTTGGAAAAAACAGCAAGGTGTAGTCACTGATGAGGAATGGGAGACTCGATTTACGAGAGAAAGAGAGCAATCTTTCAGAGGAATTGAGCATACGATGACTCGTAGCAGACAGTCTTCAAAGTATAATCGTCAAGCTGCAGCAAGTTATGCTTATACCTATGCACTCTCCTACAATCCTGATTATTATTTTTGGAAAGATGAGAATAATACTGACTGTGCAAACTTTGCGTCTCAATGCTTAGCTGCAGGTGGACTACCTCAAGATGCTACATGGAAGTATTTTTACAACAAAAAAAATCTCGTTGTTCTGTATTCAATCATCTCATAATATATAAAATATATTTTATAATAGACATTTTAACCCCAAATAGAAGTGAAAAAACACAATTAACCCCCAAAGTTGTAAAATTGTGTTCTTTTTTAAGCTATATTTTGAAGCATATTATTTATTTCTTCAACTTTAGCATCTAGTTTTTCCTATTCTTTTTACAATTCTTTTTCTCTTGCAATCAAAAGCAAAATAAAAAACTGATTTCCTATTCTCGTCCATATACGGATATAGGAAAAAATCTCCTACCTTTTGAGTCCCAAAATAGAGTGTTTGAATACCGAAATTGTCTGAAATGATCAGGCTTTCAGATCAGATTTTTTGTACTTTTTCGTGGAGAAAATGAAACATATTTTGTTGCAGAGATAAAAATGATTAGTCTGCTTGTAGTGTTTTGGTCTGAGAATGCAAGTTTTTGTTTTTTGCTTGATATTTTATAGGAAATTTATATATTTTAAATTGTAAGGGCGAAGTATTCTTCATAACAATCCTTGCTTATAAATTAAAAAATATATGGGAAACCGTAGTAAAAAGAAAGAGAAGCTAAACTCTGAACAGGCTAACAAGGCGAAAGGTCGCCGAGATGGTTCGGAAGCGAGTCAGAACAACAATGGACGCGAACGCAATGTTGGGCATAAGAATGCTGAAGAGCATTCAATAAAGCCTAAAGGTGGAAGCAGCAATTGGGGTCGTCGTAATTGAGTTCTAGGCTTCGGGTTGACGTCAGAATCTGGCGGCAATTTTTTTTAATAATAATGTAGTGTGTTTTATGCATCATATCCTTATTTATACTCCTAAAATGCACAGAAGAGATGGGGCTTCTCATTTACTTGAGCATTGTATTGGATCTTTATTTCTCAAGGAATATGTAAAATTTCTCAATCATTCTCAGACTTTTGAGGCGAAGTGCTTGGAATTTTATACACAATTTTCTTTTGAAAAAAAAGAAGATCTAGAAGAATTTCTCCCATTACTTTCTCAAAAGATTAAAAAGGTAGATTTTGAGAGAGAAAAACAGAGATTGGAAGATGAACTTTTTGATCAAAGTTTTTTTGATCGTTTACGAGGTCAGTTTGAAGGAGAGCAGGATCGAGCTTATCCAAGCCTCTCAGAAATTAGAACTTATCAACAAAACTACTACAATAACTATCTTATCCTTGATCAGAATTACAAAACCGACCAAAAGTATCAAAATAATATTCATCAATTTTCTTCAAGGATTCCATTGAAAAATACACAGATTTTGCTTGATAAAGTTTCTTATTCATTACTTTCAATACCTATTTTCTCAGCTCAAGATTGGTATTTTTTTGATTTTCTGCAAAGGCTGAGTTCTGCACGAATAGATTATCAGACTTGGTATGTTGAAAAACTTTATTTCCCTTATCAGCATTATTATTCTTTGAGAGAAGAAGCGGCTTATCTTATTTTTTCACAAGGTGCACTTGAGCATATGCAAAAGCTGGATTGATCGTTTTTCTGTCAGTTTAAAGACTATTATCATGTAAATCTTATTTCTAATAAGTGAAATATTTTGACTCAATTACTCAATAAAAAACAGCTTCAAAATCCTGAATCCTTCATCGTTGATCTTCCTCTAAAAAGGATTCAAAGTTTCTTTGCTCAAAAAATATAATCTTTTTCCTTGCAATCAAAAGCAAAATCCCTATCTTAGAGTCAGATTTTTATTTTTCTTTTTCATATGACAGATGATGAATATGGTAAATGATATCGCAACTTATGCAGATAAAGATGCGGGAATCCTCAATGTAGTAATCGATATCCCAGCAGGGAGTAACAATAAGTATGAATATGACCACGAAATGGGATGCTTTGTGCTTGATAGAGTAGTGCATCACTCTATGTTCTATCCATTCAATTATGGATTTCTTCCTCAGACACTTTCAAAGGATGGAGATCCTTGTGATGTATGTCTTTATACTACTAATCCACTCTTTACTGGTTGCGTAGTAAAGGCAAGACCTATCGGAATTCTTTATACTTCAGATGACGCTGGAGAAGATCCAAAGATTATTGCAGTGCCAATTAGTAAGGTAGACCCTAGATTTGATGAAATTCAAACTATCGATGATCTTGGAGCTCACAAGAAAAAGGAGCTTGAAATTCTCTTCAAAGAAATCAAGAAACTTGAAGTGAAAAAATACGATAAAATCGTAATTGGAGGATTTTGAGATCTTGAAGCAGTAAAAGAAGAACTCGAAACTTCTATCGCAAGATTTAATGAAGAAGGACAGCACTAAGGAGTCTTTTCTTCCTTTGATAAAAAACACTGATTAGATTCAGTGTTTTTCTATTTTTTTATCCTATATTTCCAAAAGTCTCTCTTTAATCCTTTTATCTCCCAAAACTTTCATCACTGAAAAGAGATCTGGAGTTTGTTTGGCTCAGCAGAGCTGGATTCTGAGGAACATTGCTAAATCTCCTACTTTCCCTACAAATCCCCCTTGCTTAAATTCTGCATTATTTGCTGCAAATCCATATTTTTTCCCAATAGTTTTAAGTTGTTCAAATCGAGCTAAAACATCGCCATCCAAGCTGTAATTTTCTGAATATTCTTGCACAAAGGCTTTCCAAGTTTCAGGATCAATCCCTGCTGGAAATTCAGGTTTTTCTTTTTTCAAAACTTCCCATTCACTGTCATAGAAAAAGCGGATGTTCTTTTCAATATCACTATAGAGGGTAAATCTTTTTGGATCTTTTTCTGTGTGTCTCTCAATATCCAAGGCGGCAAGCGTATATTCTTCATCTTCACTCATTAGTTGAGCAAGAGTAGGATTGTAATGTTGTGCCCAGTTGAGACCTTGAGTATAAAGTTCTTGAGTGCTGAGAGCTGAGAGGTAGTTATTGTTGATGCTTTGCAATTTTACAAAATCAAAGAGTGGACCAGATACATTCATTCTCTCTAAAGAAAAATCAAAATCTGACAGTTGACGATGTTCATCCTCTCTTTTTCGATCTTCATAACTCGGATCTGCGAGAGTCATAATATATTCCAAGACTGCTTGTGGAGCATATCCTGCTTCAAAAAAATATTCTACATTTGCTTCTGGATCTTTTCTTTTAGAAAGTTTTCTCTTTTTCCCATCTTCAAGCTTGCAGATTGGAGCAAGATGTCCATACTTTGGAGCTGGCAATCCAAATGCACCAAAGAGCTGTAAGTGAAGTGGTACAGAAGTCAGCCATTCTTCCCCTCTGAGCACCAAAGTTGTTCTCATTAAAGTATCATCTACCAAATGTGCAAAATGATAGGTAGGAAGTCCATCTGCTTTGATGATTACGATATCGTTATAGTTGTCGATCATATTGATTTCTCCTCTGAGCTGATCAGAAAAACTAATTTTTTTGCTTGTGTCTGCATGTGAACGAAATCTCAAAACAGGGAAAGTCTGACCTTCTTTCTCAAATTTCTCCAAGAGTTCGTCTGGACTTGCATTTCTTCGCTGAGAATATTGTCCGTAGATACCAGGAATGATCTTGTTTGCAGTTTGAAATTCTCTGATCTCGTTGAGCTTATCTTCACTCATTCGGCATGGATAGGCGAGTCCTTGACTTACTAAATGTTTTGCAAAGACACGGTAAATTTCACCTCTTTGAGACTGAGAATAGGGACCATAAGATCAGATTTCTTCGTTATTTTCTCCGATCGGACCTTCATCAAAACTGATGCCAAACTTTTTCAAAGACTGGATCAAAAGGGCAGTTGCTCCTTCAACCTCTCTTTTTTGATCAGTATCTTCGATTCTGAGGTAGATAGTTCCTCCTGTTTGTTTTGCATATTTCCAGCACAAAAAACTCGTATATAATCCTCCAAAATGCAAAAAACCTGTAGGTGATGGAGCAAAACGAAGTACAGGATTGCTATTTGCTCTCGCAGGGTAAAGCTCCAAAAGTTCTTGGATAGTTTGCTTGGTATCTGGGAAAAGTCTATCTGCTAGTTCAGCTCGTGTCGTCATCATTCACAATATAAAAAATAAAAAAAACTGATTTCAGTGTACGAAATTATCATAGAAAAACAAGCAAAAAATAAGAAAATACCTATTGCATTTATAGTTTAAAAGACTATATACTATTACTATCCTTTATTTTTTAATCAACCGCCATGCATAAAATCAGATTTCTTTTCTGTTTGCTGGGGATTGGGATGTTGGCAGGTTGTTTGCCATCGTCTTCAGTGCCTTCGAGCAATCCTTGAATCCCATCTTCCGGTTGAAGTCTCTTTGGAACGACTTGATCAAATCTTAGCTATGAGAAGGCTATGAAAAAGCCTGAATTTTCTCAGATGGTCAATGCTGAGGAGATCCAGCAATCACAATACACCAAGCCATGGACAAAAAAATATACCTTTACCCAAGAGGATGTCGATTATTTTAAGGAATGTTTGTCTTATTCTCAAGAAGGGGACTCTAAGCCTACACTGATTCCTTATGGAGCAGAAGATCGATATAAGATGGGAATAACGCTCTCTCCCAAAGATATCAAAGTAGGAAAAACCTTTACCCTTACAGGAAACTATGATGGAGTAAATTATCATCCGCTTACTGGATCAATTATTGATCAGATCAAAAGGTGGGGAGTTGGAATTATGCCTTTTCAGTTGTGAGAGTATCCAACTCCAAGCTATACCTCAGATGAGGAGAGGTATTATAGAGAAGAGCGAGTTCAAAGAGTGAAGGAGCTAACAACGCAAACAAATTATTCTCTTGAAAATATCCTTGGAGATGCTTATGTCAAAAGATTTCCGTTCAACACCCTCTTTGTGACCAATGATCTTTTGCTCCATGTTTTTCACAAGATTTTTTCCAATGAGCTCAAGTATTTTGAGGAAAGTTCAGCAAGAGTTACACTTGCAACTCTCAGTGAAAAATCTTTCAAGCATTTTCTCGCACTTTCTCAAGACAAAAAACAGTCTAAAAATCTGACTGAAAAAGCCTCCTTTCTTACTGCATATCGAGCAATTCCTTATGCACTTTTGCCAAGCAATGATGAACTCAAAGCTCTTTTTGAAAAGAGGCAAGATGGTATCTATAGACCAGATACTACTCTCGAGGATCCAGAGCTTGAATGAGAAATGACTGACAACGAACTCAAAAAGTACCTTGGAGTCAGATTTGAATCGATTCTCAAGCAAGTTCCTACCAAATATCAAAGTGCATTGAGACAAACTTGGCTTGAAATCTGGAAAGCAGAGAGTTTTGATGGATTAGATCCACTTTTGTTGGCATATAGTCCAACTTTTATCCAGCAGAAACAAATCAAGCAGGATTTCACTCAGTTTAAGCCAAGATCTCATTATACGACAAGCTCTTTTCTCAAAACCTACTTTATGGCGAGCAAATGGCTCATGAGAGAAAAATTCTACTTTTGAGACCAAAAATTAGCGGAAACCGCACTCTATATGATTAATAATATGGATTCTGATCTCCTTAAACCAATCCTTGCATTGCAGGAGAGTATTGGAGTTTTGATCGGAGAGAGTGATGATGTTGGTATCCCTCAGCTCCAAAAATTTATTGCTTCAAGAGATGGAAAGATTTCGCTCAGTGAGTCAGATTTAGAGACATTATCCAACTTAAAACCTCAAAAGATCGCATCTGCGCGTTATGTTACCCCAGCAGTTTGATCGACAGATAAAGATTCTGCCAAAAAGATGCTTGAATGATTTGTCTTCTTTGGAGAGAAATTTACTATTGACAGTTTCATTTTTGATCAGCTTACCGCAGGAAGTGCAACAAAAGAGCATTTGACACTTCCGAATATGCAAACTTCTTTGATCGTTCCTGATGTTTTGGAAAATTATCAACCGGCTCATGAGCTTGTAAATCTTTGGCTTTCAGAGAGATCTCAGTCCAAACAGGTCCTAGAAAATGAAGATTGCGCAATAGGAACTTGCAAGCAAGTTTCCAGTTATCCTGCTGAGAAAATCAAAGCACAAGAAAAAGTCAAAGCTGAACTTTCCGAAAATTCCCTCCTCAAGACCATCTATCATCAGTGGTTAGCGATGCTCGGACAGCTCTTTGTCCCTGTAAATAATGCACCTTACTTCAAGCAAATTCCACTCTACATTTACAAAAATCTCGCAACCTACCTAGCTTCCTACACCGAACTCAAGCACGATACACTCCTGTATACCAAGCAAGCTTATGCGGAAATGGGAGGCGGTGGTAATGATAGTTGTTTTCTCGTTGTTTATCCTCCTACTTTGCCAGTTCCAAAGGGGTATATCGAAGCAGACACAGCCTTCCTTGATCGCCTTATTGCACTCAATGAATCTATGAAAAACTGGTTTACAGACAAGGATAATTTTGAGGGATTTGGACAGTATTTGCAAAAAATTAGAGACATGAGTCAAAAACAGATGAAAAATCAGACTATCTCCGATGATGATTTTGAACGACTCAGAACTTCATATCGTCAGCTTTCTGACCTTACTTTCCCAAGAAAACTCTTTGGAGAGCCTCTTGGTAAGGAAGAGAGAGGGGCATTGATTGCAGATATTTTTACTTCAGAATGAGGAAACCCTCTTTATCAAGCTACTTGAAGACCTCTTCTTATGGCGGTGATGATCGATGATATCAATGGTAAGAGAGTAGTGATGTGACCTATCTTTTCTCATTATGAATTTTATAAGCAAGATAAGGTGCTTGATGGAGATCAAAGATATTCAGATCTAGACTGGCAACATGCCTACGATGCACTTTCAGGTGTTCAAAAAACGAAAGCTACTAGTCTTACTTCTCAAAAAATGCGAGAAGAACTCAGAAAATAATTTTCAATTATGTTATGATTATGATGAAAAAAGTACATCAAATATCACTTTGTGTGAGGCAAATTTGCAAGCAAAATTTGAAAATCTGATTTCTGATTTTGGGAGTGCTCTTGGTCGTTGGATTAGGGGCTTCTCTTTTTCAGAATTTCAATGCAAAAAATCATGAAAATATTCAGTATCTAGCAGTAATTCCTCATTTTATGATTAAATCTCAGAGGGTATCAGACTTTTATGCTTTTTTACAAAAAAAATACTTTTCAAACTTTATGCCTGATCAGATTGTTTTGATTTCACCAAATCACTTCTTTCCTAATATGCAAAATCCAGTCAGTATCTGTACCCCTAGGTCAGTGAAATTCAATGCTACTCGTATCTTTGCACAAGGACGAAAAGAATCTCATATTATCTGTGATCAAAATGTCTTTTATCAAAAGGGGAATCAGCGATATACCAAAGATCATGGGCTTGGAGTGCATTTCCCATTTCTCAACCATTATTTCCCCTCCGTGTCAAAAATTTGGATCCTTGTAATGCCAAGCTATCGTCTTTATCATTCTGCTTGGTTGGCAGACAATATCTCTCATATCCCAGGAAGAACACTAGTAATTGGATCAGTTGATTTTTCTCACTATAAATCAGAAGACATCGCAGTAAAAAATGATAGAATCTCTTTTACTACCTTATCCCAGACAGGAAGCTTTGATCGTTTGAAAAAATTAGATGTGGATTGTCCAGCGTGTTTAGGAGTGGTAGACAATTTAGCTCAGAGGCAATGAAAGCATCTACAGCAACGACTCAGAGATTCATCCAGCACTATCCTTGGAAAAAATATGTACAAGGAAAATACTTCCAGACAATTTCTCTGGCGAGAGTAAAATACTTTATAAAAAAAGAAAAACACTGATTTTTGTCAGTGTTTTCTTTTATTTGAATGTTTTTATGCTCTACTCTTTGATAATGACTCTATTTTGCGTCTGGCTTCCCAGATCAATTTCATAGACCCCAGCAAAGTTTTTGTAGTTGTTTTTGACTCGCTCGTATTTTTGGAGCTGATAGTCGAGGTTGTCTCTGTGAAGATAAATTGTTTTCCCATTTTCAAAGACGATGAAGTTTGGAGATCCTGCTAGATAGACAAATCTTTCAATTCCTGTGAAAGTTTGTTTGATTTTTGGGATATTCTGCTCAAATCGGTCAAATCCTACTTCATAAAAAAATCCTGTCAAGGTATCGGTTCCACTCAAATATGCGGGGGTATCTATCGTTACTCCTGTCTGTGCTAATGCTCGAGAACTTTTGAGTTCTTCATTGATTTTTGCATCCCAGATTCCCCAGTATTTATCTCCTATCTTTACACGAAATTTGGGATAATTGAAGCTAAAATCCACTTTGATAGATTGTGGTTTTTCGTATTGGATTTTTATATCACGAACAAAGGGATATTGCTCTTTGATTTTTGAGAGAATCTGCCCTTTTTCTCAGAGTTGAATCGTGTTTACATATTGTCCTCTCAGATATTTGGATGCAAGGACAAAAAGCTCGGTGTTTTCGTATTGAGCTCTGGTTTCTGGGCTATAAGTGATATTTTGGATAAGATAGTTAGGGTTGTACCAAGTCCCTTTAAGCAAAAAGAGTCACAAGAGAATTAAAATCACAATTGCAATCATCCATCCTGCATAATTTTTGACGATCAAAAGGAGAAATCAGTTTTTTTGAATAGTTTTTGTTTTACCTCCTAGGAGACTTTTGGCAGAAAAAGAGGAGTTTTGAACTCTTTTTTTGACAAAGGGTCTTGATTGCACTATGCCTCTTGCCATCTCCGAGATAAAAAAATAAAATTCTGATCTTAAAGATACGAAAATCCTTTCTCTTTGCAATCTGAATACTCCCTTTTTCTATCAAGAAATACTGATATCTTGCTTTGTCAATACATTTTTCTCCTAAAATCAAAGAATCCCATACAAAAAATAAACTTCTTTCAAAAAATCAGGATTTTTTTCTTTTTTTTTGTATAATAGATTGTAATTTATTTTAATCTGATCTGATGAGTGAAAAATCCACTTCTAAAACTTCTATCTCTACTCCGAGCAAGAAAAAACGAAATCAAAAACTTGGAAATATCCATTTTCGAATCAGAATTTTTGGGGGTGTTTTTGTGGTGTTTTGGATTGTTTTTTTGTTTTTGGAAAGCAAATATCATATCAGCAAGCAGATTATCTCTTATGTTAAAATTTTTCCTTTTTCTGTGCAGTCTGGAAATGTTGAAACCTGAGTGCAGATCACAGATTTTCTAGAAAACACTCCAGAATCTCAACTCTCAGCAGATAAAATCGAAACACTAGGTTCACTTAAAGAAAAGATCGTACTTCTAGAAAAACTTTATCAACAAAATCCAAGCGAAGAGATCAAACTTTTACTCATCAATACCTACCAGCTCAATCATCAATATATCCAGGCGAGAAAGCTCTTTTTTACCCTTACCCCTGAACAAAAGAAAAAACTTCCGCTTGCATCAGAATTTTTAATCTTTTTGCAAAGTTTTTCTCAGTCTTCAACGAGTGAATATCAGCATCTCAAAGAATTATTTGATCTGACAGTTAAGCAGGGCTATCTCAGTGGTGAACAAGTCAAATACTATCAGTCAGCTCTCGATTTGGCGGAGGGGAATTATCAAAAGGCAAAAACTCTGATTTCTGAACTCATTGATCCTCAGTATCAGGATTACAAAACCAGTATCTTGACCGCATTCAAGCAGTATGAATCTTTGCAAGATGTACCGAGTTATTATCAAGATGGGCTCATTGCACTTCAATTGATGAATCATGGATTTTATGGACTTGCCAAAAAAATAGCACTTCCTCTGGTGACTCAGCACCCTTCGTATATTTTACCTTATCAGGTATTGGCAAGTTCGGATTTTGAACTTGGAAGAAATGAATCTGCACTTGCTTATTTTCAGCAGTTGCTCAAACTTGATTATCAGCAAAAAAATAATTACCTCTACCATTTATGAGTGCTGAGCTATGAAATCGGTGAGTATTCGCAGGCAGTAATGTTTTTTTCTCAAATAACAGATCAAAAGCTGACTTTGGATGGAGATAGATACTTGGTGCTTAGCTATCTGGCACTTGATCAAGAAGAAAAAGCACTTGTTAGTTGGCAAAGACTCATCGGCTATACCGAGCTCCAAAAGTCAGATTTTTATACTTTTTTTCAGCATGCTTTCTATCTACCTTATCGTGAGGGAAAAGCATCTTCTTATCTAGTAAAAGATCCTAAACTTGTCAAAACCTATCTCGCTCAGTGTAAAAAACTCTTATGAGCAAAAGATCAAACCGTTTGTGAGTATGGAGAGTTAGGATTGCAACTTCAAAATAACAAAGAAAAATCTGACCTTTTTGCTCAGGCACATCGCCTTGCTAGAAAATACCAATTACCAGAGTTTTATCAGTTGCAAGGAGAGATTTTTGCAGAAAAAGAACATATTCAGCATGCACAAGAAAATTATCTCCAAGCCCTCAAGCTCGTGAATACCCCAGCAGAACGTGAATATCTCAAGTCTTTGATCCTCAAGCTTACTGATGAGGGATAGTAGAGACAGCACCTATGGTTTCTTGATGGGAGAAACTTTTCACTTCATAATGTTGATTGTTCCATTCAAAAATTAAGATCTGATCAAAATACACCTCTCATACAACTTCTGAGGTGTTTTTTGTTTCAATAAGTTTGATTTGCCAGAGGAGATCAAGGTTCTGAGTATTGCTTGCTTTTAAGATAGCTTCTTTCGCAGTCCAAATGCGATAAAAGTTTGTTCGATTAGAGGCTCAGAGAATTGAGAGTTCATCAGCTTGTTTTGCCAAAAGTGAGGGATTTCTAGGCTTGACTACTTCGATATCAATACCAATTTTTGCTTGGTCAAAAGCTAAAAAGAACCACTCTTCACTATAAGAAGCAGAAAAAAAATCTGATTTTTGTCCGTGATGGTGTTCAAGGATAGCAAGTCTTTCAGTTTCATCTGCTCTTAGCCCATAATGCTCAATTAAAAGCCTTTTTTTTTCATCGCGGTGAAAATGATAGGGAAAGTCAGACTTTTGAACTTTTTTTGAGTCAAACGATTTGAGGTAAAGTTGCATAGCTTGTGGAAAAAATAAATCTTGTCCTCAAGTGTGCAAAAAAGTTTCATTTTTGCAAGAGGAAAAATGAAGGTCAAAAACTTTTCAAACTTTTGACAAAATAATATGCCTCGAGTATAATGGAGATGAAAAGTTTTATTCCATTAGCAATTGGAAATGAATCCAAAAACAAAAAAAACAACAAATTTGCCTCGATCAAAGCTAGGAATTGCCGGTGCAGTTTTTTCATTATGAGCAATAGCAGTTTATAGTGCAGGACTTTTGAATCCCCTTCAGGCTTCACAAGACACTACGCTCAAGGTAGATGGAGTACAAAATCATGTACAGTATTTGACTTCACTGGTGATCACTGGAACAAATGGAAATGTGGAATTTAAGTATGATCAAGATACAAACTCAGTACAGGCCCTCGGAGCACTCAATATGCAAAATATTGTAATTGAAGACAAGAATGCAGGAAATACCGTATCTAATCCTAGTGCTGTAATTTTGGGAGGAACTGGAAATAGAAATGAAGGACAAAATTCTGTAATTTTGGGAGGATCTGGAAATAGAAATGAGGGACAAAATAACTTACTTGTTAATACTACAGATTCCAACGCTAAATCATTCAATACTGCAATCATCAGGGGGCAGAGAGTATGAACAGATGGGAAAAATATTTTTGTTAATAATGCGAATAATACGGATAATACGGATAATGCAGAAATCACTGGAGAGAATATCTTTATCAACGGATCAAGCTCTTCAGAAGGAGGTAATAATGTAGCAATTTTTGGATCTAATGTTACTAATACAAAGAGTAATGTTTTCATTTTTAATGGGAATGATGCAAAATTTAACCCAAATCTTGATTCAGCTTTTTATGCTAATGGAAAAGTAGCGATCAATGGCTCTAATGCAGTAGGAACACTTCATGTCCACGGAGGAGTAATGGTACAAAATAGAAGGACAGATTATGGTGTTCCAAATCAATCAGGAACAATAGCACTTTTCTCTAGAGGTAATCAAACTGGACTTTGTGGATATGATGGGCTGAGGGATCGCCGAGTGCCACTCTCAGAATCAGCGAGACTCTATGGACTGTGTGCTAAAACGGAAGATATTGATAGTACACGTCCAGCAAACTCAGTATATCATTGATCAACGCGACTTCCTCAAGTATGGAATCAACAAAACTGAACTTGGGAAACTCGAAAATGGATTTACGGATCAGATACAAAGCCAGGATATTTCCTCTGTAATGATGGATTTGTGCCAGATGCTACTGATGCACTAGGAAAGACAGGAGTTTGATGTAAACCGTGTGAAACAGCCAAGAAAGGAGATCTCAATTGTCCAGAGAAAGCATCTCCAAAACCTGAACCAACTCCAGTTCAGCCTCCAGTTCCAGAGAAGCCTACTTGTCCACCAGATGGGTCTTGGAATGGTACTAGCTGTGTTAAACCATTGAAGTGTCTACCAATCCCAGGTACTGAAGGTACATTCTCTGATGGACTACAGACTTATAACGGTTCTACATGGGAAACTACCACTCCTTGTACTTTGAATTGTAATTCAGGATATGTAAAGAAAACAGCCCCTAAGTGAAGGGAGTACTGTGTAAAGTTGGAGAAAAGAATTCCAATTACGGTATATATAAATCCAAATTCAGTTGCAGATTGAAGTTTATCATTTGGATTACTTGCGATTAATAGATATCCACGAGGATTAGATTGGGTATCGGGACCATGATCCTCTATTTCAGACACAGATATCAATAGTCCAGATTTGACCGGTAGTGCGAAATCTTGGTTGAGATCTAAAAGAGGAAATATGAAAGTAGTGAAAGGGTATATTTGAGATTTTACATGAGATCTTACAAATCTCTGACAGTTAGATAGTATGCATTTTTATTATTTTGCTTCAGGTGTAGATCTATCGAGTATACTGCCTGTAAATGGAACAGTCTCTCTGGGAAGAGATTGATCAACTATAAGTAATTCTCATAAAGTTTTTAGTGCAGATATAGAATTTAATGAATTATGGACGATTAAGAATTATGGTATAAAGTTTATTATTGATAGTGAATATGGTGATAAATATAGTGATAACTATAGATCAAAACCAATAAGTACTCTACCTGTATCATCTCCGTCAAGACAATCAATTCCTATGCAGTTTATTAACTATACACATGGTTGAGGAAATGAATGTAATAATTCTCGATTGACTCATAGTTATGAAATATGTCTTCCATCAGATTGGAAAAGTGCTTTTTGAATATCTTGATTCCCTATTTATAGTAATGTTACAGACGGATTTTTTAGTCGACATAATGTTTGAAGTAAGGAATATAAAACGATTTACGTTAAAACGGAACCAATGCGATGATCTGCTCAAAAGCATATTTACTTTTATACTGATGCAGGACTTACTCAAAAGGCTCCAAGAGGATATTATTCTATTAATGCAGGATATGCAGGATATGCAGGGGATTCTGACCTTGATGATCTTAATAATAGTGGTATTAAAGGGGTATTTGTAGATGATTCAGGAAAAGTAAAAAGTTGGGTTGGAGAAAAAGGATTTAGTGAGGTAAATAGTAAGTATTACTTTTAAAGCTACTTCTTACAATTACTTAAGAAAAATATACTTATTTGATAAGATTGCTTAGAGGAAAAACTTCGAAAACAAATAAAACTCTGACTTAATTCAGAGTTTTTGTTATTTATAAAATATTATTATCTATCTTGGTATACTATGCATTTACTTTTGTACCAAAAAGCGTATAAAGGGAGAGGTTTTTTATTTTCTTGCTAAAAAATGGACAAATCCCTAGTATATCATCAAATATTTTCCCTTGCTGAGAGTCAGATTGGTAAACCTTATCTCCGAGCTTGAAAAGATCTTGAGGGATTTGATTGTTCGGGGTTTATTTTGTGGTTATTTTCTCAGATGGGGATTAAGTTTGCAGTACGTTTTAGGACTGTGGAGTTTTTTGCAGATGCAAAGCAAATTTCTCTGGATCAAGTGCAACCAGGCGATTTAATGTTTCGATATGAAGAGCCACAAAAATCTGAACATAACTTTGTTCATCATATCGAGCTCGTAGCGCAAAAGCCTTTTCAGCAAGAGGGGAAATGGAAGGTGAAAACTATTGGTTCATCGAGGAATAAATCAGGTTTTGATAAGGAAAATCACTCATTGGAAATCGAGGGAGTCGCTTACAGAATTAGAGAGATTGATGAGCGAAAAAGTTTTGGTCGTGTCTCTTATTTTGATCAGATCCTTGATTATCAAAAAACCTGAGATCCTCAGCACCTACAAGTGCAAAAACCTCAGGAGGTAAAGACCAAACGAGCGCTTTAGTCAGATTTTTTACGGAGTAAACAACGCAAAGCGGTATTTTTACGAAGTAAACAACGCAAAGCGACATTTTTACGAAGTAAACAACGCAAAGCGGTATTTTTACTGTTCAAAATTAGTCATGATGGAGCAGATATTGACTACTCATTGGTAAGGTTTTGTATAAAAGACTGTTGAACAAAAGCGAAGTTCTTTTGGTGACGAGGATTTACAAGGAGAGGTTGCTGTAGTATTACATGTTAATTTTCCCCCTGTTATTTTATCAAAGAGTCCATGAATTGTAATAACTCTAGAATATTCTCAGTATTGATGTGAATTATTTTTAGCTTGTTGTCTCTCGGGCTTTGGAATACTTCTTTGAGGAAGTCGTTGTCATTGATGATAAAGAAGTTGGAAGTCAGAATTTTCTCTGATAGGTGTTTGTTTGAATCGAGCTTTGTTATCATCTCGTTCCCATTTTTGTATCTTGGAAATATCGCGAGGAGACCACCAATCGTTTGTGTTTTTATTCATTCCCAAAATTCGCATTTGAGCATCTGTAAGTTTCCTTGAGTAGTCAGAGCAGAAGTCGTTGGTAACATTGAGCCAGCATTCATCCTTCATGTCTGATCGTTTTCTCCAGTTGCTATTACGCAGGTTGTAGACAGCTTCGATACCTTCTTTTGCAAGATTGAGTGCGACGGTTTTTTGCGCAGTTTCAGAGATGTAGCGGTGAGTTTCACTCATTCCTCTGATGATCAGAATCATTCCCATTGAAATCACAAAAATTACGATCAAAATTTCAACTAGTGTAAATCCTTTTTTTTGCATTCTCTTTGCCTCAATCTAAAAGATTTTCTCAGTATACAAAGATCACACTTTTTTGCAAATCTTTTTCAGAAATCAGTCTCTCTTTTTTTGTCTTGCAAAGTTTGAGGGATTCACTAGACTAGTAGCATGATTTTATTTCAAAAACAATAAAAATCTGATGTCTGATTTCGATAGACTTACTTTGGAGGCACGTGATACGGTTTCTGCATTTCTCGATCAAAATCCTGGCTGAACCGTACTTATTCGATGAGCTACGGCAACGGGAAAAACCAAGCTCTCAGTTCAGCTTTCAGATTTTTTTGATATGGAGGTGATTAGTAGCGATAGTAGGCAGATTTTTCGCAAAATGGATATCTGAACGGATAAAATCAGCACTGAAATCAGAACAAAAATTCCTCATCATCAGATTGACATCGTAGATCCAGATCAGACTTACACAGCAGGTCAGCGAAAGGAGGATAGTGATCGTATTTGCGATGAGATTCTACAGAGAGGGAAAGTGCCATTTATAGTAGGAGGAACCTGACTGTATATTGATACGATTTACAAAAATTTCTCGATGCCAGAGTGTCCTCCAGATCTTGTGTTAAGAGCAGAACTTGAACAAAAAGAAGCACAAGAATCCTGATTCCTTTATCATGAACTTTCCAAGATTGATCCTCAAGAAGCTCAAAAGCTTCATCCAAATTCTATCAGATATCTCATCAGAGCTCTTGAAATCTACTACAAAACTTGAAAAACCAAGACTGAAGGATATATTCAGCAACCTGTTCGCCATCCACTTTTGATGCTCGGGCTCTGGAGAGACAAAGAAACCACCAATCAGCTTATCAATGCGAGAATCAAAGAAATGCTAAAAAGCTGACTTATCGAAGAAGTTCAATCGCTTTTGAATCAGGGATATTTACCTGGTATGCAGAGTTTACAAACGATAGGTTACAAAGAGGTTGTTGCTTATTTACAAGGCGAGTATTCCTTCGACAAGATGGAAGAACTTCTCAAAAGAAACACTCATCATCTCGCTAAGAAGCAAAGAACTCGATTTAGAAGGTATATTGCTGAGGGGATACAATCTCCAAAAGAAAATGTTGCCTATAAAGTACGAACATTATAGTCTAAAATGAATTGTATTTGGATATTAAAAAAAAGAGAAGTTTGATTTTGCTTCTCTTTTTGTATTTTGTCATTTTTTCTCTAATTTAGCTGTTCTCTTTATCATTATAAGATTCATATAAATTTCAATGTTTTGATTATTTTCTGGGTAAAGATTGTTTTTTTGATTGATTGCTGATTATGTCATAATAGGGTCTGAGAAATTGGTGTCTGTCTTCAATTTTTCTTACTCTATATGCTACTCAGTTTCTTTTTCCCGCTGGGGTTCCGTCGATATTGTACATTGGAGAAATTTTTGTTGTATCGCTGGAGGATCAGAGCGTCCTAATATATAATTCTCCATTTTTACGATAAGGCTTTCCTACAGTTATTTCTACATGGCCTCATCATCCTATTCCCCAAAACATTAGATCCCCAGCTCTTACACCTTGTTTTGCGATTTTATGCTTTGAAAATTTTTGGTAAAGAGCTGTAGAGGTTAAATATTGGTTAGGCATCAAGATTCCTCCTGCTCTCAAAGCAAAAGATACTAAGTGAGAACAGTCAATAGTTTTTCCCATTCATCCTCATCCATATTCATAGAGCTTATTGAAAAGTTTTTGTCCTCATTCAAGAGTAGCTTTGAGAATAGGGATCTGGTTAGGAGGAACTCCATCAATATTTACAAGCTTTGAAATGGTATCAAAAAAATGTTCTATTCCTGTTTTCATATTGTTTGCAGTGTCGGTAATTTTGGATCAAAGATCGGAAAGAGTCTCTTTTGTAGAA
Organism: uncultured bacterium; assembly: GCA_963517005.1. Classification (GTDB taxonomy): domain Bacteria; phylum Patescibacteriota; class Gracilibacteria; order Absconditabacterales; family Absconditicoccaceae; genus HOT-345. Next base: position 35,308 of record CAUQDZ010000006.1, read on the forward strand.
GTAGCTATGGCATTTATGGCTTTGGCAACGCTATCAAAAACTCACTCTTTGTTTGTCACGGTAGCTGTTGAAGGTTGCGTAGTTGGAGTAACTTTGTTTTTGTAGAGTGGATTAATATATTGGGTAAAAAGCTGATTTAAGGATAAATTAGAAAAAGAAATCTGATCGAGGAGTTGTTCCATCTCTAGATTTTTTCTCGATTTGTAGTTTCCATTTAGGAGATAGTCTACAAGTTCAGATGCTCTATCTTTTTGATTCATCAACAAAAAATCCCCCATCATTGTCTTTTCAATTGTGGATTGAAGGGTTTCTTTTTCAATGTTTTTGAGTTTAGTTTTTGATTGATCAAGCAAGTCCATTGTCTCTTTTGTGGGACTTTTAGCGGGAGTAACTTCCTTTGATTGAGGATTTTCTAGTGGCATCTTTTTTGCAAAACACATAAAATCTCCGTTTAATTATATCTTTTCCCTCAAAAATGTCAAAAATCCCTTCGCAAAATAAGTCACAAAATCGAGGCTCAGACTTTTCTTTTATTTTTTCTTGATAAATCGTTGCGATTGTGTACAATCAAACTCACTACTTTAAAAGTTATGTCAAAAAAGCTTTATAGCAATTTATTTTCACTTGTTTCTTATGACGGTACTCGTAAAAATTCAAGATAACGCAGGGGTTGAAATCGGATCATTTACAGCTGAGGACAACAAGGGACTTGCGGAAATGGCAGCAATGCATGGAATCGAGATTCTTGTCTCTTGTAATACTGGATACTGTGGGGTCTGTCTCTGTGATGTGGAAGGAGATACGCAGACACTGAGTATCGACAAGATGGGGCAGCATACCTTTGATCTTCCCTTTGATGTCAATAAAAATCCTCAGCAAATTCTTGCCTGTGTTGGAGGAATTAAATCAGAATACTTTACCGATGAGAAGGAATATACAGTAGTCCTCAAAAAACTCTACTAATTTTTGCAAAAATCAGATTTTTAGACAATAGAACAACTTGAGTTCACGTCTCTTAATTCATAATATTCTCGTATGGTTCTTATCGAATTTGAAACAGCATTTTTGCTTCAATTGATCCAGCAAAACGAATCAGCGTTCAATACTTTTTATCTCAAAACAGTAGATATCTTTTTCCGTTATCTCAAAAACAACTATTTTCTTGATCAAGAGGAATGTGAAGATCTCATCGCTGATTTTTATGTAAAATTTCGAAATGCAGTTCAAAGTTATGATATAGAGCAGTCTTTTTCTGCATATACTTGGACGATTTTCAAAAACTCCGTCAAAGATTATTTCAAAAAAACAAAAGAAATCAGATTTTCACAGCTCGATTCTCCTAATCCAGAGTTTGATTCTTTTGAAGAGTCTTTGGTTGATGAGACAGATATTACAGACTTGCTAGAGCAGGATTTTCAGCTTGATATGATCCAAAAAGCAATGGAGGAATTAGATCCTACCAGTAGAGAAATTATTTTTCTCAAATTCATCGAAGATAAATCCAATACTGAAATCGAGGAAATCTTACAAATTTCTCAAGAAGTGATCAGACAGAGAATTTCTAGAGCCTTCAAAAAACTTAGGAGCTTACTTTTGGATAAATAGTGCCTAACTTTTAGAGAAAATTTCTTAACAGAGGGAAATAAATATCTTGATTGGCAGGAACGAGGGTTTTTCAATATTCGTCATTTCTAGAAAATTGAATGTAGGGGAGTTCTCTTGCAATGAGTATAGGAGTTTGTTCGTTGGTTTCCCCCATCAAAAAGACAGCAAAACTACTGAGAGATTCTGGAATATTCACTTGAGTGAGTTCCATTTTTTTTCAAAACAGATCTTTTTCTCCTCTTTTATCAATAAGAGGGATAAACCCATAACTATACAGTGCAATTCCTGCGGTTCCATATCTTAGTGGTCTAGAAGTAGTATCGGTTATGATAATTCACAAGTTTTCTATCTGATATTTTTCTAACAAAAAAGAATGGAGCTTTTTTACTTCTTCCTTGTAGTTTTTTGGCAAAAGGATATAGTATCCATTAGCATTGCTTTCGTCAATTCCTGCAGATGGAATCAGGGTGTTGTTAGTAATGGTAAGATAAAGATTTCAGGGAATTTTGTTATTAATAATAAAAAAATCAGCTTCTTGTTCAATAAGTGTGTTTTTATCAATGGAGTCTGCTTTTAGACATCTTCATTGATGAATTGCTAAAATTTTTGAAGAAATAAAAAGCATATCACCATCCTCTAATTGAGGAAAATAGTCATCAAATATACTAAAGAGATTATCTTTAGGTGCTTGCAATAAACGAGTTCTTACAGGAATAAACTGCATTAAATTATGTTATTTATTTAATTAAAACCCTTCATCTTTTTTAATAGTTTCCCAAATTTTCTTTGGATATGATTTTCTAAATTCTTCAGAAGCAGTAGAAATTCCCTTGGTAATAGGGGATTTGTTGATTTCTAAAATGACTCAATCGGCTAGTTCTCCTCCTGCCAAAATATCTATTCAAAAATATCTTGCTCAAAAATGTTTGGAAATTTTTTCTAAAAACTTCCTATCTCTTTCCGTTGCTTGTACTTGGCGGACAAAGCCTCCAGTTGCAATATTTGCTGTTGGTAAAAGTTCAAATTCTTTCCCTTGGGGTAAAACGGAGTCGAGCGTTAGATGTTGGTGTTTTAGATAAGTAGTGATTTTATCGATATCAAGGTTTTCAAAATTCTGATGTATGAGTTCGTTTATTGTTAGTTCTCCATTTCCAGTGATCTTTGGAGGGATTCTTTCATAGGCAGTCAAAATTTCCCCATCAAGATAAATTACTCTATGATCTTTCCCTGAGATGTATTGCTGCAATAAATAAAGCCCTTTATTGCTTTTGTTATACAATTCAAGAGCTTCTAAAAGTTGTTCTTGATTAAATATTTTTTGCACTCCTATTCCTAGACTTCCATCATTAGGCTTAAAAATAAGAGGGTATCCAACCTTTTCTGCAAATTTAAGGCAAGCCAAAGTATTGTTCGAATTGGTACTGTAAGATGATTTTTCTTTCATAACGATCATATCTTCAGGTACTGAAAATCCACCTTGCCTCAAAATTTTTGAAGTATAAACTTTGTCCTCAAAGATTCTCCTTAATGATGAGCTGTCAAATCCATAATCAGCATTATAGATAATTCTATTTTTCCCATTTGGGAGATGTATCGTGATTACAAAACCATATTCATCAATAGTGTAAGGAAATCAATTTTTTTCGATTTCATCCAAAAGGATAAAAATTCAATGCTTGATTCCATAACGAGAATTGAGAACTTCCATTTTGTTTTGCAAAAATTGAAGAGTGTTCACTTTTTTTTGGAACTCCTCTTGAGAAAGTCAATTATCAAAAGAGCGGTCAATCTTTTTTTCAGGTTCTTTTGTCGTTGCAGTAGTTGCATCAATAATCTCTGATCGAAATTTTTGATTAAATTCAGGAGAAACCCTTCTAGCCCACAAGACATCTGGTTTTGCATTAAGCTCGACGATAGTTCCTTGATTGATGTCTCCTTCACTAATAATATCCAATCAAAAATATCTTGCTCAAAAGCTTTTTGCAATACTGTCTACAAATTTTTCATCTTTATCAGTAAAAGGTGTTTCAGTATCTTTTTCGCTAAAATCATTAATAAATTGATAAGGTTGAATTTTCTTATTTTTTTGTGGGATTGATTGTAAGTTGTGTCCTTGTTTTTCTAAAAGTTGTTTGATTTCCAATTGAGTTTCTTGTTTAAAATCTCTTGCTGCTATTAATTCTTCAAAAGTTTTTTCTCCATCACCAATCATGGTGAGTGGTTGCTTTTTATAAGCCAAAAGTATTTTCCCATCAAGATAAATTACTCTATATTCATCTCCCTCAATCTTTTTTTGAACAATAGCTATTTTGTCTTTATAGAGTCCATTGTTGTATTCTTCATAAAATGCTTTTAAATCATCAAATGTTTCTAAAACTCTGACTCCTCCTCATCTTTCTCCTTTATTTGGTTTTACGATAAGAGGGAATCCAATTTTATTTGCAAAAGTTAAAAGTCAATCATAGCTATTTAGGTGAGACTCAAAAGGACTATTTTTGGGCTCTAAGATGTATTCTTGAGGAATTTTGAATCCATCTTGTCTTAAAATATCATTAGTCAAAATTTTATCCATAAAAATCTTTACTACAGAAGTTGAATTGAGACCAAAATTTATTCCGTGAATAATTTGTGGAGTTTCTTTGTTTGGTGAAAAGATTCTTAAACAATACCCATAAGGATCTAGTGAATAAGGAATTTTTCTAGACTCTAATTCTTCAATCAGTTTTCTTTCAGCAATAGGGATTGAAAAATTTGGATTGTAAATTTGCATCATTTCATTTTTATTTTTTAGAAAACTAAGGCTTTCGAGATATTTCAAATTTTCTTGATATTTATCTCGGTTTAATACTTCATGAAGATTTTTTGTGGTTTCGTACTGATCCACTTTGTTTCATGCTGATTCATTGAGATTAGGTTTTTCTTTATTATTTCCTATCATAATGAAGAGTATAAAAATAAAAGCTAACAAAATTATAATAAAAGCTACACAATTTGCAAGATCAAAAAACTCAGAACGCTTCTTAATTCCTCGCTTTAACTCTTGAATTTTCCCCCAAAAAAAATACAATCTGAGAGATTTATCTCTCTTTTTTTGATGAAAAAAATCACCCCTCAGTATACATTATTTTGATTGCTGGCTTTGCTTGCTGTGCTTTTATTTTCTCCGTGAGTAAAATTTTCTTTTGCTCAAAATCAGGATCAAAAACAAGAAAAAAATCAGACTTTTACTCTTCTTTCTTGACGAAGACAAACATTACAAAATATTACCTGAACTATTGTACAAATGCCAGATCCAAATTTCATCTCATCTTATCTTGATTCTCTTGAAAATTCTCCTCAGATTGGTATTCAAACCTATGAACTTACCGAAAAAAGAGTAAAATCTTGGATTAAACAAAAAGCCCAGTCCTGAATACATTTTCGCATTATGCTCGAAAATAATAAATATCATCAATTTCAAAATACGTTCAAAAAACTCCAAAACGAGCGATCAGGATTGCAAAATATTAAGCTAATTTCAGACCAACACTTGCCGACGACATATCTGCATAGTAAAATAACACTTGCACAGAGCGGATTCTGGATTCAAAGTAGCAATCTAACACATTCGACCTTTGCCAATAATCGTGAACACCTTTTTCGAAGCCAAGATCCTCAGGTTCTTTCGAGCCTAAAAACACTTTTTCAAAAAGACTTTTCTTGAGATACTTTACTTGCCACTGATCTCCATCCAAATCTTGTCGTTTGTAATATCAATTGTCGTGCTATTATTACAGATCTCCTTTCTAGTGCAAAAAAGTCTATTACAATTCAAACTCAGTATCTCACGGATCCTCAACTCTTTGATATTATTGCCAAAAAGTCCAAAAGTCTGACTTTTAGAGCGATTTTCTCTGATACTGACAATAATAAAAAGCTACCAAAATACTTTTGAACTTCACAAGTCCGTCTCTTAAAAAAGCCTTATGTCCATACCAAGATGATCCTCATCGATGATGAGATTCTCCTTCTAGGAAGTATGAATCTCTCAGCAAATAGTCTTGATAACAATAGAGAAATCTGAATATTACTTCTTGATCCGGCTTTGATTACTCAGTTTAAAAATGAATTTGCTCAGGATCGAAAACTTGTGGAGAAGCCTCCAGTCAAGAGGAAGAAAAGAAAATAATATTTTATAGTAAAAAAGTTATCAGGTTTTGAATTTTATTTCGTTTATTGATAATGGTTGCACATATTTTTTTCTGACTAACGATAGTAGAATTAGTAGGCTATTTTTTGTGTATGTGAATTTTGCATATAAAAGATAGCTGAAAGCATAATCCTATATTTCATACGGTTGCAAAATATGCAAAGTGAGAACATAAAAGGTATTTTCAGCGATCTGAGCGATTGAATATTTCAAAAAGTCTGTGTATGGCGTTGGGGTTTCTTTTTTGGCATTATGATTTTCCATTTAAGGAGTGAGGGGTAATCTTACTTTTGGTATCAATTGTACGATATGTTGGACTCTACTTTTTGACACCTAAAAATAATAAGATCCTTCTTCGTCTAAAAACAAGTCTCAATACCATTCTTCCTGTTTTTCAGTTTTGATTGCTTAGTTTTTTTATGGCAAATTTTGTAGCATTGTTTGGACAGATGCATTCTCCTTTGGTTGCTATTTTGCCTTTTGTAGACTGGATTTCTAGAATAGGAATTATCGGAGTTGTAATCGGAATGGGACTCCCATTTTTGGGGAGATATGTAGGAATATTTGAGAGAATGTATTTGTATATGACCAATATGTACTTTCTGTTGGTATGTATAGTATGTTTTATTATGGGATAATTGCTTGCCCTTGCAAATCTTATTAAAATCACTAAAAAAGACAAAAGTCAGACTTGAGATGTTTTATTTTATCTATTCTTTGCTATGGATTATCTTATTACTGTTGGACTTGAGATTCACCTCAAACTTTCCAGCGAAACAAAAATCTTTTGCCCTTGTAAAAATGACCAATCTCTTGAGGATAATCATCCTAATACTCATATTTGTCCAACATGTACGGGGCAGCCTGGTGCGTTGCCAAGACTTTCTCGCCAAGTGGTACAAAAGGCACTTCTGATATGAAAGGCAATGAATTGTCAGTTTAATACTCGCTCAAGCTTTGATAGAAAAAACTATTTCTATCCAGACTTGCCAATGGGGTACCAAATCACTCAGTTTTATACTCCGATCAATGTTAATGGTCAGGTTTCATTCTTTTTAGAAGGATTTGAAAAAGAGTTAAAAGTCTGAATTACAGAGGCTCATTTGGAGTGTGATACCGCAAAATCATTGCATCAAGGAGGGCAAATGCTACTTGATTTCAATCGTGCAGGAACTCCATTGATAGAGATCGTGACTTGACCAGATTTTGATTCTGCTGAGGCAGCTGTTGAATTTGCCAAAGAGATTCAGAGAATTGCTAAGCGAAATGGCATCTCTGATGCAGATATGGAGAAGGGGCAGATGAGAGTTGATGTAAATGTATCGATTAGACCTAGTCTTGATGCTCCTTTTGGTACGAGAGTTGAACTTAAAAATATCAATTCCTTCTCTGCGATCAAGAGAGCTATCGATGTAGAAGTTGCACGTCAAATTCAGCTCAAAGACTCAGGAGAAACCTTGACTCAGGAAACGCGTCGTCGAGATGATCTCAAGGGACAGTCTTTTGCAATGAGAAGTAAGGAAGACGCACTTGATTATAGATATTTTCCAGAGCCTGATTTGCCAGATTTAGTATTGGATTCTGAGCTTTTAGATTTCGCTGAACGTGCTAAATTACTTATTCCTTCTGAAAAAATTAGAAAAATGAAGTCAGAATTCTGATTTCACAAAGAATTTATCAATGCATTGATCGGTGATCTCAAGGTGCTCAATTTCTTTGAAGAGATGGTAGCACTCGATTATGATCCTAAGATGATCGCAAAATGGATTGCTGGCCCAATTAGTGCGTATATGACTGCAAAATTTGTTTCAATCGATGGGCTCAAGGTAAACAAAGAACAGTTAATCAGCTTTTTCTCTCTTGTTAAAGAATGAAAACTTATCGATAATCAACTTAAACTGATTATGGAAGAAATGCTACAAAACTGAGGAGATCCAGAGCAAATTCTCAAAGAAAAGGGCTTTGATGCACCAGCTTTTGATACCGAAGAACTCAAGTCAATTATTCAAGCGGTGCTCGATGCACATGAATCTGTAGTAGAGCAGTACAGAGCTGGAAAAACAAGTGTAATCGGTTTCCTTGTAGGACAAAGTATGAAACAAACTAAAGGAAAAGCAAATCCAAAAGAGCTTCAGGATATGATTGTCCAAATGATTGGATAGCACCATATTCCTCTTAAAAAAGTAATAGCAATTTTTTGCACCATGATTTTATAGAGACGTCAGTATCTTATCAGGAGAGTGGTGCTTTTTGTGTTATCGTTAATTGAGTATTTCTCTTGATTTCATGCTTGAGATTGTATATACTAGAATCCAGTTTTTTACTGCAAAAGATCATAATGACTAAAATGAAAACAAAGAAAGAAATCTGATTTTTTCAGGTGTTTAAATTTATCCTTGTGCGTTACAAAGAATTTCCTCTCTGGGCAACACTTGGACTCTTGGGAAGAATAACTTCGATCGTTCTCTGACTTTTGCCTGCGATTTATTACTCAGATATGATCAATATTCTCTCTGAAACTCAGCTTGCGAGAGATCCAATAGCTCAGCATGCGATTGGAGTTTTGATGGTGATTTTTGCGATAAAACTTTTTAATAATTCACTTATCTTTCGTATTTATGATTATGCAGTAATCAAGCTCGAAATGGGAATGCAACAAAAACTTTATGACGAGCTTTTTTCTTATTTGCACAAGCATAGTTATCAATATTTTGTAGAGCATTTTTCTGGGACCTTAGTCTCCCAGATTAGAAAAACAATTTGAGCATTGGAAAGATTTACGGATATGCTGACTTGGAATGTTCTACCATTTTTTCTCAATGTGTTTTTGATCGTGGTAATTGTTGCTCGTGAAAGCTGGATGATTGCTCTTGGGATTCTGATTTTTATCGTTCTTTTTTCATTGATTCAATATCGAGTTACCAATTGGCTCCAACCCTATCAGGAAAAAGCAAATAAGCTGGATTCTGATCTCGGTGGGCTTTTGTCAGATACGATCGGAAATGCACTTACTGTTAAGACTTTTGCGGCCTTTGATAGAGAGGCTTACTCTTTTTCAAAACTCAATCTTGAAGCGACATCGGCCAGAACAAAGCAATACCTCATTTTCAATCTGATGTGGATGATCTCGTTAGTTGCAGTAGTCTTTTTGGAGATTGGAGCGGTACGATACGCACTTAGCTTGCGAGGAAAAGGAAGTCTTGAAATCTGAATGATCGTCCTAGTTCAAACCTATATTCTCAGGATTATTGATCAAGTACTCTCAATTGGATCAGTATTTAGAAGTTTTTCAAGGACGGTGAGTGAAGTGGGAGAGTGATTGGAAATTATCCAAACACCACGAGAAATTCAAGATATCAAGCATGCTCCTGACCTCAAGGTAAACGAGGCAAAAATCAGATTCCAAGATGTCGATTTTTCTTATCAAGATGAGCAGCTTTTCCAAGATCTTAACTTTGAAATCAAGCCGGGAGAACATGTTGCACTTGTTGGGGCTTCTGGTAGTGGAAAGTCTACGATTACCAAGCTTCTGTTTAGGTTTTATGATATTCAAAAAGGCCAAATTCTGATTGATGATCAGAATATTGCTCAAGTCTCTCAAGAGAGCCTAAGAAGTCATATTTCTCTCGTTCCTCAAGATCCGATTCTCTTTCATCGTACGATCAAGGAAAATATCGCTTATGCCAATCCTAATGCTACTGATGAGGAAATTCACAAGGCTGCCAAGATGGCAAAATGTGATCTCTTTATCAATCATCTCGAAGATAAATATGAAACACTAGTTGGAGAGAGAGGAATAAAACTCTCAGGAGGAGAGAGACAGAGAATAGCGATTGCTAGAGCAATTATTGAAAATGCACCGATTTTAATTATGGATGAGGCAACCTCAGCGCTTGACAGTGAATCTGAAAAATATATTCAGGAGGCAATGACTGAAGTCCTCAAAGGGAAAACAGCAATTATTATTGCTCATAGACTTTCAACTATTATGCAGATGGATCGTATCATCGTTATGGATCAATGAAAAATAGCTGAAGTTTGAACCCATTCCGAGCTAATCCAAAATCCAGATGGTATCTACAAAAAATTACGAGATATCCAGTCTGGAGGTTTTATTGAGTAAGAAAGTTAGAAAAAACGAAAAACACTGACTTCAATCAGCGTTTTTTCTTTTTTTATGGATTTGGAATTTTTTTAGCAACGATCATCATTCTTTTGTCTGCAGTTCCGATCGGATAGCATCCCATCAAAGTTAAGTAGCTTTCGCCTTTATCGGAAAATTCGTGATAGTAATCCTCAACATGTTTTGGTAAGACCACCTTTCTCTCAACCATCTCATAAGTGGTCAATTGCCCATTCCATACGACTTGAAATCTCTGTCCTGCTTTGAGCTTTGGAATATTTCTAAAAACTACACCATATTCATTCTTTTTCCACCATTCTGTAGAGGTATGCCCAAAGATAAGGGTATTTCCTTTGCTTCATGGGGTAGGGGTTGTTGGATATTTTACAACTCCTTTAGTGAGTTCATCATCAAAATTTTCTTGAGAAAAGTCCACTCTCCCATTGCTTTCTGTATTGACAAGTGGAACATTGATATTAAGATCAGGGATGATAAGCCTGTTGGTAGGAGGGAGGATATTATAGTTAAGGTCTTGGGCATTTCCTTCAGCGAGCTCTTCCATTCAGAGTGCAAGAATACTTCCAGTAGTATTTTCCTCTTGGATCTGAGCAAATCTTTTTTCAATTTGTTTGAGATTGGATTCTTTCTCGTTTTCCGCAGCATTATGCATAAGGGTTTCTGAGATTTGATGAAGTTCTGCTGCATTTACACTAGAAAAAGCATCTTTGAAAGTATAAAAAACAAGTTGTGCATTGGTAAAAAAATAAAATACACACAAAATACTAAGAAAGATGATGATCATTGCTTTAGTCTCTTTGAGAAAGTTTTTGGTCTTTTCCCCTAGAGAAAAACGAGGGAAAAAGTCTGATTTTTTATTTTTTTTGTCTCCTGATTTTGTATTTTGCGTGATAGTCGGAAAAATAACCTGAGAAGTAGATTTTTGTATTTCAATATTCTCAGCTGTTGTTTGAGATTTCTCAATTGTTGGGATTTTCGCTTTTGGAGTAGGATTTTGCAGTTCAATCTTTTTAGACGAAACTTTGGGTTGCTCAGTTATAGGAGTATGAGCTTTAGGAGTGATTTTTTGTGAGTGAGTATTCCCACTTTCTTGCCCTCCAAAAAGCACTGAAAATGCATCATTATTCATCATTCCTTGCATCAAAGATAAATCTCTTTAAGTATACTGATTTTTTACAAAAAAAGAAAAATCTGATCTATTTTCCCATTTATTCTCCTTGACATTGAGGTAAAGAGATGTGTAATTGATTACGAATGAAGAGTGAGTTAGTATATCTGATTGATTGTAACCATACGGAGTAGCTATAGGAGAAGTTGAGCATTATACTTACATATTGTATGATCAGGAGAAAGAGAAAAACTCTGAGCTAAGTCAGAGTTTTTTATCTATTTTCTGGTACTTCAAATATGAGTTTCAACATTGGTAATTTTTGATCCATTTCTAGAAAATGGCGGAGAATAATTTCAGTCTTGCGTTACATAATTGATTACTTCAACATCAAATTTATCTCGTTGCCCATCTATTCAAGGTACATAATATGTTCCTTGACCTACTAAATGCTGTAAAAGTTTTATATTTCCCCCGTAGGATATTGATAATCAATTAGTACTATCATTTATATTATGTGAATTACACTGTAGTCTATTTGGAATAGGACTTCAGTAGAAATTACGAGTATCTGGGGAGCAATCAATAATTTTAGAGATTATTCATATTTTTTGTCTATTTTTATCATAAATGACATTATTATTTTCCCATTCAAATGGATTTCCATTTCGATCTATTTTCCCCTGATAATAAGGATCGGATTTAGGATTTTTTACTTCAAAAATATCTGATTCAATGTTTCAACCATTACAATGAGATGTAATCTTTATATATTTTCAATATCTGTAGTCTCTTGGAGATGTTGCTCAAGCAGTATCGTTACTCCAGTGAATCTTATCTGAAGATCTATTAACGGTTAATGCCTGAGCATTAGGTGCTGAAAAATAGATCTTATCCTTTGAAACATCAACATTTGAAATAACTGGTTTTGGACATTTTTGTGGCGTCGGAGGTGTCTCTTGCTTTCACGGACGTGGTGGAGGTCCTTGGTTTCATCATGTGCGAGGTGGTGGAGTTTCTGGCTTTCATGGATGAGGTGGAGGGGTTGGTCTAGGACTTTCGGTAGCAGATTGACAAGGATATTCTTTAAATGGAGGAGCACAACGGCTAGTATCCAATGTAGTATTACCTTTTTGATCTTTACATTCTTGTCTATATAAAACTTCAGGTCTAGCACTTCCCAGGTGTGTAAAAACTCCTCCGTGTTCACGACATTCTGATTCAGTAGTATAAGGGAGTATTTTTTCCTCTCTTGGATGTTCACTTCATCTATTAACTCATCAAGGTCTTGGTCTTATAGGTTCTGAGTTAGTTTTTATTTGCTTACAAATTCCTCTTGTATAACTCCCGTTTGTATCCCTTATTTGAGTAGTTTCCCAATGATAAGTACACATCTCTGTTTCTTTAGGTGTATCTTTCACACATTGATTACCTCTCTCCTCATAACCAGTAGCACAAGTAAAGTCACATTTAGCTGGTCTTGACCATGAGTGAGTTATGTCTGATCGAGTAACTTGTACTTGCTTAGCTCTATTCACTGTTTTCCCATTTTCAGTCGTGGCGATTCAGGTTGCATCACAGGCAACGGTCTTTGTGTTAGATTCACAAGACCGATTTTCGAAATGTTGACCTGAAGGACATGTTGTGATCCAATCTAAGTTTGTATTACCACAAGGATTTGGAATGTTGTTTTCCTCACAAATAGAATCATCCACAATATTATTTCATTCCATACAAACGGCTCTCTTTAAAGAATTATGTGATTCGAACTCTTCCCTTAATGAAGAGAACCCTCGATTACACATAGAATCATTATTACAAGAGCTTTCAGATGTATATGTATTACAACTATTAGTTTCTGAAATTAAATTTGGCAACCATGAGCATCATCTCATTTGTCCTATTGATCCTTTACATTGATTTTCAGAAAGACCAAAACAAATATACATTTCTCTTGGTTTATTTGCACACTTTGCAATACAGGAATGATCATATAGCCTACAATTACAATTTGTAGGTGCTTCTTTTCATCATTGACAACTATAGGTTGTAGGAATTTTCTTTCTAACACAATGTTTCCCTGATTCTTTATCTCAACACTTCCATCTCAAATCTAGCTTTGCACAATGTATATTGTGCGAATTGGAATCATCTTTTCTATATCCTGTATTACAAGTTAGTTCACATTTAGCTGGCTTTGACCATGATTTTGTCGCTTCTGATCGAGTAATGGCAACTTGAGAAGTATTTACGCTTCCATTTGCTGTATTGATTCCAGTTTCATCACAATCAACGGTTTTTGTATTTGATATACATTTTCCATTCTCGAGATGCTGACCAGATGGACAGCTCACTGGAGTCTGTTTTGGATCTTTTTTTCCTAAGTCTTGTGTAGCTTGACAATGGAGTCTATTTCCGTTTGAGTCAGAGCAGGTCCAACTTTTTTTAAGCTTTGGAAGAGCACAAGTAGGATCTTGTTCATT